>CAWKFY010000023.1:0-47750 GCA_963848815.1 uncultured Chloroflexia bacterium
TCACTGTTTGGCGTTTTCGCAGTTTATTTGGTTTCTATTAACGGCATCTGACTTTATAAGCCTCTGCCCATTAAATGACGGCTTCACTAAATAATCGCTCTGACTTTGTGAATTCGGTTCATCTTTAAATAATATGTCGTCATACCAGGCTGTACCAGAACATTCCGCTATAAGACAACATATACTACATATCTTTGCACCGGCTGGAGCAGTGACTTTCCCCTCATAATATGTCCACCCATTTGTACCCATTATATATGGCATAAACTCGCTAGCGCTGATCCATATACCGCCCGCCCCTTTCCAGTGAGGCACAATCATTGCACCACCTTGTCCCTGTATATTTTCGGTTTTTATCCATCCGCCAACAACATATGATTTACCAGGTTGAACACAAATATCTTGGCTCCATATCGCCACTGGTGATGATTGATAGGGTGCAGAATTGTACATTCTTATACCAGCACACCAGCCGTCACCTCTACCCGTTTCTGGAAATAGGAACGTTGGTTGGCAATTCTGTGACCAACGATCCCAGTATTCAGGCGGATTCCCATAAACCGCTTCAAAGCCGTCGTTTTGCAACTCGTTTTCGGTTGCAAAGCTATTAGATATGTTAGGACTAGTGAGAAACACTCTGTCTCTCACCTTAATTAATTCATTGTTGTTACATGGCAATGAGCTATATACAAATGATAGTTTATTATCCTTCATAAATGCTTCATTCGTGCAGCCCGTTTCGAGAAAATGAACAATGGCCTCGTCCCCCAGTTCCGGCTGGAACCATATTCTATGGGCAATATTTGTCCCGGTTACAGCAGTGAAAGCAGTGGCTTTCCATGGGTCCACAACAGCAGATCTGTAGCCTGTGCCCGAGTTATCCTTAATCCAGGTAAATGACTGATAATCATGGTCATCAATAATATGGTAGAAGACGGCATTCATCCTCGTTGGAATGGCAATAATCAGGGCTGCCGCAACTATGACGCTGCACCCAAAGATACGGGCATTTTGGGAACCTGCAAATTGGAATCTGCTCCGAAAACCCGCGGGCAACTTAAGTGTTCTTAAAAAGAAGAAGCCTGCGCCGGCGAGCACGCTGAGCAGTAAGAGGACTGTTGTTAATCCACGCTCGTATATTTCTTCCAATCCATAATGCAATCTGATATATACAAGCAAGACGGCCACCAATATAACCAGCCCTAAAATAAGGCTTAAGTTTTTCCTGCCTCCCTTCCATATGAGGAATATGGTCCCTATAAGACTGACGGCAAGCGGTAAAAGGCCGTATTTCCATAACAACGCGGGAACCTCTACGTAGGACGGTATGAACTGCTGTGTGAAAAGCTGGCCCGCACGGCTGGTAATGATATTGATTATTAAAGGAGTGGCAAGTACAAAGGGAAAAGCTACGGAGGCTAATATCCCAAGGCTACGAGCTCTTTCGGACTTGAAATGCAGGATAATATAAGGTAAAAGGAGAATACTCAATATGACGGCAGTCGTAGCATGAGACATCAGTAAGAAACAGGTAAACAGGAAAATAATCAGATAGGATGCCGGGCTCCTTACGTTGTAAGCCATGAACAACGAGAGCGGTATAAAAAGCAGGCCCAGCGCCATAGGTACCATGAAAGCAGGACCCAGCAGGCCGCCGGTAGTAGGTATGAGGCAGGTAAAGAAAGCCGCCTCCAAACCGTAGCCCTCACGGTTAGCCAGTATATACACAGCAAGGACAGTAAGCATGAAAATGATCGGTGGGAAATATCTGAGTAGGATAATCCAGTCGATGCCACTCACTTGCTGGAACATTGCCAAAAAAATATGAAAGCCGACCCACAGGTTATTCCCTAGCCGATCATTGTAAGACCGGTAAATGGATCGGGAAATGTGATTGAACCGGTTTGGGCAATGGTCTCCGCATAGGTCATGTGCATCCACTCATCTACATGCAGTGGATAGGCATACCCTATATGCGGTATAAATGCCATATAGAAAGCCAAAGTTAAAATAAGTAAAAGCCCAAACGTTTTATACATTTAGCCTATTTTCCGGTAAGTCAATTATGGATAATTCTATCACGAGCAACTGGCGGTTTATAGTATCAATTAGTGTCGACACTTAAGCCTACAAGGCACCGCTAGTATATCATTATGATTTTAATAATTTTCAATGAGTATATAGAGGGTCTATTTTTTTATCCAAATGGGTATTGGATGTATCACTTATTTATGCAACACTCATTAAGCATTAATTAATTAATTGCGACCTAAACTTTTCCAATGTAGCGCCGTTTTTAATGATATAAATGATGGTTCAAAAATAAAATTAGGGGGTCTGAGAAGGTGAGTTATATATGCGATGTCTGTGGTCCCAGAGATGATTGTAATTCCATTTTTTGCGACAACTGCAAAGTAGGAATAATCTACAAAATAAATATTAACAAATCTGATATGCAAAGGCAGATACCGGACATGCCCATCGATGGAGACGCCCAGACATATTCAGTTTTGCACCAAATACATTCTGTACAAGCTAGACAAGGGGTTGGTGCTTCAACCTAACAATTTCTTCAAACTCCAAATTTTTCCGCTTACTCCTGTCCCTGTTGCCGAAGTTCTCAGATAGGGTTTGGCCAGTATTATATGTGGACACAGCAGGTTGTAGCACGTGAATTGTAGCGCTGTAGCGTCAAAATAATTACCCTGTCTCTATATTTTTTCGTTCTATTTTGCTATGATAGTCGCTAATTCTAAAGGTAAGAAATTAAGATTTGCTGAACAAGATTCTTACTTTCGTATTTGCTGCTTTGATAGTTGTGGTTATCGCCGCAATAATCTGGCTATCCGTCATACCGCACAATAGGTAATGCTTTTACTGAGTTCTATCTTCTCGGAGCGGATGGTAAGGCTGAAAACTATCCGAAGGACGTCCAGGCCAATGCCCCGGTGGCTGTCACAGTAGGCATAGCAAACCAGGAGCACATGTGGTCAGCTACCGTGTTCTCCTTGAAAACGATAACACGACGATCGGGCAGACTGAATCCATAAACCTGGCCGACGGCCAAAAATGGGAAGAGCCGGTTAATTTTACCCTTACTAAGGCCGGGGACAACCAGACGGTTGAATTCCTACTTTATAAGAACGACCAGCCGGCCCATACCTATCTTTAAATTTGCGGATGGATGTGAAATGAGAGCAACTATATTTTCCGTTTTCAAGGTCGGTAGCATGGCCCTTCTGGTTTTGCTTCATAGCCATCGCTGCGGCAGAGCTATTAACAGTCTTTCTTTATCCCCTTGCCGGTGTGATGGCATATAGTGTGATTTTAATAGCTTTTATCGTCCAGTCAGTTTTTGTATCTGACTTAAGAAAAAGAAACCTGCTATTGGCGCTGGGCCTGGTGCCCCTGGTACGTATTATGAGCCTCGCTATGCCTCTGGTGCAGATATCTCTGGTATACAGGTTCCCCATAATTTATGCGCCTTTACTCGTTGCTTCTGTCGCAGTAATGTGGATAATCGGTTTGAAGCCCTCCGCTGTCGGTTTCACCCTGCGCTACTGGCCATGGCAGATTATCGGAGGTATCGTAAGTGGAGCCGCCATAGGACTGATCGAATACCTTATCCTCGGTACAAGCCCATTAATTAACGGCCTATCATGGCAGAGTTTCTGGCTGCCGGCGCTGGTCCTTATAGTGACCTCAGGTTTGGTAGAGGAACTAATATTTCGTGGAATTCTACAGAAACTATCCGAAGAGATGATGGGCCTTCAGGGAATCGTCCTGGTCAGCCTTATTTTTGCCGTACTGCATCTCGGCTTTTATTCGTGGGGGGATTTTGTCTTCGTATTTTGTGTGGCTTTGTTTTTCGCCGCTATAGTAAAAAGGACAGGATCATTACTTGGAGCAATCCTGTCCCATGGTACAGCTAATGTGGTTCTATTCCTGGTGGCGCCCTTTATCCTAGGCCAGAATATCGGCAACTTTTAAAGCGACTATGACGGCAAAGCCGATAAGCAGAGGAATTATACCGATTAGCAGGGAACGTGCTATCAATTTATTCCTGGCACTCCCGCTCGCTTGCAAAAGCTCCCTTCCCGACAGAAGACCAACAAGCAGCACGGACACAAATATGCCTATACCTAAAACCACTGTAGCGGCTGCAATTACCGTAATAGTACTGATCGTCACAGTAGTAACCACTGAACTATTTCCCCTTATCCTTCATTTATATATGGTAAGATAACATTATAATATATGACAATCATTGTCAAGTGTATTATCCTCACAAATGGCAACAGTTTTGAGGTTTTTATGCCTGCAGAGCTGCAAACTATTCTGATCATTGTCAGTATAGCCGTTATTATAGCTTCGCTGATATTTGCATGTTACATTTTTATAACAAATGATAAGTCAGGCAAAAGTAGCCCTCCAACCGAAAAAAATAATATTATGTCAATAACGGGAACTGATAAGCCAACCTCTGCAGAAACTTCTTCAGCAGTTATGTCTACCCATGATTCAGTAAAAACACCGGCCATTATAGCAAACGATAAGGTTGACAGTCTGAGAATAACTGATTTGAAAATCCGGCCGCCCGTATCACAGCCGGGGGAGAAAATACTCATTTCTTTTAATGCAACCAATATGGACCGCTCGCGCACCGATCATGTGATCACCCTTACAATTGACGGCAGGATGTTTGCATCCTCTGAGGTCAGAATATTACAGGGCTTGAGCCTTCATCTGGATTTCCAGGTCTCCCTCTTAAAGTTGGGAACACACACGGCAGAAATTAACGGCGTAACCAGGTTATTTAATATAGAAGCATGAGATGGGATAACCGCATTATACTGGGAATACTTGTGGCTCTGACAGCCATCCTATTCCCTATCGCAGCGTTAACATCCGGCCTACCACGTATAATCCTGAGCTTTCTATTTATGCTTTTCTTTCCCGGTTATGCATTGATCTCCCTTATGTTTCCTTATAAAGGAGATTTACGATGTGTTGAGCGGATTGCTCTCAGCTTCGGTTTAAGTATAGCCATTCTGCCGCTTATAGGCTTTGTCCTGAATTTTACTCCCTGGGGCATACGCTTTTATCCAATATTGATCTCACTGGCTTCGCTCATCGTTCTTGCATGTGTTGCCGCTATAGTCAGGAGCTGGCTGTTACCTCCAGAATCGCGTTTGATAGTAACATTGCATTTCGACTTTTCAGGCTGGAGGGCAATGAGTACGCTATACAAAGGCTTCATAGTAGCCGGCGTACTGGTAGTACTATGCGTTGCCGGAGCCGCACTTTATTTCGCCATCTCCCTTCCGCCAACCCAGCAACCCACCGAGTTCTATATTCTCAATTCGGAAGGAAAAGCGGAAAACTACCCGCGACAGGCCAAAATTAATGAGTGGTTAAATTTAAAAGGTGTCGTTATAAACCATGAAGCTATAGCCGAGAACTATTCGGTGAGTGCCGTCAATTCAGGAAAAATAATCGGTGAAAATACTACAGGCTTGCTGGTTCCGGGTGAGAAATGGGAGGGTAATGTAAATTTCATTCTGAATTCCTCGGGTGCAAACCAGAGGATTGATTTTTATTTATATAAGGATACTGACCAGGAACCCTACTTTAAAGACCCTCTGTATATTTATATCGATATTAGTACCCCTTAAATAATCAGCTAAATGTTACATATTTTTTATAGCGACTCCGACAAATTACAGCTTATAAGAAATTGACACGTATAGGGGCACTTGTTATAATCGCAGTGGAATGTAACTTGACTTTACCGGGATGACGAACCGGAGGTGCAAAAATGGCGACAATAGATTTTAAGAAATGGCAGTCCAAAACGGTGTTGGCAATTATAATAGGCTTGATCATTTTCGGCGCAGTAATTTCAGTTACTCCCATCTATGGCTTAAATATCACTCCGCAGTCTATAAATGGTTCTTCTTATGTAGGTGGCTCCTTCGGGGAACTACTACCCGTCTATCATTCGGGATATTCCGGCGGTTAATCCTCAAACCTCCCAGGGGTTCTTACGTACTTCGTTTCAAATGGTCAGGGTAGGACTCCCGGTAATTGATGAAAGTTCCGGGCGGATAATCAGCCGCCCGTCAGAATGGGCGATTTAGTACGGGAATGAGGTGTAATATGCGCATCCGGTTAAGTATAATACTGGCATTCTTCTTGCTTTCATTGTTCGCGTGTTCATCGGGCTCTGCTGTCGACCATATGTGGCTGGGCGACTCATACGCCAAGCAAGGAAACTGGGATTCCGCCATCACCGAGTATCAGAAGGCGATTAGCCTGCAGTCCGATCTGCCGGAAGTTAATAAGAAGCTTGCCACGGCCTATAATAACCGGGCGCTGGCATCCATAGATAAAAAGGATTACACGAGCGCACTTGATGACCTGAACAAGGCTATCCAACTGGACCCCAAGCTTGCGGAAGCTTATAACAACCGGGGCTGGGCCTACAATGAAGCGGGTGATTACGGGAATGCAATAAACGACCTGAACATGGCAGTTACGCTGGGCTATAGCCAATCCTCGGCATATAGTAACCTGGCTAAGGTCTATAATAACCAGGGCAAGGCTGATATCCTTATTCAGCTCTATGATCCGGCCATAGCATCCCTATCCAACGCCATCAATCTCGACCCCTCTCTGGCAGATGCTTACAGCAACCGCGGCTGGGCGCTGAATAAAATACACCAATGGAACCAGGCGATGATAGATTTGAATACGGCACTGTCCCTTGATCCCAAGCTAGCCTTTGCCTATAACAACAGGGGATGGGCCTATTATGAACTGACCAAATACGACTTATCCCTGATAGACCTTAATAAGGCGATTCAACTGGATCCCACAATGCCGGAAGCCTATATGAACCGGGGCATCCTATATATACTTACTCAGAAAAGCGATCTGGCCATAATTGATTTCAACAAGGTGCTGACCCTAACTCAAGACCCAGTCATGGTCCAGGAAGCCAAAAAGAATATTACGATTGCTTCGGCCGGCGACAATTATATACTGGACCGCTAATTGTTTGGATATTCCCGGTCTTTGACAGCCGCGCCGGGTAAACTTTTTTCTGTAACAAGCCTCTTGTAGGTATCCACTACATCCGCATCATAAAGTTGTCCCTTGTGCGCTTCCAGTTCTTCCAGCACGCTGTTTATCGCGTAGGGCGAGTGGTATGAGCGGCTCGTAGTCATGGCCTGAACGACATCCGCTACGGCAAGTATCCTGGATTCAAGTAATATTTGGTCACCCTTGAGGCCGAGAGGATAGCCGGAGCCATCCAATCTTTCATGATGCTGGTGCACAACATCCGCCACATTGAAGGGGAAGTCAATAGGCTTGAGGATGTCGTAGCTGGCCTGGGCGTGACGCATGACCAGCATCTGCTGTGCGTGGTTAAGCCGGCCGGGCATGCTAAGCACTTCCGTAGGTATAACGATCTTGCCGACATCATGCATCTGGCCGGCCAGGAAAACACAGTCGACGGCCTTCTCTTTATAGCCCATTGCCTCAGCTATACTCCTAGCAAGAAGGGCCACCTCTTCCTGATGGCTGGAGGCAGTGGGATCATGCAGATTCACCATGCAGGTAACCACGTCCACCACGTTCCCAAAAAGTTTTGATGAGACTACATCCATTTTACTTCTGTCCATGATGCACCTACCAACAAATATAAATAGCCTGATTCAACCCGCCATCCTTATTCTTACAGGAAACAACGGGAAATGCAATATCCTGTGCTACCACTAATTTCATCATCTTATTTGTGGAATAATCTGACAATAGAATCCTTGGAAAATACAACGATAACCAAAATAAAGGTGGGTAGAAGGACAACATGTATATCCGGATAATCCGAATGCCAGTAGCACAAGCACACCTTACCGATAATGTCCTCTCGTGATGTCAGCCAGCCCCTATGCGAATCATCACTGTGGTTTCTATTGTCACCCAGGACGAAATACTTGTCCATTGGAATCGTTTGTACAGGACAATCATAGTCACACGGTTCCATGACGTAACCTTCGTCAATTGGACTTCCGTTCACATATACTTTCTTATCTTTTATCTCGATTGTGTCGCCACCCACAGCTATTATCCGTTTAATATACTGGGATGAATTTTGTGAGGAAAAGGGGTTAATGGAAAGCCGGGCCGTGGTGTCGGGAGAATACAAAGCTACTACATCCTCTCTTGCCGGAGGATTCCACACGTAAGCCAATTTATTGACAAATATGAAGTCCCCAGCCTGGTATGTCGGCTCCATCGAGATATCAAATACTTGAAAGGCTTTAAATGAAACCTGGATCAACAAAAAAGCTCCAACGCCTAAAACAAGTAAAACTAGTAGTTTCATGAAATCTTTCATCGTCAGGCCTCGATCTATTATGCGTTATATAATGGAAGATTTTGTTATCACTACTAATAACGCTAAATTATCGAAATCGTTTAGGCCCTTTTTATGAAAATCATATCCCTATTTGATCGATAGGATTGCTGGGATATTATACGCAATCTTCCGCCGATAGTCCTGGCACTGGAGCAGTTAAAAAATCAGCCGTCCCAAGCGGTTCAACTATCACGCTGCAGTGCAATTGCTTCTGCTATAATACATTTCGCCATTCCGAACTGATTTATTAAATTTATTTATGCGGAGGTAGGAGTAGATGAATCTTGGCAGCCTCGGTCAGGACAACATTCAAAAATACGGCAAGTATGATTGTTACTATTTCGAGGGGAAGTGGTACACCAATGTCGATATGGAGGAAGAGTCTAACCGGCTGGGAAACGCGCTCAAATCCCTGGGCGTTGAAAAAGGCGACCGTGTAGCTATCCAGATGCCCAATAGCCCGGTGACCTTATGGTCGTTTCCAGCAATCTATAAGATAGGGGCTGTGGCTGTTCCTATGAATCCTTCACTGAGGCCGGACCAGTCAGCTTATATCTATAAAAATTGCGGGGCCAAAGCTGTAGTAACCAGTCCTGAGTATGTCCCCTGGATTCAGGCGGCACAAAAGGATGCCGCTGATTTGAAACACGTCATTGTCACCGAGAAGACTGATATCCCGGGCACGATCGGCTATGATACGCTGGTCCCTAAGCAGTCTAACGTTCTTCCCATAGAGAAGACCGACAACGAGGATTTGGCAGCCATGATCTATACTGCCGGGACCACCGGGCCCAACAAAGGCGTAATGCACACGCATTTCAGCCTTTACATGACGGGAACTGGCTACGCCGACTACCGTGCACGTTACGTCAGCGCCACGCTGGAGAACACACTTAAATATACTAACGCACGCACCTATGGAGTTACCGAAGTGCGCCAGATAGTGACAGGGCTGGACCGCAATACTATGAGTCTTTTCGTTTTACCTCTTTCCCATTCTTTTGGCCTGGCCGTATCGTTGATGGGCATCATTAATGCGCAGCGCGGCATTATCATGAAAAGGTTCAACCCGGAGCAGGCCCTGAAGCTGATAGAAGAATTCAGGGTGATTAATATGGCTGCAGTGCCGACCATGTATATTATGATGCTAAACCATCCGGATATAGACAAACGCGATTTAAGTTCCCTTCGCGAATGCGCCTGCGGCTCTTCTCCGCTGCCGCCGGATGTGGGCAGACAGTGGAAAAAGAAGGTCGGGACGGACATCTCTGAAGGATGGGGCATGACCGAAACGGGGGCAACCACCGCGGGACAAATCATAGGCATTCCGCCCAGATACGGATCGATCGGAAAGTGCATGATCAAAGCGGATACCATGACAATTTTCGATGATGAAGACCACGAACTGCCTGCAGGCAAGATAGGGGAATTAGTAATCAAAGGCCCAACGATTATGAAAGGTTATTGGGGCATGCCCGAAGAGACCGAAGCCACCCTGCGCAATGGATGGCTTCATACGGGCGACGTGGGATACATGGATGACGATGGTTACTTTTATATCACCGACCGCAAGAAAGACATTATCATAAGGGGCGGGGAGAACGTTTCGCCGCGTGAAGTTGAGGAGGTAATATTGCAGGTCCCACAGATATTGGAAGTGGGCGTAATCGGCATTCCGGATAATGTCTATGGTGAGGAGATTAAAGCCTTCTGCGTGCTTCAAAAAGATCAGTCCATCGACGGTGAAGAGATAATCGCTTTCTGCCGGCAGAAGCTCCCAACTTTCAAGGTGCCTAAAGCCGTCCAGTTCGTAGATACCCTTCCCAAGAACCTGCTGGGGAAATTATTGAGGGCCGAACTTCGCAAAATGGAAAAGGAGCAGTCGACCTGACCATACAAAACCACTGTTTGAAGCCTATCATATGATTTCTAGGCGGATGCGCCGGAGTAGTGCCGCAGGCCGATCCGCCATACGATGCGCGAGATTAGCAGCATCAGCAGCGCCAGCCCGATCGCGATCATTAGCGTCACCGTATTGAGGCGTCCTGTCAACGCTTCGGCTGGAATGGTTGTAGCGAAGGCTATCGGCACGACGAAAGTCAACCCATATCTCAACCATGGGGGATAAAGACTTACCGGCCAGCGTCCGGCTTCATACATGCTCTGAAAGATCACCAGTATATTCTCCACACGCACGAACCAAAATGAAAGCGTAGCAAGGATCAGGAAAAAGCCGTAGATGATGATCCCCCCGGCGATCAGCATGATACAAAAGATCGACGCCTGAGCCAACCCCACATTAGCTCCCATCCTTAATAATGCGATAGCCATGATGCCAAGTCCAAGTAATATATCGATAAATCTCCAGATGTCTATGCCGCCAATACTTATCATGAGCTGTGTATCCTCAGGTTTCGTGAGAGTAAAATCGAGTGTTCCATCGCGAACCGATTCAATCATCCTTTCCATGCTCGGCTGCACGACCAGCCCGATAAGCCCGCCGACCAGGAAATAGACGCCTACCAGCGCCAGAATCTCATCAGGTCCCCAGCCTCCCAGGCTGTTCGTGTAGGAAAAGATCACTGCCAGACCGCCCAACGATATGACCAGGCTGAGAAATGTCTGAAATAATTGCACGAAGAAATTGACGCGATAGGCTACCTCACCCGTCACGCTGACCGTAATAAAGGCCACAAACAGCCTGAGGAATCTCATGCGCCCACCGCCGAATAAGCTCTTATTCCGGCCCGCCAGACTAACTTTAGAGCTACTACACTTGCAATCAGCCATGCCGCCTGGGCGCCCAGTCCGATCAATGTCTCCTGGAACGTCAACCGGCCAAGTAACAACTCCACGGGAAAACCAATGAACCAGCGGAAGGGAAGAATGTCAGCCGCAATTTGTACCGGATAGGGCAACAGCGTCAGAGGTGCGATCTGACCGGACAGAAACAGCATCAGTACAAAGTATGTCTGGTTTATAGCGCTGACACGTGTGATCCAGAACGATACCAGTGCAAGTGTCCACTCCAGCAGAAATCTCATCATAAACGCGGCCATCAGCGCCGGTATGAATAACACAATGGACCACGGAGCAGGCGATAAAGAGGCATGAAACGCCAGCGCCAGTCCTGCGGCAATCAACATCATTACCGGCAACGTTATCATCTTGGAGGTCACGTTATCGGCGATATCCGAGTGGATGGGATGCACCGGCTTCAGAAGCGCAAAGGAAAGGAGACCTTCGCGCACCCTGTATTCGAATTCGTACATAATCCAGGTGTATGTAAACTGGTTGACCACCATCAACACGATGAAATAACCTGCGAAATCGCTCGCAGTGTAGCCACCCACGCTGCCGCTCTCAGATGTGCTTGAAACGGCAGCCCATACGATCAGGTAGATCAGCGGTTCCAGTACCTGACCGATCATCCAGATGAGCAGCGAGGCGCGGTACTGGAACATCATGGCCATGGTCGTTTTGAACTGTTGTTTATATAGCTCGATCAGGCCGCTCACGGGTTCTCCTGTGCAAAAACACGTTCAATGACTTCTTCAATAGGCGGATCTTCCACTAACAGGTCAATAACAGGCAGGTCAGCCAGCAACTGTTCAGTGACGTGTGCGGTTCCGGACCTCGGGACACGCAGGGTATAGCGGTTATCGCTGCAGGAAATGACTTCACCGTAAGACTTCAGATCGGCCTGGCAGTCTTCCAGCTGGACGACGATGGTCTTGTGGTCCGTGAATTTCTCAAGCAATGCTGATAGGTCCCCGTCGAAAAGAAGCCGTCCATGATGGATGACCAGAATACGCTTGCAAAGCGCTTCGACATCGGCCATATAGTGGCTGGTCAGCAGGACGGTCGCACCGAAGCGCTGGTTGTAAGCGCTTATGAAGGACCGTATGCGCCGCTGCATGGTCACGTCAAGTCCAATGGTCGGCTCGTCGAGATAAACCATGGTCGGGCGGTGCAGCAGACCGGCGGCGATCTCACATTTCATCCGTTCCCCCAACGACAGATTGCGCACAGGTTTGTTTATGAGGGGGCCGAGATCAAGAAGCTCGGTTAGTTCGGCCAGCGTTTCATGATAAACATCAGAGGGGATGCGGTAAATGGCACGGTTGAGCTCGAATGAATGGATGGCAGGGATATCCCACACCATCTGGTTGCGCTGTCCCATAATGAGCGTTATCTGACGCAGGAACGACTTTTCGCGCTTCCAGGGTATATGGCCGATCACGGTCGCCTCTCCACCAGTCGGGTATAGCAGGCCGGACAGCATTTTGAGGGTAGTGGTCTTGCCGGCGCCATTCGGACCCAGAAAACCAACTATCTCACCCGGGGTCACATCGAAAGAGATGTCGTCCACCGCTGCTATCTGCACGCTGCGGCGGTTTACCAGACCCTGCAACGCAGCCCGGGTGCCCGCTTCCTGCTGGTTTACCGTATAAATCTTCCTCAGGCCCCTGACGTGAATAGCGGGAGGCGGTATAACGCCACTGGACTGAGACATGTTGTGTATCTCCACCCCGGTTCATCATATAACATTCGACCCTGACCATCCAAAAACTGATAGTCATACCAATGAGGAGGAGGCTGCTCATTCAAGCGGACTGCCTATATCTTATTGAGCAACATTTTCTTTATAGCCGGGAGCTTCGCTCACGGTAAATGAGTATCACCACGACAATCATCGCAAGCACGATGATAGCCATGCTGATTATTGCCCACAGTGGTATAGAAGGTGTCCCTGGAATCAGAGGGGCCGGCGCTGCTGCCGGCGCCGTGCGGAAGCTGAAAGTGGCGCTGGAGTCGCCGGGCACCGGCTCAACGGGCGTGACACGCCAGAAGTAGACCGTGCCGCTTCTCAATTGCCCTGAATAGAGCATCGCTGTGCTGCTGACGGTAGTGGACAGCAGGGGCCGACTCATGTCCGGTCTCTGCGATAGCTCGAATTTATACGCCGTCGTACCCTTGTAAGGCGTCCATGAAAAATTTAACGTTGCATCGACTGGACACTGACAGCTATCGGAAGGCGAGAGTAACTGCGGGCCGGAGTATGGTAATGCCACAGGAAACCCCGGCTTCACGCTGAACGTTTTTGTATCCGACCAGGGGCTCCTTATATACTCACCGGTTGCAGCATGGTCGCTCCGCACCCTCCAGTAGCAGGCAATCCCCGCCTCAGGAAGTGAGCCGGGAGGCAGCCAGACCGCCGGGCTGAGGACGTTATCAGGATCGGTCCTTATTAGAATTGAACCGGTCACCGCCGATACATTTTCCGAATTATTTATGGCCGGATCTATCCTGAGGTCAAAGGCCGGGTCCTTGGCAACCTGGAACTCATACCTGTCTGACAGTGAAAGCTGCTCCCATGAAAGGTCGACCTGGTCGTTGCGCCCGGTTACAGGGTCGCAGCCCACATCCGATGGCCCGGTCGACCAGGGCCCCGCTTTACACAACGTGTCTCGGAACACGTAGATGGCGGTGGTATTATCGTTCACGCCATTGGACGTATCAATGGCCCACAGGTCGTTCTCGCCGGAGTTCCCGATAAGCTTTAGCCAGGGCACGTCGCCTGCGAAATCAAGCGGGGCCGGATCAAAAGCGGTCGTATTGTCGGTGAGCGTGCGGTTGACCACATCCCACTCCATTAATTGAGCTATGGGGTAGACAGGGTCCAACGTCCGGTCCATGCCCTGGGACCTGCCGGTAAGATCAGGGTATCCTCCCAGGCGTACCGCCTCCTGTGCGGTAATATTATCCGCCCGGAGCACGTAAAGGGTGCCCTCGGGGCCTACTTTCAACCCGCTGACTTGTTCTCCTGTGATATTATCGGCAATCGGCGTATCGATCTGCTCCCATTTGGAGGACTGGCCGATAGACCAGCGCCAGACACCGGTGGTGACATTATCAGAGAGATGCATAGTCAAATTATCAGCACTGCGGCCGCCGGCGTAGATAATGTCGTTGGCTGCATAGTTCGCATCGGGCACGACCTGTATGTCGCTCAACAAGAAACTGACCGGCGCCTGTATCTCGGTAAAACTGGCGCCCTCGTCGGTGGAATAGGCGACATATCCATCCCTGCTGGCGGCGAAAAGATGGCCGTTATCAGCGAGAGCCAGCATATTGATATTATTGAGCCCGGTATTTACTTTGTCTCCCCAGGTCAAGCCACCGTCTATACTTTTTCGTACACAACCTCCGCTGGTGGCCATATAGATCGTGTACTGGCTTGCCGTGACCATATCGACGACCGGCCCTGGGATGAAACGCTTCTGCCAGGTATTGCCGCGGTTTAACGATATCTCCAGCAAATTAACATGTTCCAAAGACGTGTTTTCCGAAGTGGACACAGTATCGACCTCCACCGCATATAGGGTATAGTCGGTGGAATAATTTGGGCTTAACCTGAGGATAACTCTATTGGTATTCGTAGTCATATTGAGCAGCCGGCCCCAGTACTGGCCCAGCGGCTCGCCGGCAGCTCGCCATACGCTTTCCGGCCCGAACTGGCTGTAGCTCGCCATGAACAGACTGCGGGAATCGGGTGCCGGGGCGATATCCGTTATATGGATACTGGTGTTCATGAGGCTGGTCTGCGTCCAGTTGTTACCGTTATCCAGGCTCTGGGAAAAAGCGCTTTCGTCATAGAGTGGTGGAGGGGTATGGAAATGAATGACTAGCTGGCCCGTGCCGCAAAATCCCACGCTGCCGCTGTAGCTCCAGGCGACCTGCGCATTGCCCGGCCCTGAGGGAGGCTGGTTGGGCTTAAACCAGGTTGAGTTCGCCGTGCCGAGCGGTGTGCCCAGGGGGTTGACACACCATTTAACCTGAGAAACGTTCGTTAGTATAGGGTCCGGTTCAACGAACCCCGCGAGGAGTTTTCCTGATATAAGAGTACCAAAATAGGCGATGCTGCTTATATTCACCGAGGCGACATCCGTCGCTTTGAGCCCGGTCACCTGGTTTATGCCATCGTCAACCCTATAAATATCATTGTTACCGGCATCATCTGACCGGCTGTAGCTTACGAATTCCTTGCGCGTCGTTTGATTGCTCCCGCCGTAATCGGAAGGCAGGACTATACTAGAACGGATAGGATTCGCACCATGGGCCGGAACTATCTGCACCGGGTAATTGGGATAGGATGATGGATCATTCCATACAGTGGTCTGTGCAGACATGTTTCTTGTTCCGATACACAAATAAGTGCCAGCGCTGTCAGAAGCTGTTGCCAATATGGTAGAATCCGAATTCGAAAAGTTCGAGTTACCCGGATTGTAGTGCGGCGAGAAAGCGACCGCCGATACGGCCGCCGCAGCTCCGTTTACCGTAAGTATCTGGGGAGCCCAGGCGGAAGAAATACCGCCTATTTGAAGGGCATACACATCGCCAGTGGGGGAGCTCCAATCAGACGGGGCCATGCCGACCGCTACATCGTGCAGGATGGTGTTCGTACTTGACGAATAACCGTTCGAGATGGCTATGCACTGAATTTGCTCGCCGGAAGGTGGGGTTAGGAGGGTGTCATACCATGTCTGCCCGCCATCGTTGGATATAAAAACGCCACTCCCATTGTCGGTTACGACTGCCACATACTGCGGCCGGTCCGGTGCAACGGCGATTTCGATCCACGGCTTGGCGGCGCTGAGGTTCCTCAAAAAGGGAGCCGTTATGTCGGTAAAGGTCAGCCCGCCGTTATTCGAGCTGTAAAGGAGGCTGTTGACAGTGTCCAGTGAATACACGATGTCATGGCTGGCGGCGATGCGGTTGATCTCAGAAGGTGCAACGATGATATTTCCGGTTGAGCCCGGCTTGTATACCTCTGCCCATCTGAGCGGCTGGGCGGTTGGCGGCTCCTGTGCGCCGGCTGACGCGCTAAAGCCCGCTAAAAGCAACACTGGCAGCAATACCGCCAGGAGCCAGTATAGCTTCATGCCGGATATTTTTCTTATGAGAAGCCCCCCGGATGGTACGAATTTTTCCAAAGCCCTATGTTATAGTACACCTAAAATGTTAATTTATTGTTAATTTGTTATTATTGCCATATCTGACTTAATAATATCCTAATAATTTTCACATAAACTTATATAGTGCTAGACTTGATTGAGTTATATGTGGGCGATAAACCCTCCGATATGAGAAAATACAAGTTAATTCCTTTTATTATACTAATCCTGTTCACAGTTGTTGTCGCGTCCGGTTGCGCTTCTAAAGCCAATCCGGCTGCGGCCAGCCAGACCGCAACGGTACAGAACGGTAATATCAGCGTAGATATCATGGCCAGCGGCAACCTGGTTACATCCAGCGAAGCAAACCTGGCTTTTTACTCTGCAGGGACGGTCAAGCAAGTCCTGGTAAAAATCGGCGATAACGTGACTGCGGGCCAGGTGCTGGCCATGCTCGATACGGCGCCGCTGGAGAGCACCCTGGCCCAGGCCAAAATAAATGTGGAAACAGCCCAGATGAACCTTGAAAACGCCGAGGAACCCCAGACCGACTCATCAGGCACTGTTATCTCGGCTCCCGACCCCCTTAACATCGATATCAAGCAGCTGCAATTACAGAACGCCCAGGCCTCCCAGGCCGAAGCGCAACAGCAGCTTGACGAAGCCACCATTACCGCTCCCTTCGCCGGGCTGGTGACCAATGTAAATGTCGTGCCTGGCGCCCAGGTGGGCGCCAGCGACGTCGCCGTGCGCATTATAGATCCCGTGAATTTCCAGGTAGATGTACTTGTCAGCGAGATGCAGATATATAATTTGAGCATAGGCACGCCGGCAACCGTCCAGGCGGTTGCACTCTCTTCATATACATTTCCCGGGCAAAGTATCCCTTATAGCCGAAGCGCCCACAATTCAATCGAACGTGGTTAACTACCAGGTGACCGTGCAGTTGGACCCTGTAACCCCGGCTACGCTCCAGGCGCAGTTACGTGCTGCTGCTCAATCGGCCCACTCCAGACCCACAAGTACCACTGGACAAACCTCAAATTCGGCCTCCGGCAATCAGACGGCATCGGGTAATCGAACAATTAGCCGGCAGGCTTCCACGGGCCTACAATCCGACAATCAGACAGCCGCCGGTCAGGCCTCGACCAGACGCTCATCCACAGGCCAGTCGACAGGGACCGGTGGACAATATACACAGGCCTCTGCTGCGACCACCGTGCCGGCAGACTTTCGCCTGCGGGAAGGTCTGACAGTTACCGTCAGCATCGCCACCGAGCAGAAGACCAATATCCTCCTGGTGCCCAATAAAGCAATTACCAGCCAGGGTGGAAGGTACTACGTGCAGGTCGTTTCAGGTGGGACTACCACACAGAAAATGATCCAGACGGGCATCACCGACGGCCAGAATACGGAGGTCGTCAGCGGCCTCAGCGAAGGGGACGTGGTATCCACCGCCACCAACGTTGCCACTCAGACTGCAACGACCGGCTCTCAACAGCAACAGAGGACGGGCGGTAGTTCAATCTCGGTCCCGGGAGTCCGCCTACCGACTTCAAGATGATCGAATTACACGACATTCAAAAAATATATCCCATCGGGGACAGGCAGCTCCAGATACTAAAAGGCATAAGCTTCACCATAGAAAAGGGGGAGCTTGTAGCCATTATGGGGCCCTCGGGTCCGGGTAAATCGACCCTTTTGAATGTCCTCGGGTGCCTGGACGTACCTTCTTCCGGCACATATTTTCTCGATGGCCAGGAAGTCAGCCGGCTCAACAGCAGGGAGCTCGCCCACATCAGGGCACAGAAGATCGGCTTCGTCTTTCAGCAATTCAACCTGTTACCCAAGCTATCGGCCCTATCCAACGTTAAACTGGGCCTCGAATATGCCGGGGCCGATGATTATAAATCTGCCATGGAATCACTCACAACAGTAGGTCTGGCCGACCGGGCCGACCATCGCCCAACCGAGCTTTCCGGAGGCGAGCAGCAACGTGTGGCCATAGCCCGGGCGCTCGCCAAGAATCCGCCTTTAATACTGGCCGATGAGCCCACAGGCAACCTCGACAGCAAGGCCGGCGAAGAGATAATCTCGATGCTCAAAGCGCTTAATGCAGAGCAGGGGATCACACTGGTAATGATCACACACGATCCGAATATCGCAGCGCATTGCCAGCGCATCATACATATTATGGATGGTATGGTAGAAAAGGATGAAAAAATACAGTAAACTTCTCAGGCCTTTCGCCAACGCCTGGGGAGGCGTCACCTCTCACAAGCTTCGCAGTTCGCTGACCATGCTCGGGATTGTGATCGGCGTATCCGCTGTGATCGCCCTTATGTCCATCGGCAAAGGCGCCGAGCAGGATATACTTTCCAGGATAGAGACGCTCGGGGCAAACCTGATGATGATCACCCCGGGTTCAACCATGGGGACCGGCGGAGTCAGAGGCGCAGCCGGCAGTGCAACCACCTTGACCATGGAAGATGCTGAGGCCATCCAGCAAAGGACCGACCTGGTCACTTCAGTGTCACCTATCTTTTCTAAAAACCTTCAACTGATCGCCGGCAGCCAAAATATGAATGCGCAGGTCACAGGCACGACTACATCCTATATGACGACATATAATTTAAATACCACCAGCGGCACTTTCTTCTCCGATTATGACTATCAACAGGGCAGTGCGGTGGCTGTCCTGGGTGCTACAGTTGCTCAGACGCTGTATCCTGATAGCGACCCGCTGGGTCAGAACTTGAGGATTGGTACAATCATTGTACGCGTGATCGGCGTACTGGCCAGTAAGGGTGCTGTCAGCGGTTCGCCCGACAATATGGTGTTTATTCCGCTCAGCACTATGCAGCAGGCGGTTGCCCAGCAGCGCACTGCAAGCGGTCAACAGGTTATATCATCCATTTCGCTGCTGGTGACGGACATAAAAAACAGCGACTATATCGTACAGCAGATCACAGACCTGCTGCGCACGCGGCACCAGTTGATTGCGTCGGCAGCCAATGACTTCACAGTTACCTCTATGGAGCAGGTAGCCAGCACCGTATCCGACACAATGGCTACCACCACTATGCTGCTCGGATCCATAGCTGCAATATCTCTGCTGGTCGGCGGCATAGGCGTAATGAATATAATGCTGGTCTCCGTACTCGAAAGGACAAGGGAAATCGGCATCCGCAAGGCTCTGGGCGCTAGAGACACTGATATATGGGTGCAGTTCCTGATAGAGTCGGCATTTCTATCCCTGGCCGGAGGCTTGATAGGAGTTATATTGGGCTGGGGCGTAGCATTCCTCATCTCCGCCCTGGGAGCGATGCATACACTTGTTAGTGCGGACATAGTCGTCTTGGCTGTCTCGGTATCGATCGCCGTGGGTTTGTTCTTTGGATTCTACCCGGCCTGGCAGGCATCACGTCTTAATCCTATAGAGGCGCTGAGATACCAGTAATTTAAATCAAGAAAGGCTGAAGATGGTGTCAAAATATACGTGCAGCCGGTATTAAAGAAGCCCTTTAACCAATCCGCCGTCAACCTGAATAGTTGTGCCGGTAATATAAGCCGCCCGTTCCGAAGTAAGAAATATCGCCAGGTTGGCTACATCTTCAGGCGTGCCCAGGCGTTTTGCAGGAATAATGTTGGTAAAATCCGCCAGCACTTTATCGTAGGTCTTACCTTTGCTGGCAGCCGTCCTCTTAAGCATTTCCACCAGTCGGTCCGTAACAACCCAGCCCGCACAGATGTTATTTATACATATATTGTCGGCCGCAACTTCCTGAGAAAGCGTTTTTGACAGTCCCACTATTGCTGCTTTGATGGAATTCGATAATATCATGCCCTCGATGGGCTGCTTGGCGGCGACCGAGATCATATTGACAATCCTTCCCCAACTTTGCTTTTTCATAATGGGGATCACCTCGCGGCAGAGCCTGACGTTGCTGATCAGGTTCTGCATTACTGCATACTCCCAGTCCGAATCGCTGTAGGTGCTGGAGGGGGCTGCTGGCGGAGACCCGGCATTGGTCACCAGGATATCCACCCATCCAAACTTATTGACGGTCTCATCGACCAGGTTCTTGACCTCGCCGGCTTTGGTCAAATCGGTGATGATCGGCAGGATTTTTACAGAATGTAATGCTTCTATTTCAAGGGCGGTCTTGCGAAGTCCGGCTTCATTGCGAGCACAAATGGCCATGTTGACGCCTTCTTTGGCCAGACCTATAGCCACAGCCTTGCCAATCCCCCTGCTGGCAGCAGACACGATTGCCGTTTTCCCCGCAATACCCAGATTCATAATTTCGCCAGTAAACTTAGAACATTAAAAATTATTGTCGCATAAATTTCGTGTGGAGTCTATGGATAATTAATCTAAACATAACCGGTCCGTGGTAATTAGCACGACATTGATCATCAATAGTGTATCGAATTGGCTATCGTGATTATTTATTCGAGGGCCGCCGCCAAATCCCGCCTGCTAAAATTATCACACCGACAACAATGATAATCAGGGGCCACCAATTTACTGCACTGAAAAGGAAGGCGACGCCGATAATTATCAGCACTACACCGGCGATTATCCTGCGAATAGGAAGCCTCGAGCAGGGTCTTGCCTGTAGCGTATCAGCCCATCAATTAACAAAATAGCTCCCAGCCCGATAAGAAAGATCTGCCACCATTGATTCCATGAAATATAGCCCTGGCTGGCTAGAAAAAGCAGTACCCCTATGAGGATCAGCAGCAGGCCCGCAAAGATTGCAGGATGCCCATGGCCATGCCTATGCTTGCCGGTCCTATCGTCTTGTTCCTGTGGCGCATTCTGAGCAGGTTTCTGTTCCATATTGAGGTCCTTCTCCAATTACAGTCAGAGAGTGACACGCTGTTCAATCACGCTGGCATAGTGCTCGATATCACCATCTTTATACTGCTGCAGCCAGAGATATACCACCACGTTGCTCTTTCTAAATACGAGGTATTTGTTTATAGGAACCGAATCGTTTAAGAAGCATTCATCACCTAAGGCAGGAGTGGAAACGTCGACATAGGTCGGTTTTTCTTTATCATAAGCATTGCTGGCTGCCTCGACATTGCGAAAAACAGCAACCGTGCTTTGTACCACGGGTGCGAACGACCCGCCCTGAGAAAAATATACGTGGCATACCGAGGTTGTGTACAGTATCTGAGGAGGCCCGACGCTGACGCGCACCCACCCCTGACCCATATCAGCTAAGGTCAAGGCCATAAGGCACGCTTCCTTTTTAATCAAATCGGTTGAACCTGATTGGCTGGCTGAAGGAGTGCCTGTGTTAACTGCAGGCTGTGCCGGCTGAGTGGACTGCTGAACGGGAGCCGGCGGGGCGGGTGGGCTGGGTGAAGTGACCGCCGGAGTAGTTTGAGACTGAGTCGAAGCTGTTCCACCTTGAGTGCCCGAATTCACACTGGGGGTTGTCGACTGATTATTTTGTTGTGCTGTACTTGAGGGCTGCTGACTCGATGAAGTCGAAGGTGACTTACCTGCGCTTTTGTTAGCGCAGGCAACGGCAACAAACGAGATTAGAATTACACATAGTGACAGCATATAAATTGCAGAACGTAATTTTAACCATAGAAACGCCAAAGAAGTTTGTGGTTTTCTTTGCGAACTATCCTCGCTGCAATTCATATCTAATATTGCGCCCTTAGAACGATAATAGGATAAACTGCAATTTTCTGCAAGTTCCATCCGGTATTGACCGGCCAGTTATGACCGCGGGTTAAGCTAGGGTTTTGCCTCTAAGCTCTCTTCTGCGAGTTAAGCTATGGCTATGCGTCTAAGCTTTCTTCTTAAGTCGCAGTTCTCTCCTCAATATTTTTCCTACAGAGCTCTTGGGCAGCGCGTCCATAAATTCTATGACCTTTGGCCTTTTAAAGGCGGGCAACTGCTCCCGGCAAAACTGCAGCAACTCTTCCTGCGTTGCCGATCCTGCTGCCTTCAGCACAACAAAAGCCATGACCTCCTCGCCATAAGTGCGGTCAGGGACGCCTATGACGCCGCACTCGAGAACCTGGGGATGTTTATGCAGGACATTCTCCACCTCTTTGGGGTATACATTCTCGCCTCCGCGGATGATAAGATCCTTCTTGCGTTCCGTAATATAAATGTAATCGTCTTTATCTTTGTGGCCGATATCTCCCGTATAAAGCCAGCCATTCCTTACAGCCTCGGCCGTTTCCTTCGGTTTATTCCAATAGCCTTTCATAACGCAGGGACCTTTAATTACTATCTCGCCCGTCTCACCGGGGGGTAGCTCTTTATCGTCCGGCCCAAATATACTGATTGTGTTGCATTTCTGATAACACTTGCCGATTGAGCCATACTTCGGTTCCTTGCCAGATGCAATGTTCCCGCAATTGACGGTGGTAGCTTCGCTGAGTCCATAGCCCTCCCAGATGTCTATGCCGTACTTGTCCTTCCACTGGCGGGCAACCTCGAGCGGCATCGGCGCCGATCCGCAAATGCTAATTTGAAGTGAGCTTAAATCGTATTTATCTGCGGCGGGATGGTTCAGCAACTGTATGTACATAGTCGGAACGCCCCTGAACTCGGTTATCCTGTATTGCTGAATGCATTTCATGGCTTCCTCAGTATCCCAGCGCGAAAGCAGTACCATCCTTCCACCCGTCAGAAACTCGAGACTCATGGCAAATACTCCGTACCCGTGATAGAGGGGCAAGGTAACCAATGAAATTCGCTCCCGTGCCACACCGAACGCTGTCGCATCTCTGTTTATAATGCCGGGCCGCATATCCGCCGTTCCCACGACTTTCCCTTTGACCTCAATACCACGGTTATCCAGCAGTACCAGTTCATAATACCCGGTAATATGCGTATACCAGTTATAATGTGTGAGCATCACCCCTTTTGGATTGCCAGTCGTGCCTGCCGTGTAAATCATCACGGCCACGTCGTCGTTATCGGTATCGGCCAGCTCAATTTCAGCCGGCTCTTTCTCAATTATCTTATAATAGGACAAGCCATCATCGGGGTCTGCGCTCCCGACTATAATTGTATGCTTCAATTGGGGAGCTTCCCGCCGTGCCTCTTTGACCTTGGGAATGAAGTCCGCGGCAGTGACCAGGGCGGCCAGGCCTGCATCACGGTAGAGGTAAATCAGTTCCTGAACGCTGAGGGCTGGATTTACCGGGACCAATATGGCGCCGATTTTAAAAATTGCGAAAAAGGACTGCAGTAGTTCAGGGCAATTTAATAGTTGAACTCCAACCCTGTCCCCCCTGTTAATGCCCAGATTTTTCAGAGCGTTGGCCAGCTTGTTGGCCGTCGCATTTATTTCAAGATTAGTGTGCGATTTTCCCTGGTAGTAAACAAAATCATATTTACCGAACCTTTTAATATTGTCATCTATAAGACTGCCGAGATTCATATAATCATACCTCCCTTTAATAATGAAATACGGATTTGTTTTAACGGAGAATAAGACTGCCGAGATTCACGTCATTTTACCTCCCTTTGATAATGAAATATGGATTTGTTTTAACGGAGAAAATGTGGGACGGGTATCACCTGGACCAGCGCAGTGCCCATATAAATCAGGATAATATATTTGGGGAATTTGCCTATCCAGAGGGCGATGAGAAATTTGACCAAGGGAAATTTGGTAAGCCCGGCCACGAGCCCTCCGATTTCGATGGGAATTACAGGCTGGAACGACAGGAAGGCAATGGCCCACATGCCGTACTTATCTACCCAGGCTTTAACCGTCTGGTATCCGATAATATCATCGGGTATGGCCACTTTTTTGCTCAGGAATCCCAGGTAGTAGTAGCTCATTTCGCCAAGGCTGGCCCCGACGCTTCCCACCAGCGCCACCAAAATAGGATTCCAGGTCCCGGCCGCGGCTATCATCACCGAGAGTGCGAATGGCAGTGGTATCAGTGATAGATTGACAACCAGCGAAACAAGGAAAATCGTCAGATAGGCTGCGAGCTCATACTTATGGAGAGGAAGGTGCATACCGCCTAAAATTATTTGCGCCCCGTAAGCTATGGCTACACTGAAAACTACGAAAACAACAAAGATGACGCCAAGCTTGAACCAGTTTATTTTTTTCATATTGATATGAGCATATCACTTCACGGTAAACTTATAAATAGCCTGCCTTGATGCCTTAATCCGGACTGAATAATTAAAAATCAGGGTATAGATTCCAAGGGGTGTTCCCCCTGGTAAACCTCGCTATCCCCCTGAATGATGCAAATGGCACAGGGAGAGCCCAACACTATAGGGGACCCGTAGGTCTTCTCACCCGACATTGTGTATGTGCCGGCTGTAGTATCGAAGGTGCCGCCTCGGATGGCCCGCATAATAGCATCCGTGTCATCCACGCTGCCTGCCTTTTGCATAGCCTGTGACAGCATCAATAGATGCGAAGGAAGCCAGCCTATCCAATCAGTATACGCATATGGTTGGCCATGTTTTGGGAGAGAGTTTGCATCACCTCCCGGCACATGGCAACATATTCGGGGTTCACTTTCGTTTGTTTAAAATCCCAGATGCCGAAATAGGAGCCCATCAGCCCCTGTGCGGCGTCATAGCCACATCCGTCCAGATATATTCCCGCCTCCGCCAATCCTCCGGCCTGGCCGACCGGCCATTTATAACCGGCATTCCAACGCTGTCTGGCAAACAATATGGTCAGGTCGAGGCCCATATCGGTATAGACCATGCCACAGCCCTCCGCGGCAAACTTGCTTATATAGGGCGTGAAGTCAGTGGTATTAGCCGGAAAAATCTCCCAGTGATAAATCATTCCGGCCGGATCGAAGTAATTTTGGTTAAGAGCATCTATATCTGCCTGAGTAAGCCCGTAAGAGGGCTCCAGGATGCCGATTTTTATGCCCGGAAATTTATCGTGGGCTGCCAGGATATCGGCCACCCACACTTCACGTGAAGGACTGCCGAAAACATTATAAGGTTGAGTTGCAGCATTGTAATTGATACCACCGCCGTCCCTGGTTACGAAGATCACTTTGGCCGGGTTGGTGATGGCGGATATAGCGTCATAGTTCCAGCTCCAATGTCCGGCTATGAACTTGCACCCATCGGTTTTCACCAGTTGCCTGGCTGCGGCGGCTCCTCCCTCCGGCGTATCGAGGTCGTCGACCATCAGCAGCTTGAAGTTATAGGTCTGACCTGCTACCTGAAATCCTTGCTTGTTGAAAAGATCGACCCAGGTAAGATATGGTTCGACATTGGCCTTCCCCCATGGTGCGGCCGGGTCATTTAACGGGGTGGGCAACCCCACTTTGATGATCACAGGCTCGCCGGAAGTCTGCACTACCTTTGGCGAACAACCACCAAAACCTATGCCGGCCAGCATCACCGTTGCCAGCAATACTGCCATTAACCCGTATAACTTACCCATCCGGGTTAATTGTAGCCCGTTGCACTGGAAGAAGTGAAATTAAATTTGATTACACGCCATCAACGAGCGACGAATAAAATACAGGCAGGTAGAAATATTTATGTGCCTTTCGTATATAATGTAATTTGAGGAGGAGGTCGTTATGGACTATATTCATTCGTTTCACGGTGAGTGCGAAGATAAGGCGGAGTTGGGTAACAAAGGGGCCAACCTTGTGACCATGACAAGGCTGGGTTTGCCGGTACCACCCGGGTTTGTTGTTTCCGTACAGGGTTATAACGAGTATAAAAAGACCGGACGCCTGTCTGAAAAAGATATTTCACTGGCGCTGGCCGACCTCGAGAAACAGGCTCACACCAAGCTGGGCAAAGGTCTCCAGGTCTCGGTGAGGTCTTCTGCGCCGATTTCTATGCCCGGCATGATGGATACCGTGCTGAATGTTAAAAACGCGGCCGAGATGAGGTCCGCCGTCAAACGCATCTTCGACTCCTGGGATAATATGCGTGCCGTGGAATACCGGCGCCTGAACCATATTGCCTCCGATATCGGCACCGCAGCCGTCGTGCAGGCCATGGTGTTCGGTAATAAAGATTCACGCTCCGGCACGGGCGTCGTCTTCAGTCGCGATCCCAGCACGGGTGAAAGCGGCCTGTTTGGCGAATATATAGAAAATGCACAGGGCGAGGATATCGTGTCGGGTTCCAGAACACCCGTACCCGTATCCCTGCTCAAGTCAAGTATGCCTGAGGTTTACAAAGAGCTGGAACAAAGGGTCAGTTTCCTGGAGAAGCATTTCCGCGACATGCAGGATGTGGAATTCACAGTGGAATCGGGTATGCTGTATATCTTGCAGACGCGGTCAGCTAAAAGGAGCGGCCAGGCGGCGGTTAAAGCAGCCGTAGATATGGTGCGTCAGGGACTGATCACCCAGGAGGAAGCCATACTTCGTTTGAACGTCGATGACTTGCGGGCCCTGCTGCACAAGCACATCAAGTCCACACAGTCCCACGAACCGTTGACCAAAGGATTGGCGGCCGCTCCGGGCGCCGTAACCGGGCAGGTCGTGTTCATGGTAGATGATGCCATGTTGCTATCCAAGAAAAGCATCCCCTCTATCCTGGTGAGGCCGGAGACCAGCCCGGATGACATCCAGGGCATCGCGGCAGCCGACGGCGTGTTAACGTCACGCGGCGGCCTGACATCCCATGCCGCAATAGTCACCAGGGCTATGGGAAAGCCCTGCGTCTGCGGAGCTGAAGATATAGAGAGCAATCTCGAAAAGAAGCTGTTCACCTGCAAAGGACAGACAGTGCATCAGGGCGATACCATTACCATCGACGGCACCAACGGCCTGGTCTACCTGGGCATGCTCCCTATGGAAGAAGGCACCATGATCAAAGAGTTTGGTGAGATGCTCACCTGGATGGACGGCGCCAAGCGCCTTGGAGTGAGGGCCAATGCCGATGTGCCCGATATGGTGGCGCAGGCCATTAAGCTGGGCGCCGAGGGCATCGGCCTGTGCCGCACAGAGCGCCAGTTCAGCGGCCCGGAACGCCTGTCGGCCATCAGGGAATATATCTTAGCTGTTACTCCCGCGCAGAAGACGGCTGCGCTTAAACATCTTAGCAAACTTCAAAAGGAGGACTTCATCGCCCTTTTCAAAGAGCTTAAGGGGCTGCCTATCATCATCAGGTTGCTCGATCTACCCCTCCACGAGTTCCTCCCCACAGAAAAAGAGACGACCGATGAAAGGACACGCCAGCGCATCGCCGAGCTTAAGGAGATCAATCCCATGCTGGGACACAGGGGGGTCCGCGTGGCCGTAACCAATCCGGAAATCTATCTCATGCAGGTCCAGGCCATAGAGGCCGCCAGGAAAGAGGTACCGGCCGACGTCTCGATAATGATCCCCCAGGTTATCACAGCGCAGGAGCTGATCATGATCAAGAAAAGCTGTGCGGAAGGAACTACACTTAAGATAGGGACTATGATGGAGACCGTGCGTGCCTGCATGAGGGCAGGCCGGCTGGCCGAAGTGGCCGACTTCCTCTCCTTCGGCACCAACGATCTGACACAGGCCGTGTATTCTTTCAGCCGGGAAGACGCCGAAAAGAAATTCCTCTCTACCTATCTGGAAATCGGCATCCTGGAAGACAATCCCTTCGAAATCATAGATATCAAAGGGGTCGGCAGGCTGATGGAAACGGCCATCTTCTGGGCCCGCAGGGCCAAGAAGGACATCCCCATCGGTGTGTGCGGCGAACAGGCGGGGGAACCCCACTCTATAACCTTCTTCCACGCCATCAATGTGGACTATGTGAGCTGCAGTCCTTTCCGGGTCCCTATCGCCAAGCTGATAGCAGCGCAGGCAGCCATCAAACAGAAAGACCAGGCTGAGGCCATCTTATAGAATCTGACAGGCACAGGAAGGCTGATTATTGAGCCGGCTTTTCATCTTTATCGGTGGGGGCCGGCTTCTCTTTCTGACCGACGGGATTTTGCTTCCGGAATTCTGACTCATCCCGTAGGCCGATGATCACTGTCATAAAAGCCAGCACAAGTACGGCAGTAACGAAAACGCCGCAGATTATGGCAAAAACATATGCAAGTGTCATGGTGCTTTTCCTTCCCAAAACAACTATGCGGATAAGTCTGGTGACTGTTGTAGGCTAATACTAATGGTACAACTTCTCCGGTTCAGAGGCCAGTCGTCCTAGCGGCCTCCGCCGAAAGCTGATATCCCGGTTATGTCCTGGCCGATGATTAAAGTATGGATATCGTCGGTACCCTCGTAAGTATAAACAGACTCGATATTAGCCATGTGCCTGATGGGCGAATACTCCAGGGATACCCCGTTGGCGCCCAGGAGCTCACGCGCCGTCCTGGCGCACATGCGGGCTACGCCCACATTGTTCTTCTTTGCCATGGATATCTGAGTGGGCCTGGCTTTGCCGGCATCCATCAGCCTGCCGAGCTGGTAGGACAGCAATTGTCCCTTGGTTATCTCAATCAACATATTCACCAGCTTTTCCTGCACCAGCTGAAAAGACGCAATAGGGGCCTTAAACTGCTTACGCTGGCCCGTATAATTCAGTGCGGTCTCATAGCAGTCCATGGCCGCACCCAGCGCCCCCCACGATATGCCGTACCTTGCCATATTGAGACAGGACAAGGGCGACTTCAGACCGCCCGACTTAGGCAGCATACTATCCTCGCTGACGGTGCAGTCGTTGAGCACAAGCTCGCCCACGTCACCTGCACGCATCGATCCCTTCTTGCTCATAAATTTCTGCTCAAATCCTGGTGTGCCCTTTTCGATCAGGAAGCCTTTAACGCCCTGGCCCGTTTTCGCCCAGACAACGGCCACGTCGGCTATATGGGCCTCGCTGATCCACTGCTTGGCGCCGTTGATGACCCATCTATCGCCTTTCTTTACCGCCACTGTTTCCAGCGAAGAAACGTCGGAGCCTACGTTCGGTTCCGTCAGGCCGAAGCAGCCGATCTTGTCCCCTTTGGCCATGGCCGGCAGCCATTTCATCTTCTGCTCCTCAGAACCGTACTGCCAGATGGGGAACATCACGAGGCCAGCGGAGACAGCCGCAAAGCTGCGCAACGAGCTGTCCACCCTTTCGATCTCCTGCGAGATAAGCCCGAAGGTAACATAGCTGGAGCCGGGACCTCCGTACTCCGCAGGGATAAAGGGACCTATAAGCCCCAGCGCCCCCATCTGCGGCGCCAGCTTCTTCATATTCAGCGGCTTTTCTGTATGAAAGGCCTCGACCACCAGGGGCTGGATAACGTCTTCCATAAAGTCCCTGGTCATCTTGCGGGTCATCTTCTCTTCCGTGCTCAACAGGTCATCGATGCAATAGTAGTCTACTCCCTGGAATTTCATAACTCATTTCTCCTGTCTATTAGATGATTATGTCAAGAGCGGAGACCCGGTTGACATGTGTTAAAGACAGGGGTATCCTAACCCAGCGGAAGGAGTTGAGTCAACCGCAACGCCATCCATAGATTTGGTTGTTCTTTGTTATTGTGTTAAAATACTAAATCGACTGAGCGCTCGGTCTGTGCCATGAGAAAAGTAAGAACTTTCAGCAGCGATGCCAACCTGGTTAACGAACGCAGGAACCACATCGTAAAGGTAGCCACCGAACAGATCGTTAAAAAGGGCTACCACAATATAAATACCAGAGAGTTGGCTGCCGCCCTGGGAATGAGCACGGGCGGCCTGTACCACTACATCGGTTCCAAAGAAGATATACTCTACCTCATCATCAATTTCACTTCCCATCTTACCTGCCAGTCGCTGGCTTTACAGTCCGAAGAGTTCAAGGGCAAATCCAGCGAGGAAAGACTTCGCCTTTCTCTCAAGCAGTATGTTGAAATAGTGGAGAACTACCGCGATTTCCACAACTTCGTTAACCACATTATGCTTTCCATTCCGGTTAAAGACAGGAAGATAGTCTATCGAGCGGAAAGCCGGGTTATCGATTATTATATGGACTTGATCAAAGACGGCATCGCGGAGGGTGTTTTCGAAACGGCGGAGCCCCGGATTGTGGCGCATAACATCGTTTTAATGGCCAACGCCTGGGCCAACCGTGGCTGGTCTCTCAAGAAATACTATACCCTGCAAGAATATGCCGATCAGCAGACCGATGCCATCCTCGCACAGTTGAAAAAGTCCCCGAAAAATAACGGCCACAAACAATTGCGCCAGGTCAGGCGGATACAATCCAAACCCGCGGCGTCATTGAAAGGTAAATAATTAGCATCGCTATAAGGAGGAACTATGGCAATAGACAGCAAAGCAACCAAGACCCCCAAGAATGTCACCGGGACCAAGAAACAATTCATCGAGCGACTGAGCAAGATGCGCCGCAACGTGTATTACGACGGCCATCTGATCGACCGCACCGACGAACTGCAAATGGATACCATCAATACCATCGGATCCACCTATGATTTCGCCCAGGACCCCGACCTGCAGGACCTCATGCTGGCCAAGAGCCATCTCACGGGGAATACCATCAACCGCTTCACCCATATCCATCAGAGCAAAGAGGACCTGCACAAGAAGCAGGATATGACCCGCGCTCTCTGCCAGAGGGTGGGCGGCTGCATCCAGCGCTGCATGGGCATCGACGGCTCTAACTCATTGAACGCCATCTCGTTCGAGGCAGATAAGCAGAACAAGGGCAGTACCGAATACCACAAGAATTTCCTCAAATGGCTGGAGCGCTTCCAGAATGAAGACCTGGTGGGCTGCTGCGCCCAGACAGACGTCAAAGGCGACAGGATGAAGAGGCCCAGCGAGCAGAATGACCCCGACCTCTACCTGCGTGTCATCGAGAAGAAGAGCGACGGCATCGTCGTACAGGGCTGCAAGGTACACAACTCCGAGGCATCTACGGCCGATGAGATCATCGTCGTCCCCACCCGCGCCCTGCTCCCAACTGAGAACGACTGGGCGGTGGCCTTCGCCGTCCCGGCCGACTGGGAAGGCGTCAAGCAGGTCGTGACCATCCATAACCTGCGTGAGCGCAAGCATTTCAAGAGGGGCTTCATGCCCGGCGCCACCGACTCCTACACCATTTTCGATAAGTGTTTCATACCCTGGGAGAGGGTCTTCCTGTGCGGAGAGACCACCCACGGCGCCGTTGGCGCACTGCTCTTCGCTCTCTTCCATCGCCATAGCTACTCCGGCTGCAAGCCCGCCATCGGCGACATCACCGTCGGCACTGCAGCCCTGGCAGCCGAATACAACGGCGTTCACAAGGCTGGCCACGTCAGGGAGAAGCTGGCGGAGCTTATCATGGTAACCGAGCTCGGCTACGCCGCCGGCTTCACTGCCTCCGAGCTGGGCAAGCCCGAAGTTTACATGCCCGGCATGGGCTTCGTACCTTACGGCCCGGGCAGCTATATACCCAACTCCATTTACTGCAACGTAGGACGCTGCATGACCGGCGAGAACGTTTACAGGGAAGCGGAGATAATCTGTGACATCTCGGGCGGCATCCCAGCCACCTTCCCACACGAGGGTGATTTCCTGAATCCCGATACCAAGGCCCTGCTGGAAAAATACACTATGCGCAACCCCGACATCAAGATCGATAACGCCATCAAATTCTGGATGTATGTGGGCGACGCTCTTTGCTCCGCCACCGGCGGCATTGTCCAGGTCGGCGGCTATCACGGAGGCGGCTCACCCGTAATGGAGCAGATCGCCATCACCACCCAGTACGACATTGAGGCTAAGAAAAAACTGGTCAAGCACATAGCCGGCATCAAAGACTAAATCTGTTCAATCGTCAGTGCAATCCCCTGGGCTTCAATGGAGCCCGGGGGATTTTTTATGCAGGCAGTAATTACACAATTGTGCTACAATAAATGGTCAGAAACAGTTGGGAGGCAACCGGCATGAAAATCGCATTCACGAGGGTTTATTGCCCTCATTGTCAAAAATTGGTCAGGGTCAGCGAACAGACCGTCAGTTCTCATACACATATAACGTGCAAGCAGTGCGGCAGGCAGCTATACGAATGGAACGGTATCCGGTGGAAACCAGGAGGCGAGTTGGTCAATGTAAATAACGCTTTGCCAGCCAGCGGCAGGCCTGCGACGCCTAAGAAGACATGATCGTAGACCTGCAGAATGCTTATTTCAGAACTTCTTCTCGCCTTTGAACGCTTCTTTAATGACCCTGCTGGTAAATGGCACGATCCTGCCGTTGCAGTGGACCTCATCCGCCAGGTAATACTTCTTAATAAACCCGTTCTCGTCCGAGGCTATGGACTGTATATCGATGTAGGGCGCCCCGAGGGACTCACAGCGTTCTCTCAACTTCTGGTTGAACTTGCGTGAGATTTCGCTTCTTTCACGAGGCTTGCCCGTAAATGGCAGAGCTGTGATGAATTCCTTGCTGGCGGCGGGAGGGATACCATGGACGCAGACCGCAAACCCGTCCGCTTTTATCCGGCCGATGACCTGCCCATAATTGTCAACGGTGCGGTCGATAAGGGTGTCGATGCTGACGTTCCTGCCGCTCTTGCCGTACTGCAAATAGATATGCACCCGGGCGTCAATTTCTCCGAAGACCAGCATGACCACGTCCCTCTTCTTATCGATCTTCGAGAGGAAAAGCTTTAGATATTCGCTGGAGCGGGTGAAGCTCTTCTCTTTGCCCAGGTTGTGGGCAGTGGCCTGGGAAATATGGTGTATCAGGTAAGGAAAGCGGTAGGCAAATGGGACGACGTGGCTGTCCCCGATGGTATGTATGATGCAGGTATCAAATAGCCTAGATTTAAGTATCAGCAGGCCGTTGAAGGCCAGCAGCGGAGGATATTTGAAGACCATATTCCAGAACGGGAAATAGATCGAGCCATGCCGCTGGAGCCAGGCAATGCGGTTAAGATTATATTTTTTCCAGAATTCTTTCATATGCATAAAATCAGCGGACCCTTTGGATGAGAAAGAGTCCGCCGGTAGAGAACCGGGTAACACTACTAGATAAAGCGCTCGAACCTTTCTTTTTTTGCTTTGCAAATAGGACATATCTCCGGCGGGCCGTCACGGGCACACAGGTACCCGCAGACTTTGCAGCGCCATACCGGCAACGGCAATGCACCGATTTTGGCTACGCCGGCCTCCGCTGCAGCCTTCTTTCTCATGGCAGGCGGCGGGCGACGCTCTGGAATCGAGGTCAACTCCTGCTGCCCGTCCAGCACCTTCTGGGATACATAGAGGGCGCAATAGCAGGCGCCGTATTCCATAACGTCCTGGTCCCTGTAATCGCAGGGGCAGATAATATCGAGGTCTTCTTCTTTTTCCCGGAGGCCAAACGGCAGGGGCAGGACTGGTACCCATAGCGCTTTCTCATTTACCAGCAGCCCGTTTATCAGCCCCTTGGTAAAGTCCAGGTCGGGGTTTAAATGATAACCCCCGCTTTCGGCGTCCTTCTTATACTTTTCGTAGGCTTTGTCTACCTCGGCCTGCGTTACGGTAGTCTCATCGCTCACAGCTTCAGCGCCTCTTTGATCTCTTTCTCTTTAAATCCGACGATGCACTGGCTGTCGTTTACCACCAGGGTCGGGAAGGAGCATTCGGGGTTCCATTTTTCCACGATTTTCATGGTGTTTGCCTTGTCCTCGCCCTGCAACAGGTCCACGAAGGTGTAATCGTACTCGACCCCCAGGTCGCTTAAAAGCTGCTTGGTCTTCTTGCACCAGATACATGTGCTTAATGCGTACAGCATCAATTTGCCGGCATTCTTGCCTTCGACATGTTCTATTTTCATGGTGCATCCTCCTCGTTAATACATGCATCTAACATGTATCTAACGGAATAATATCTTAAAGGAACTCATGCTGGCAAATATCCTCCTTTGACACCCCGAGCATATCCTCTGTAATATCTCCCTGTAAATTTTAAAGGGAGAATAGCCAGATGATTACCGGACGCCATATCACCGTTCAAAAGTCACTATTTTTAATAATCGATATTCAAAAGAACCTGGCCGCAGCCATGAGTCAGGATGTCTTTGACAAGGTTGAAAACAACGTGCGCCTGTTGATTGAGACCTGCAATATACTGAAAGTTCCCATACTGCTCACCGAGCAGTACCGCAAGGGCCTGGGTCCCACGGTCGATTCGATCGCCAAGGACCTGGGCTCTCAATACCAGCCGGTGGAAAAGGTCGTCTTCAGCGCCTGCGGTGAACCGGAATTTGTTGACGCTTTTACAGCGCTGGAAAGGAAGTATGTTTTTATCGCCGGCATTGAGGCCCATGTGTGCGTTTTACAGACCGCCCTCGATTTAATCTCCAACAATTACCACGTCCACATCGTCAGCGATGCCGTATGCTCGAGGTTCAAAGAGGACTGGAAAAACGCCCTCAACTACATGAGGGACGCCGGCGCCGTAATCACCACGACCGAGACGGTCGCCTTCCAGCTTCTGCAAAAGGCGGGCACCCCGGAGTTCAAGGCCATCTCACCCATCTTTAAAAATAAATAGACCCTCTTCAATAACCCCTGAACCTAAATCCTTCGTACAAAGGATTGCTTCGCTCCGCTCGCAATGACCCCTATCCTGGATTTTGGGTTTGGGATTTATTTAGAGTTTATGGTTTAGAATTTAATAAATTGTTTGGCATTTGGAACTTGGAATTTAATATTTTGCCCAGCCCTATCTTTATTGGTTAAACTAATCTTGCACCGGTTGATTGCGCATAAGGAGGCGGGAAATGAGCAGTTTCAAAGCGTTTTTTATAAAACACCGCACTATTATACTGGCCGTTGGCATACCACTCGTCGTGATCATCGTAATCCTCTCCCTTCCTATCATTCCGGCATCCATCCCGGTTACGGAGACCTACTGGGAGACGCAAACGGTCACGCAGCCATATACCGATAACGAGACCTACACGGACATGGTGCCCTACCAGGCGACCGAGACGCACACCGATACCGTCATCAATGGCCCGGTATCTTATGGAAACTGGTCGCAGAGCTTCAAGGTCGACAACCCCGGCACTGTCGTCACCATAAACATCACTAACACCGCGCTCAACTACTACTATTCGCCGCAGTACTATCCCGGCGGAGATAACTACACCCCGCCCTACCTACGGATCTTACGGGCCGTGGACAGCCTGGTCCCCCGGGTACGGCGACTACTGGTACACTCCCGGCTACGGCGGCAGCCAGACCTGGGCGGTGGTAACCACCAGTTACCCGGCGCAGGTCACCAAGTACCAGTCCATTACCAGGACCAGGGAGGTGACCAAGTACAGGGAAGTCCCCACCCAGGTCCGCAAGGAGCGTACCGTTACGCAAAATGTTAGAATATCGGTCTGGGAAAGCTTGTTCAGGCCGCAGCAGAGTTCGACCTAGCCTAATAATGAATCAGGATGGCATGAAATGAAAGAGTCCATAATGGAGATAATTGTCTGCCCCGTGTGCAAGGGCCCGCTGGAGCTGGTGGCCACGCAGCGCAACGGAAACGAGATAACCGAAGGGACGCTGGTCTGCCACAAATGTAACCATCCTTATCCCATAAAGGACGGCATCCCCAACCTTCTTCCTCCAGATATCAACCGCTGAACGCTTCAGTCGGGTTTATATATGGCGCAGGCTTCGGGGGACTCCCACACCTCTATGCCGTCGACGATGATGTTCTTCGGGAAAACAGGCTTAAGCTGTTCAAAGATAGTATAAGCAATATTTTCCGAAGACGGGTTTATCTCATCGAAGGGCGCTATTTCATTTAAACAACTGTGGTCATATTTGCCGATCACTTCGCCCAGGTGCCTTTTCAGCTCGCTGAAGTCATAGGCAATCCCGATATCGTTGAGCTCGACCGCCTTCAGGTCCACCACCACCTTGAACCTGTGGCCGTGGATTTTCTCGCATTTACCTTTATATCCCCTCAGGTAGTGGGCTGCGTCGAAGCTCTTCTCCACCGATAACAAATACATATCAGCTTTCCTTTATCTCGATTTTCGGGTCCGGGCATTTGTTCACCCTGCTTTCGGATTCCAGCTCGGTCAAAAGCTGCAGCATGGACTTATGCAATACGGGATGGACGAATCCCCGGGCTATCTCCACCATCGGCACCAGCACGAAGGCCCTTGATTCCAGGCGTGGATGCGGCACCTTCAACCCTGGCGTGTCTATCACCTGATTATTATAGAACAGCAGGTCAAGGTCGATCAGGCGCGGCCCGTTGCGGCGGGACCGCTTCCTGCCCATCTCCTTTTCGATGTTTTTCAGGATGGCCAGCAGTTTTTCGGCGTCCACCTCGACCTCCGCCTTCATGACGCAGTTTAAAAAGTCCGGCTGGTCTTCCAGTCCCATCGGCTCGGTCTCGTAGATGGACGATATCGGATCGATGGCCCCGTATTTTGAGAATAGCGCGACGGCCCTGGCAATGTTGGCCCTGCGGTCGCCCAGGTTCGACCCGATCCCGATATAGACTTCCGTCATCAGGTTAACCCCGCACGATGGCGTCGCTCATCCGGGCGATCAGCTTCATATGCTTCACATCGTGTACTCTGACCATGTCTGCGCCTCCGGCTATGCCGATGGCGACCGACGCCGCCGTCCCTATCAGCCGGGCCTCGGCGTCCTGCCCTACCGTATTGAATATAACGGACTTGCGGGAAGTTCCCAGCAGGATAGGACGCTCGATGGCCTTCAGCTCGCCCAACCGCCTCAATAGCTCCAGGTTCTGCTCCTGCGTCTTGCCGAACCCGATGCCCGGGTCGATGATGATGTTCTCCCGCTCCACACCCGCCTTAAGCGCCGCATCGATAAGTTTATGTAAAGTTGTATCGACGGTCGATACAATGTCTTTAACGCTTTTGCCTCGCTCGTTGCTGGTCAGGATGATGGGCGTCTTGCGCTGTGCGGCCAGCTTGGCCAACCCCGTCTCCTTGAGTCCCGAAATATCATTGATCATGGCTGCGCCGGCATCCAGCGCCCGCCTCGCCACCTCCAGCTTGTAGGCGTCGATGCTGACCGGCGCCTTCAATATCCCGGCCGCCCGCCTTATGAAGGGCAGCACCCGGCCGAGCTCTTCCTCGACCGTGACCGGGTCGGCGCCCGGCCGCGTCGACTCCCCACCCACATCGATGATATCGGCGCCCTCGCTCACCATCTGCTGCGCCCTCGCTATGGCGTCGTCGGTATCCCTGAACCCGTCGCCCGAAAACGAGTCCGGAGACAGGTTGATGATGCCCATGATATAGGTGCGCTTTCCCCATTCGAATACGCTGCCGCCGCATTGTGTCTCGCCCAGGTCTCTGTTATCTACTTTCATATCTTTGCCCAACCTTCTTATAACCAATTTTATCACGCTGCATATGTAAACGCGTCATTGCATGATTCTGCACGCCATTGCGGGACGGGTCTTACAGATCTTGCGAGCGTAGCGAAGCAATCTTGGTACGAAGAACTACAATCTTGAATAAATATTGCCTTACCGAGATCTGCATGACAGATTTGGCGTTCTTGATAGGATTCTAATATCGATATGCTAAAATATTGACTCAATTATGGGCAAGACCTTAAGCGAAAAGATACTCAGCGCAAAGTCCGGGACGGATGCCAAAGCCGGCGATATCGTCATCTCGCCGGTCGACCTGGTCTTCGTGCAGGACACCACCGGGCCTCTCACGGTGCGCCAGTTCAAGGCCGGCAACAAGCAGACCCTGGCCAACCCTGCCCGCTCAGCGGTCTTCATCGACCATGCCGCTCCCAGCCCCAACCGCGCCCTCTCCAACGACCATATCTTCCTGCGACAGTTCGCCGCCGATACCGGCTGCCTACTCTACGACGCCGGCAGCGGCGTCTGCCACCAGCTCGTAGCCGAGAAGCTGGCCAACCCGGGCGACGTCATCGTGGGGGCCGACTCCCACACCGTCACGGCGGGTGGCCTGGGCGCCTTCGCCACGGGCATGGGCTCCAGCGACATCGCCGTGGCCTGGTCGCTGGGCAAGACCTGGCTGCGTGTTCCTGAGAGCTTCAAAGTCTCGGTCAACGGCCATTTCCCCAGGTGGGTGGAGGCCAAGGACCTGATATTGCATCTGATCGGTCTGATCGGCGCCGATGGCGCCACCTATAAAGCCCTGGAGTTCGAGGGCAGCACCATCGATGATATGCCCGTGTATCAGCGGCTGACCATCGCCAACATGGCCGTCGAGGCCGGCGCCAAGGCCGGCATTTTCCCCTCCGACAGGATAACCAGGGACTTCCTCAAGGCGCAGGGGCGCGCCGCTCTCTATAAGCCCATCAAGCCCGACGCCGATGCCGTCTACGAGCGCACCATCGAGATCGATGCCAACAAGCTGGAGCCGACCGTCTCTAAGCCCCACACCGTCGACAACACCGCCACAGCCAGGGACTTAATGGATATCAAGATCAACCAGGCCTTCATCGGCACCTGCACCAACGGCCGGCTGGAGGACATCGCACGCACGGCCGCCATCCTCAAGGGCAAGAAGGTGCACGCCGGGGTGCGCCTGCTGGTATGTCCCGGCCTCGCGCCGGATCATGGCCGACGCTATCAAGTCCGGCTATATAAATACCATCATCGAGGCCGGGGGCGTGATACTGCCGCCCGGTTGCGCCGCCTGCCTGGGACTTCACCAGGGCATATTGGGCGACGGCGAGGTCTGCATCTCCACCGCCAACCGCAACTTCAAGGGCCGCATGGGCAATCCCGACAGCTTCATTTACCTGTCCGGCGTCGCCACCGCCACGGCCTCGGCCCTCACGGGCTATATCACCGATCCCCGGGAGGTCATGTAGTGGCCTTCACCCTCAAGGGCCGGGCCTTCAAGTTCGGCGACGACATCTCCACCGACCTGATCATCGCCGGCAAGTACGCCCACCTGCGCAGCAACCTGCCCGAGCTGGCCAAGCACGTCATGGAGGACGCCAATCCTGAATTCGCCTCGAAGGTGCAGAAGGGAGATTTCATCGTGGGCGGCTCCAACTTCGGGCTGGGCTCCAGCCGCGAGCATGCTCCGCTGGTCATCAAGATGTCCGGCGTCAGCGCCGTGCTGGCCAAATCGTTCGCCCGCATCTTCTTCCGCAACGCCATCAACCAGGGCCTGCCCGTCCTGGTCTGCGACTACCGATAAGATAAGCGAGGGCGACCAGCTCGAGGTCAGCCTGGACGAGGGTCTGATCAAGAACGTTACTAAAAACGAGCAGTACACCTTCACGAAGATACCGCCCGCCATGCTCAGCATTTTGAACGAAGGCGGGCTAATCCCCTACATCAACAAATACGGCGACTTTAAAATTTAAAATGAAAATAGAACATAGTGAAATAATCCCTGGAAAAGCTCCAAGTTCCAAGCTCCAAACAATTTTTTAAAATTTAAAATTTATAAATTGGAATTTCCTTGGAATTTGTATTTTGGAATTTGGAATTTATTTGGTGTTTAGTATTTAGAGTTTAGAGTTTAGGAGACTTCTAAAATATGCCCTACAGAGTAACCCTCCTCCCCGGCGACGGCATCGGTCCCGAGATCACCGAGGCCACCGTGCGCGTGCTGGAGGCCACCGGCGTCAAGTTCAACTGGGACGTATTCACCGTGGGCGAGGCCGCCATCGCCAAGCACGGCACGCCCTTGCCCGACGAGACCATCGATTCCATCCGCAAGAATAAAGTTGCCTTGAAGGGTCCCGTCACCACACCCATCGGCACCGGCTTCCGCAGCGTCAACGTGGCCCTGCGCAAGAAGCTCGACCTCTACGCCTGCTTGAGGCCCTGCAAGAGCTACAAAGGCGTGATCACCACGCCCTACCGCGATGTCGACCTGGTCATCGTCAGGGAGAACACCGAGGACCTCTATATCGGCATCGAGTTCGCCATGGGCTCAGCGGAAGCTGAGCAGCTATATAAATTGATTACACAAAGTTTCAAGGACCCCCTGCGCAAGGATGCCGGCTACAGCATCAAGACCATCTCCGAGTTCGGCAGCCGCCGTATCGTCAAATACGCCTTCGACTATGCCCGCAAATATAAGCGCAAGAAAGTCACGGCGGTCTCCAAGGCCAACATCATGAAGTTCACCGACGGCCTCTTCCTCTCCGTGGCCCGGCAGGTGGCCAAAGACTACCCCGAGATCGAGTATGACGAGGTGCTGGTGGATGCGCTCTGTATGCGTCTGGTGCGTGATCCGCGGCAATACGACGTGCTGGTGCTGCCCAACCTGTACGGAGACATCATTTCCGACCTGTGCGCCGGGATCGTAGGCGGCCTGGGACTGGCGCCCGGCGCTAACATCGGCGACGGCGTGGCACTCTTCGAGCCCACACACGGCAGCGCCCCCAAGTATACCGGCATGAATAAGGTCAGCCCCATGGCCGAGATGCTTTCAGCCGTCCTGATGCTGCGCTATTTGAACGAAGACAAGGCGGCCGATAAGATGGAGAACGCCATCGCTGCCGTGATCGCCGAAGGCAAGCATGTGACCTACGACCTGCGCCCCGACCGCAACGCTCCGAGCGCAACCACCTCACGGGTGGCCGACGCCGTGATCAGGGCGATGAAGGGATGACTTTAAGGTATTTTCCTGTTATAGGAAGGTAATTCTTTATTATTAACAGAAATAATGATCATCTGCAGCGGACAATTATTGTTTACTGTTTCAGTTTTCGTTAGTGTAGTTCAAATTAGACGAGTTATTTATATTTTCATCACTGGATTATCTTTCTCAATAACCGCTGTATTCGGATGAAAGCATACTATTTGTGAACGCTGAGTCGCGAGGTATTGCCTGTATCATATTGACAAAGGGTGTAATTTCATGTATAACATTGACGATTAACTTAGTAGTAGTTAATCGGTTCCAATATAGTTTCGTAGAGCGGATTGTTGGGCGATGTTGGGGAATGATCTAATTGACTACCCTTTTTATTAATTCCTACATTCTTGTAGTAAATATTCTATAGGCAGACCTATTGTCAGGAGAGTTTTGATAGTGTGGGGTTCATCTAACGTCTGATCTTCGTTTCCGCCATTTCGAACAAACATAACTTGACAACAATGAAAGAAATCGATCACATAAATTTCCAATCCGCCTTAGAATCGGTTTTTGAGCCCGATGATTACCTCTACTTTTACGAAGATGCTTTAAATGAAGAACATACAAAGAAGGAAATCGCTTTCTTAATTAAGAAATTGGAGCTTGATAAATCAATGATAATCCTGGTATCTTGCTTGTGGACAGGGAAGACATGCAAATCATTTTGCAAAGCTTGGATACAATGTCACGGGCATTGATATAAATCACAGTCTTCTTGCTATAGCAAAGAACAATGCCAAAAGAGAGGCATAAAAATTAAATATACCCGACAAGATATGAGAGAAATTGAATTCGTAGAAGAGTTCGATAGGGTAATTCTTCTGTTTACTTCCTTTGGCTATTTTAAAGATAGTGAGAATTTAAAGGTTCTTAATAATATAGCAAATGCACTTAAACCTGGTGGAATATTTTGTTTTGATATTTTGAATCGAGATGTTTTCTTAAAATATTTTCTTCCCTGTAGGCTAAAGGAGAAAGGAAACGACCTCATGATAGACAGAAACACTTTTCATTGTATTACAGGACTTCTTTATAATAGACGAATTATCATCAAGGATGGAGTACAAAATATACTCCATTTTCCTTAAGACTTTACAACGCCAGCGAGATTCAAAAGCTACTGAATGATGTAGGACTAGGAAAATGTCAGTTTTATGGTAATTGGGATGCACAACCTTTTTCAAGTGACTCAAGAAGGATGATAATCATTGCAAGAAAGAAAACAAGTGAAAACTGATGGGAAGCACTTAGATTTAATTTGTTCTCAATATAAAACAAACAAGCAAATCTTAAGTCGACCAGAATACGAGAAGTATTTATTATTTGATCCTGTCTTCCGTAAAATTCATCTTATATCTTCATTGGCATATCAAGTATGGGCAAGCATCGATAGAATTCAAACTTTGTCGGAGTTTATGTCAGTAAACCAGCTGACTTTTAATGAAGCTGCAAATTTGCTGCACTATTTTCTTAAGGAGAGACTGATTGTTGAGGCCTAGACTTTCAGCTCCTATAGGGGTTGAGTTAAAGCTAACAAACCAGTGTAATCTGCGCTGTATGCATTGTATCGCTGATAGTGGACAAATCACTAATGAAGAGCTTTCGCTCTCTGAGATACTATCAACTATTGATGAACTGGTAAGAATGAAGGTATTTTACATTGGTTTTACAGGCGGTGAGCCGTTGCTCCACCCGGATTTGTTTAATATCATTAACTATACGACAAAAGCCGGCATCAGAACTGGAATTACTACAAATGGTACTTTAATTACACCTGATGTAGCCAAGAAACTCAGAAAAAGTGGTGCGTGGCTCGTGAGAGTAAGCATGGATGGGCACACCCCTGAACTACATGATTGGTTTCGAGGCCGTGCAGGAAGCTTTTCAATGACTTGCGATGGAATTAAACGTCTAATCGGTGAACATCTGCAGGTAACCGTTCTTACTGTTGTATCCAAGCATAATTTTGATACTTGGGAAAACATGATCTCACTGTGTCAAGAATTAAAAGTTCGAGCTCTAAATACTTATGTATTTGTCTCAGAGGGAAGAGGAAAAGAGAAAAAAGAATTAGCGCTTTCACCCAATGAGTATAGGGATTTCCTTAAAAGAGTACTCAATGTCCGACGTATTCAAAAAGATGTTCAATTGATTACTGATGCTCCGTTATTATCCATATTGCGCAACTCGGTAGATGGCAGCGCATGCCCAGCTGGAATGTTCGATCTTTTTATTAAAGAAAATGGCGACGTGACTCCCTGTCCATATTTTCCCGATGCCATTGGCAATCTCAGAAACAAATCGCTCAGTGAAATCTGGCAAACCAATACTTTTCTGGATACTCTTCGTAAAAGCACACACCTTTCCGCTATATGTAGAGCTTGTGAGTTTGTTGAGGCTTGTTTCGGCGGCTGTCGCGCAGCAGCGTACTGTATTCATGGCACCATCTCAGCCCCTGATCCAAATTGTTGGCTCGTCAAAGAAAAAATCCCGTGTGAACAAAATGATATATGAGCCATTATGGGCAGTACTAGATGTAACTAACAGGTGCAACTTGCACTGCAAACATTGTTCATGCACAGACACTAATGATTCTCAAGAGTTGACCTTACACGAGTGGCAACGGATAATTTCCGATTTGGTAGCTAACGGTTGTCGCCATGTAACTCTGTCTGGAGGCGAACCACTACTTTACAAGGATATTTACGATTTAATACGGTATTCGAAAGAATGTGGTCTTGAAACAACTGTTGCATCAAACGGCATCGATATTGACAAATCTGTCATAACGCGATTGGTTGAATGCAAGATTGATGGCGTACAAATAAGTATAGATGGCCTACAAAATAACCATGATTTCCTGCGGGGAAAAGATACATTCCTGCAAGCAACACATGCAATCAGGTTGTTGGGCAACAGTGGAATTCGTTGTAGTACGATGACCGTTTTGTCATCAATAAATATGAATGAACTTGGGCCAATAGTGGAATATTTAGCCACACTCTCAGTCAATTATATGGGCTTCGAGAGATTTACTCCGGTGGGAAGAGGTTTACAATTGAGAAATAGTGCTCTTACAGTAGTGGAAGTAATGAAAGCCTTCCATATGCTAAATATCCTTTCTGAATCTTATCCGATAAAGATTAACGACCCCCTTAAAATATTACTAGATCCGCTACTAATCGATTATGCCAAACGTAAGTATTTCCCTTGCGGTGGTTGCTTGGCCGGAATTGCAACTTGCGCGATCTCAGCAATTGGAGAACTCAGACTATGTACGCGAATCCCACAGTATATCCTTGGACGGTTAACTGATGATAATTTTCAAACATTATGGTCGAAAAACGATGTTGTTAACCGTTTACGGAGAAGGGTTATTGGAAATAAGTGTATGAAGTGCGATTACAGATATGCTTGTGGAGGTTGCAGGGCAGAAGCATTGGCTATAAACAAAGATTTATTTGCTGATGACCCTGCTTGTTGGATACAGATCAACTCGTCTGCTTAGGGAGAGGATACTGAATGCAAGAATATTGCCAGGAGGTGAATATGGCATGAAAAACAAAGAGAATGAAGTAGTGGCTCTATTTGAGAAGACACATGGTAGAAAACCGAGTGATGAAGAACTCAAGGCGCTTAGAGCAGGTTCCAGGCTATCAATCGAGCAACTGAAAATGGCAGGGTGCATGATAAATTACCCGGAACCGCATATGCTTGCGGCAATTGAGTTTGAAACAAGGCACGCTAGAAAGCCAAATGATAAAGAAATGGAGGCACTTAAAAAGGGCGCAAACCTGTCATTGGAACAGCTGAAAATGTCAGGATGCTTGATTAATTATCCTCAGACTTAACAGTCACTAGTTTAATACGCATTCAGTATCCTCTCAACCATTAAAAAGAACTTGAGATTAAGAAAAAATAGTTTTTAAGGTACCATAATATTAGAAACAGTTTTGAGTATTCAAAGTGAAATTCCCATGGACTGGGAAACACAATAATTATCATAGCAACTTGAAAATAATGACAGGCTCTAATCCATATATTGTTCTGCCTGAGACCCTACGTTTTCCTGTTACTTTCCCTTTAGGTTCTCAATTGGACGTTGCCTTGAAGATAATACAGACAACAAATTTTTCGGAATACTACACTGGATTATCTGCTGCTAAGTTGCGTAACTGCTCATTCAGCCACCATTACCTACCCAGTGGTTGTTTACCATCGGATGCCTTAGCTGAAGTCAGTAAAGAAATATGCCGTTCTAAGTCAAAGAGCCTAATAATTACTCTTAACGTGGTAAGTTACAGGGAAGAATGGCACGATTTTTTATCTAGACAAGTAGAGAAAATCGCTGATATTGGAGCACAAGCAGTTGTAATTTCAAATCTAGGGCTTATACATGTAGTCAGAGAAGTGGCGCCACATATGAGAATACATATCAGCTCTGTAGCGGGAGTAATTAATTCCAAAGCCCTCAGCTTTTTTATGGAACAGGGAATCGACCGCATCATATTGCCACGATCGATGCGGGCCCGTGAAGTAGTCATGCTCGCAAGACAATTCCCTGGTCTTGAGATCGAAGCTTTTATTATGGGAGGGGGATGTGCTTTTTCAGAACATAGCTGTAATATGCCTCATTTTATTTTTGAACGTGAAAAAAAACTGCTTAATCTCGGTCTTGACGCCATGTACCTTTGCCCCCATCGTGGTGGTTGCCAGAGTCCTTCCCTGGTAACTTTCAAGAATAGCAGAAGAACAGAACTTCATTTATTACACCCCGGGTTCATGAGTTGCGGCATATGCTATACGCCCTACTTTCTTAAGGCCGGAGTACATACAGTGAAGGTCACCGGCCGCACACAGGCCGCCGGAAAGCTTGAAGGGCAAGCACAAATGATCGAAATCTTGATGAGAGATATGTATAGGGTGCGCAGAGATAGCTTTGATATTGAACGATGTAAGCGGGAAAAATCCGAATGTCTCTATGAAAAAGAAAATATCTCTGAATTGGTGTCTTAAATTTTACGGCTGCACAAAATTCAAAGAATTTACCTTATTATCAAAACGTTCTTTGATAAAAAATATAAACGCCGTGAGAATAGTAGAATACTGCCCTGTTTGCCTGTCATCTGAGAAACGGTTATCTTCACTCATCGACCTAATTAATCGGATAAATAATGAAATTACGTCGAAAATAAGTCTTCACTATGAACTTCCGCCTCTTTTTGCCGATGACCTGGATGGATTTGTGGAAAATCTCAATTTTCTTATTGACAAAACCAAGCAGGAACATATCCCACTTTCTATAGTTGCTAATGACTATGGTATCTTGCAAATCTGTTCGGGAAAAGGCACGCCAATCATTTTGGGACGTGCTTTCAGTAAATCCCATCTGCGATTGCCTGCTAGTCAGCGGTTTCCTCCGGGACGTTGGTTGACATTGGATGCTATAACTCTTTATTTGCCCAAAGGACCTCCTACCTTGCCATATAGTAATAAATATTCAGTAAAATATCTTAAGCTGAAGGGTGTTATCGGCGCCGATATCGATGGAGAATCCTATCTGGTGAAAGAGTCAATAGCGGAAATAGAAGAGCAGTTATCATGCTATATCCATGTTGATGACATTTTTATGGCTTCTGGGAGAAATTGTTTTTTTAGTGATATTTACGGGGAATGTAAACCGAACAAATGCTTTGACCCATCATTTTATTTTCGTTACCAAAAAATATTAATCGTAATTACTCAATGAGTTATTATAGTACACCCCTTTTCTTCCGCGGAAAGAATGTGTATCGTCATTCCAAGTTGGATCCCGAACAGTTAGCGAACGCATGCTCCGCAGATACAATTTTTCTTTCGTCTTCTTACTATTAATTTCATCTTGAATGCTCAGCAATTTCAACACATAGATCCGTTAAGAAGTTTAGTACGCTACTATCCGAGATTGCTCTCCAATCGATCAGGAAAAACAGGATCGAGACCAAAGACCCCCTCACCACACCCTACCGTGATGTCGACCTGGTCATCGTCAGGGAGAACACCGAGGACCTCTATATAGGCATCGAGTTCGCCATGGGCTCAGCTGAGGCTGAGCAGCTATATAAATTGATTACAAAAAGTTTCAAGGACCCCCTGCGCAAGGACGCCGGCTACAGCATCAAGACCATCTCCGAGTTCGGCAGCCGCCGCATCGTCAAATACGCCTTCGACTATGCCCGCAAATACAAGCGCAAGAAGGTCACGGCGGTCTCCAAGGCCAACATCATGAAGTTCACCGACGGCCTCTTCCTCTCCGTGGCACGCCAGGTGGCTAAAGACTACCCCGAAATCGAGTATGAAGAGGTGCTGGTAGATGCCCTATGCATGCGGCTAGTCAGGGACCCGCGGCAGTACGACGTGCTGGTGCTGCCCAACCTTTACGGCGATATCATCTCCGACCTGTGCGCCGGTATTGTGGGCGGTCTGGGACTGGCGCCCGGCGCCAACATCGGCGACAGCGTGGCGCTTTTCGAGCCCACGCACGGCAGCGCCCCCAAGTATACCGGCATGAACAAGGTCAGCCCCATGGCTGAGATGCTCTCCGCCGTCTTGATGCTGCGCTATTTGAACGAAGAGAAGGCCGCCGATAAGATGGAGAGCGCCATCGCCGCTGTGATCGCCGAAGGCAAGCATGTGACCTACGACCTGCGACATGACCGTAACGCTCCGAGCGCAACCACCTCCGAAGTGGCCGACGCGGTTATAGCGTCAATGCGGTTAGTTTAAGGCATTAAAGAGGGGCTGGGGAATTATAAATGCTCAGTATTTGATGTTTGGGCTTTGAGTTTAGTATT
>CAWKFY010000024.1:0-95220 GCA_963848815.1 uncultured Chloroflexia bacterium
GCAAAAGTTCAGAAACATATTGGACTCCACTGGAGGTGACAAGCGGGGGTCCATGTGCAGCAGGATTATGTAGAAAAATACTTCAGAAGCGGCTATCGTCGTTTCATGAAGCGCAGCTCAAACAGAAAGGATCGTTCTCAGCAACAGGCCATTGAGGAAAGACTAAAAGTTATCCAGTTCTTCGAAGAATATGGTGCCGATGCCACACGTAAGGCTTTCAATACGAGCCGTTCCACTGTATTTCTGTGGAAGCAAAAGCTTAAGAAAGCCAACGGTAAAATAGCCGCCCTGGCGCCAGGGGACAGGACTCCGATTCGAAAGAGAAGAAGGAACGTCCCTCCATTCATAGAAGACTTCATCATTAGGTATAGGACCGATCACCCGGGATCAGATAAGACTACCATCACACCCTTGCTCGTGACAGCATGTAGGGCAACCGGCATTAAGGCTGTGTCAGAATCTACGGTTGGCAGAATAATCCATGATCTCAAGATCAAGGGAAGGCTGCCCAATTCCAATAAAGTAAGTATCAATGCTAAGACGGGTGACCTCGTTGTCAGACAGCGGCAGAAATCCAAGAAGAAAGAACGTCGAAAAGGCTTCCGCCCTCAAGTGCCAGGAGACATTGTCCAAATGGACACAGTTTCTGTCTTCGCCTGTGGCATCAAACGCTATCTCTTTACAGCCATTGACGTCAGTACGAGGTTTGCTTTCGCGTGTGCCTATGGTTCGAACTCATCAATCAACGGCAGCGATTTCCTCAGGAAATTTGTTACGGTGGCGCCTTTCAATATCACCAGAATACAGACCGACAACGGTGGTGAATTCGAGAGGTATTTCGAAAAGGCCTGCCAGGACGCGGGATTGGCACATTTTTATAATTATCCTAAGCATCCTCAATCAAATGGCTGTTTAGAGAGGTTTAATAGGACCATCCAGGAGCAATTTGTATACTGGCACATCGATTATTTAGACGATACACTCGAATTCAATCGGAAACTGATGGAATATCTGATCTGGTACAACACGGAAAGGGCCCATAGAGGCATTGGCAATATCCCTCCCCTCAGGTACTATATAGACAAATTCTTGGTTCCCTCCCAAAAGTCCAATATGTTATGGACGCTTACATGTCGTTGCCGAAAATAACGAATTATCTTAGAATGTACGCATGCCCGCTAAAAAGAACACACAAAACCAATCCCCCGAACCCACGCATTTGCCTGATTTGACCGTATCAAGAGATGAAGCCTACAGACAAATTACTTCTAGAATAGAAATTGGGAATAAAATGCTGGAAACTCATATTACAAATGATCAAGAACTTGAGCAAGCCAGAAGAGCCTATTATACGTGGGATGAATATAACATAGCTCTATTACGAAAGTTATTTAATACTGTGGAGATATCCAAGGAATACCAACCACTTTTTGCTATCGGAGGATATTCTCATTTTGATGCCAAGGTCAAAGATCATTTCGAAGATATCAACTACAGATTACGTAAGCTAGAATCTATAAGAGAGAGATTGCCACTCCATAATGAACCTAAATATTCACCACCACAACAAATTGTGGAAAACAAAATTGTGACTTCAGAAGAAGCTAATACCGTATTCATTGTTCATGGCCGAGAAGAGAGTGCCAAGGAAACCATTGCGAGATTTATCGAAAAACTCACCTTGAAAACGATAATATTGCACGAGCAGGCAAATCACGGATTCACTATTTTGGAGAAGCTCGAATGCTACTCAACGGTTGCTTTTGCTATCGTTTTACTTACCCCTGACGATGTAGGTGCACTATCTACCGCTAGCCATACATTATCACCACGGGCACGACAGAACGTCGTTTTTGAACTAGGGTATTTTATCGGAAAGCTTGGAAGGAATAAAGTTTGCGCGTTGTATACTGAACAAGTAGAATTACCTTCAGATTTCTCCGGGATGGTTTACATACCCTTTGATCAAAATGGCGCATGGAAATTATTATTAGCAAAGGAAATTAAGGCAGCTGGACTAGATGTCGATTTGAATAAAGCTATTTAATAGCTTTTGGATTTCAGTTTTTCTACATAGGGAATTCACTTCACGCCGACGCCCCCGAATAGTGCCGCAGGCCCACCCTCCAGATTACCCTGGAAATCACCAATAGGACCAGCGCCAGCCCCACCGACCCCAGCGGGGTTTGCAGGTTGAGGCGATTGGTCAGCGCTTCGGCGGGTATGGTGGTGGCGAAGGCGATCGGTACCACGAACTTCAGCCCGTAACGCAGCCACGCCGGATACAGGCTCACCGGCCAGCGCCCGGCCTCTACATGCTCTGGAAGATCACCAGTATGTTCTCTATGCGCACGACCATAATGGCCGTGTATGAATACTGCAAGTAACTGTTTGAAATGTTGTGCCTCATTAACACATTATTCCGCTTTACAACCTGTCACAATATGCAGCCCATTTGTTTTACCGGCATTGCTCCGGCAAACTATAATCAGATCGAAATCTAAACTTATTTCTACACTTTTCGTTTTATTAATCGAGACAAACGATCCAGAGGGCAGGCATAATCGGCTAATCGATAATGGTCCATGTAGGGGATCGCTCAATATTATCGACAGGGGGATAGCAATGTATAAGAATGGCAGGCTATTGTTTATAGTGTTCAGCATGCTTGCAGCTATGCTGTTTATCGCTGGTACAGCCGTAGCGGCTTATGCGGACGATGGCAGGGGAGGACCGGGGCATAACGGTGGGGGACAGGGACATGGCGGTGGGGGTAATGGCAATGGTAACGGTGGACAGCCTTACGCCGGAGATCACCCCTCGGAGAATGCGACCGGTTTTAGCTCGCAGTTTGGCGGTACGGGACTGGAGCATGGCGCAACTATGTCGGATAACTTCAACGGCCGCGGGTTTCCCGGTTTGCATAACGGGGTGCCTGATTGGAATAACAGGCCGCAATGGGACAATATGACCGATAACTTCACGGGAGCGAGGCCGCCGGGCTGGAATAACAGGTCGCCATGGGACAATATGACTGACAACTTCACCGGCCCCAGGCCGCCTGACTGGAATAACGGGAAGCCATGGGACAATATGACTGATAACTTCACCGGGTCCAGGCCGCCGTGGGACAACATGACTGACAACTTCACCGGCCGCGGACCGCATCAGTGGGGGAATTCGAGTGAGAACCGGACCAGTTCTTTCATATCAACTCTTGCATCGATTCTTAATATCGATCCGCAGACGCTGCAGGCCGATTTCCAGCAGGCATGGGTAAAAATGTTCAACCGATAATGATAGCCCGGAAGTTTTCATAACTTAAATAAGGATTCTTGAGGCCATTTCCCGCATGGCTAATCGTTTATGCCGTTAGGGATAGTAGCGGCATTTCGGCCTTCCTACCTTGTTAGAACAATGCCAGGTATATTACTTGCTGACCGTTGCACAATCGGAGCTATCTATTTAGACTATATACGACGGTTTGGCGAATGATGGGGGTATGACAGCATATGAAGGAGAGAGAGATGGATAAAAGGTTTTCCAGCGCCTGGTGGGGTTACCTGATCAGCTTTGGTATAATCGTCGTGGCCACGTTATTGGGCAAGCTGCTGGTGATCCTGCCTATCTTCGACCTGCACAACATGGCGATGGTCTATATCCTGTGCGTGGCGCTCTCAACATATTTCTTCGGCTTCGGCCCGGCCCTCATGGCTTCCTTTCTGGGCGTGCTTTCCTTCGATTTCTTCTTCATTCCGCCCATCTTGACCTTTACCGTGGGCACGCAGCAAGACATTCTCAGCCTGCTCATCCTGTTTGTGGTTACGTTTATAATTTCCTGCCTTTCGCCCAGGATTAGATAGTGATCAATGGGTTATTGAGCTATGAAATGCCCGGTAGATAAAACCGACATGATAGTGGTCGAGCATCGCAAAATAGAGCTCGACTTTTGCCCGGAATGCTCGGGGGTCTGGCTGGACTCGGGCGAACTGGAGCTGATGACAGAGGTCATCAACTCCGATGGCGCCGACCTGTCCTTCAAGGAACTGGTTACCCGTCCGGCTGGGCAGGGCAAGCGCAGATGTCCCGTCTGCAACAACAAGATGCACAAAATCTGGCTGGGTAAGAAGGCCGAAATTCTGATCGACAGATGCCCTGCAGGCCACGGAATGTGGTTCGACAGCGGTGAACTGCAGAAGACCCTGAGCGAAATGTCCGCGTCCTCTTATCCGGAAGTTATCTCTTTCCTGAACGACGCTTTCCCCGCCGCTTTTCGGCAGGCCGCAGGGAAATAGATAAAAACGAAAATCGGTTCGCCTGCTCTGTGGGCTCCCGGCGTTATTTATCCTGCACGAATTTGAGGGCGAAGCCGTTCATGCAATAGCGCTTGCCGGTAGGCTTGGGGCCGTCGTCGAAGACGTGGCCCAGGTGAGAGCCGCACCTGGAGCAGAGCACTTCCGTACGCATCATGCCCAAGCTGTTGTCGGGCTGCAACACCACGTTCATGGGTGAGACGGGTTCATAGAAGCTGGGCCAGCCGGTCCCTGACTCGAACTTAGTCTTATACTGGAAAAGGTCGGTATCGCAGCGAACGCATTTGAAAATGCCGGGGCCGTGCGTTTCATTGAAAGGGCAGGTGCCCGGGGCCTCCGTGCCCTTCCTGGTCGTGATCTCATATTGCCTGGGCGTCAGAAGCCTCTGCCATTCCGCATCGGTCTTCTCAACTTTCTCCACCGTTACCACCTTATTCTGCTTGACGTCGAAGATCTGAACAGTAGCCACTCCGCTTCCTCCTCGATAAATATATAAGGATTATAGCAAGGGAAGCTATATGAGCAAATTCAACCATCAGTGTAGGATCTTGCAGATTTGTGTTAAGGCATTGAGGGCTCTATCATAACTTCTTTTGTCGCCATCCAAGACATTGAAGTACAATGCAGGCTCATTATAAAAACCATTTTCGTCCCTTCTGTCTCCAAAATCGCTCAGCTTTGCTACGATTGCATGCTGTTCTTTAACTTGTATAGGGAAGCAATTGTTGGGCACAACGCGACCATGTTCCACTCGCCTCACCCATGCAAATACACGATTGCCTTTAAGATGATAGCCATCACTAATCTTCTTTTGAGTTACCTTGCAGTTGCATTTATTGCTGATATCTGAGCTGATTCTATTGACAAAGCTATCAAATCCCTCCATTCAAAACCTCCCTTTATAAATAGGTTTTTAACCCAGCACAATGTTGTCGATCAGCCGCGGCTTGCCTAGCTTGACGGCCATTGAGACGAGGACTTTGCCGGTGATGGTGGTGACTTCTTTGAGTGTGGCGATGTCGGCAATGCTGATATAGTCGATGTTAGCGGCGGGAACGGTGGAGATGAGCCTGGTCATGGCTTCCCTGATCTTGGCGGCGTCGCGCTCGCCTTTGCCGTACATCTCCTTTGCCAGCATGAGGGACTTATATAAAACCGGAGCGGAGGCCCGCTCCTCTTTGGTCAGGTAGGTATTGCGGCTGCTCATGGCCAGCCCGTCCTTCTCCCTCACGGTCGGCGCAACCACGATCTCCAGGTTCATATTCAGGTCGGCCACCATCTTCTGTATGACCAGCGCCTGCTGTGCGTCCTTCTGCCCGAAATAGGCTTTATCCGGCTCTACTATGTTGAAGAGCTTGTTGCAGACCGTGGTCACCCCGCGGAAGTGCGTGGGACGCGACCTGCCCTCCATCTCCTGCGTGATGCCGCCGACTTCCACCCAGGCGTCGTAGCCCTGCGGGTACATGTCCATGTCACGGGGAATAAAGACGACGTCCGTCTGCACTTTTTGCAGCAGGGAAAGGTCGCGGTCGATGTCGCGGGGGTAGGCCTTGAAGTCCTCGTTGGGGGCGAACTGCGTAGGGTTGACAAAAATGCTGACAACAGCAACCTGGTTTTCTTTCTTGGCGCGCCGCACCAGCTCCAGGTGCCCCTCGTGTAAAAAACCCATGGTAGGCACAAAGCCCACGCTGCCCCTGCAGGCCCTGCGCAGGCGTTTCATTTCGGGTAAGGTGCGGGCTATCTGCATAAGCTGAAGCTCAAAGTCCCTGCAACAGGCTCTCGTCCATGGTCGAGCCATGCTCGGGACCGGGGAAGGATACCGCCTTTACCTCTTCGACATAGCCGCCGACGGCCGACTTGATGATGCCGGCCAGTTTGGCATACTGCTTGGAATGCTTGGGAACGAAGTCGGTGTAGAGGCCCAGCATGTCATGGATGACCTGCACCTGGCCGTCACAGTAAGGCCCCGCCCCTATGCCGATGGTGGGTATCTTCAGCCTTTTGGTGATCAGCCTGGCAAGCTCCGACGGGACCAACTCCAGCACTATAGCGAAGGCGCCCGCCTGCTCCAGCGCCAGCGCATCTTCAAGCAACTTTTTAGCCGCGTCCGAAGTCTTGCCCTGGACGCGGTGGCCGCTCAACTGGTAGATGGACTGGGGCGTCAGTCCGAGATGGCCCATGACGGGTATGCCGCAATCGACGATGCGCCTTACGGTGGCCGCCACGGGCAGGCCGCCCTCCAGCTTGACTGCCTGGCAGCCGGTTTCCTGCATGAACCTGCCGGCGTTATGCAGCGCCTCCTCGGCGCTGACCTGGTAGGTCATAAAGGGCATGTCGCCGATGACCATGGACTGTTTGGAGCCGCGCACAACGGCTTTAGTGTGGTGGAGCATGTCTTCCAGGGTGACGCTCAGCGTGGTCTCATAGCCCAATACCACCATTCCCAGGGTGTCGCCGACCAGTATCATGGGGACACCCGCCGCGTCGACTATCTGCGCTGTGGTGTAATCGTAGGCGGTGAGCATGGCGATCTTCTCGCCATTCTGCTTCATCTCCTGAATCTTAGCGATGGTTACGCGCATCACAGGCCGCCCATATCTTTATTTGGTAGTCAGCAGGTGGTCCATCCAGTCGTCGACGTTCCTGGTGGATTTGATACGGTTGACGGCGTCCACATAGACCAGCCTGGGCTTGAAGTGGGAAGCTTCTTCGGATGGCACCTCGTGGTAGGTCAGGATAATAACGATGTCTCCCTTGGAGGCCAGCCTGGCGGCCGCCCCGTTCAAACAGATATCGCCCGCTCCCGGCTTGCCCTCGATGGCGTAGGTCTTGAACCGGGCGCCGTTATTGACGTTCAGCACCTCCACACGCTCGTAAGACAGGATGTCGGCCGCCTTGAGCAGGTCGGCATCGATGGTGATGCTGCCCTCGTAGTCGATGTTACAGTCGGTCACCGTCGCCCTGTGTATTTTGCTTTTGAGCATCGTCCTGGTCGGCATCGTATTTCTCCTAAATAATAATCAAGTTAAATTAAAATCAACGGGGCAGGTGGTAAAGGAAGCTCGTAACCTGGTTCGACTCCGTCTCCTCTACCAGCTCGGCTTGGGACGAAGCGAACTGCTCCGCATCCGCCTGCAACAGGCGTTGTATCTCTTCGGCTGTCTCCAACCCGATGTGGCCCCTGGCCAGCGCGATGGGCAGGGTCTTCAGGCCGAGGACGCGGTACATCCCGAGCAATTCGGGGTGTTCCTTTCGTAGGGCACGGATATGTTTTTCTACCGTGCGGACGTCTCCGCGGGCTATAGGGCCCGTGAGGCAGGCCGGTATGCCGACCCGCTCGATGTTGTTGACCGTGCCCTTAAGCAAAGGGAGCAGAGCTTTGACGGCCTCGTCCTGGGGAATGCCGAAGGACTGCCAGAAATCGGCAGCGGTCTTCATGAGCGTGACCAGGTAGTTGGAGAGCGTTACGGCGGCTGCGTGGTAAAGCACCTTGTCGCCGGGCTTGAGCGTGATAATGGTGCCTTTCATGGCTTCGGCCATGCGCCTGCAGGTCTCCACCGCCGGCTCGTCGCCCTCGAGAGCGAAGGTGGAGCCGCAGATGTTGTGGACTGCCTCTTCGATGCTGGCGAAGGTCTGAAGCGGATGCAGGCAGCAGGTGAAGGCTCCGTATTTATGGGCGGACTCGAGAATCTCTGTAGAGTGAACGCCGCTGCAATGGACAACTATCTGTTGCTCATGCCACCGAAGGGCGGAGGCTATATCTTCGATGATATCGTCGGGGGTGGTGATGAATACGATGGAGGCATTATCGGCTACGTCCTGAGGGCCTCGATATACGGTGCAGCCCTGCACCCGGGAGGACAGCCTGAGGGAAGACTCGATGCTGCGGCTGTAGACGGCGGAGACGGCGTAGCCACAGCGGTGTAGCTCGCTGGCAAGCGCCGTGCCCGTAACGCCGGCGCCTATAAATCCAACTGTCGTTGTAGGCCGTACCATGTTCACCTCAAAAGGCCATAAAAAAACCTTCTCGGCAACATTCGAGAAGGTCATGGTTCACTAACCTGATATAAACCGTCTCGGTCATCGCTGATCCAAGCGGACTTGTATTCAATTTTGGGACTCGTGCCTCACCGCCACTGCTGGTCGATGGACAATTAATATAGTAGCGCAATAAATTTAGATTTGTCAATTACCCCGGTAAACGAGCGGCTGTTCGGCCAATTTTCGAAGGGAATTATGACGAAATGACGTTTTTTTATCACCATCACCCCGGCCCTCTTCCTTGAGGAAGAGGGAGATTTTGTTTCTTAAGAGGGAACTCGTTCCCTCTCAACGCCTTCCTTTTCGAACAAAGGATTGCTTCGCCCCGATCGGATCAGTGATCGCAATGACGTATGAAAATACCTTTATTTTGAATTTTGGACTTTGTATTTGTTTTGAGCTTAGGGTTTAGAATTTAGAAATTGTTTGGAGCTTGGAATTTGGAGCTTGGAATTTAATAATTTATAACTTTAATTTGGGTTGGCATTTGGTGCAGAAGAAGGCCTTCTTGAGGTCTGTATCCATGAGGCTGTTTGAGAAATGCATGACGCAGACCGTGTCCTGGCAGTGGCCCATACCGAAGGTGTGCCCCAGCTCGTGGACGGCTTCCTTAAGGGCGCGTTCCGCCAGCAGGGCCGGGTCTTCCGGCTGTCCGTAGCTCTCCTGACGCAGCAGGTTGAGCGAGATGACCGCCGCGCCCTCGCTTCCGGCCTGTCCGAAGACGAAGTTCAGGCCGGGCGTATACAGGTTGACCTCTGTAACGCCCAGCACCGGGTTGCTGTCCCGGCGGACGTGTTTGAGCAGCTCGATGAAAGCGTCGGAGAGGAACTGATCGCGGTCGGGGTTGAAAGAAGAGGAGGGCACCGGAATGGGCTGGTTGATCTTAATGGGACAGCCGAAGGTCTTCCGGAGTCCGTGCTTCAGTCCTTGCAGGACGGCGCCGTTGACAGCGCCCACAGGTTGAAGATCGATTTCCATGCGTCAGCTATGCGCCAGCCAGTTCAATATCTCGGCCAGCACGAATTTCTGGTTATTCCTGGTCAGCTCGGCCACCCGGATGCTCTGGTTCTGCCGGATGGAATCGGCCAGCGGGTGGGGCCTGAGAGTGATAGTGCCGAGCACCCTTTTGGGGCTGGCCAGGGCATCCTGCACCGCCTTGATGAAGCGCGGGGAGAAGAGCTCCATTTTGCCGATCTCATCGATGATGATCAGGTCGTGGTGCTCCACCGCATCGTAGATGGCTTCAACGCCCGTCCCATCCAGGGCGGATATATCGATGCCGTACTTGCCGACCCTGAAGGGGCTCTCAATGGTAATGTGGGCGAAGACGGCATCCTTACCGCCCAGGGTGACGATGCGGAAGCCCTCCCTTATACCCACGTTTCTGATTTCCTGCGTGAAAAATCCGCCGGCGTCCAATTTCGACTGCGTAATGGCCTGCCGGATTATGCTGGTTTTACCCGTACCGGGCATGCCGGTAAGCAGATAAGCTTGCCCCATCAGCTTTTTTCGCTGGATTCAGGTTTCTTTTTCCTGCTCGTCGGTTTCTTGGGCTCCTCGGATTTGGCTGCTGCCGGCTTATCTTCGGCTTTAACAGCTTTCTTGACGGGAGCTTTCTTCGGTTTCTCGGCCTTTTCGACTTTCTCAACCTTCTCAGCTTTTATGGGTTGTTTTTCATGCTTTTCGGATACCTCGGACTTTTTGACCGGAGCGCCCTTTTCCCTGGCCTGCGCTGCCTTCTGGACTATCTCGGCCTCTTTCTGCTTGAGGATGTCGGCCAAGGCCTTGACCGGCTTGGGCAATTCCTTCTCTTTTTTGGGGGCGACTTTGACGACGGGTTTAAGCGACCCGCCGGAGGCGACCAGTAAAGCCTTCCTTCGCTCTTCCGCCCTCTTCTTCTTGTGACGGTGTTTCAGAATTGCCATTTTCTTTCTTTTGTTCATTGCCCTACCTTTATATCGTTACTTTTATGGTTATTTCTTCGTGTATTATCTACGAAGTAGTTCAGGATATCAAATTTGTCAGGTTCACAGACCGTAATTTTGGCGGACCTTGTTGGATACCGCCTTCAGCAGGAAGAATGCTTCGTCGGCCGCGCTGGGCGTCAGCGAGGCAAGGCCGCAGGTGGGGGTTATCAGGCTGTGCGCCGCTATCTCCGCCCCGGTCAGGCCGTCCACGGCGAATTGCTCTATGGCCTCATTGAACCTGCGGTAAAGGCTGGCCTGCGTCTCCTTTGCCAGGTCCTCGGGGTCGTTGGGGACTATGCCCCAGGCGATGGAACCGCCGCGCTTGATGAAGGATACCGCCTCGGAGCGGTAGCATAGCAGCGAATCCAGGTAGTTATAAGCATCGAAACTCAGCACGTCTATGGGCAGGTCCAGCAGCAGAGGCCAGCTGGTCACGCCGCAGCAATGGACGCCCTTGAGCCCCTTTATACCGCTCAGGACCTCGCCGATGGACGAAGAGACCTGCTCGTCGCTGAGGGCCACGAAGGCCGAGCCCAGCGAGGCCAGGTAAGGCTCGTCGACGAATATAAGCGTCTGTTTGGCGCGTTTGGAGAGAAAATTCTCGAGCCAGGCAGCCTTCAGCTTCAGGAACTTGACCACGGCGTCGGCCAGTATCTCATCGTAGATGATGCCGCGGCCGGAGTCGTCGGTGACGCACAGTCCCCAGCTAATAGGGCCCGTAACCTGCCCCTTTAAGATGTCGTGGTCCGTCCCGTGGGTGGCGGCGCAGTATAGGCCGGCGGCATATTCGGGGCTGATGGCGTATTTATCGAAATTGTCCTCCGAGGCATCGTAGAAAACCCGTTCGAGCAACTGATCGAAATCGGGGCCGCGCACGACGGATATTTTCTGTCCGTCGATGGCAATGCCGGGGAAGCCTTCGCTGTACTGTATATACATGTTCTCCAGGTTGGAGCGCATGGGCAACTGCGGCCAGGCGGGGATATTGTGCAGGAAGTTCTCCAGACGCGAACAGCCGGAATCGGCATCGGCGTATGGTACGCTGCCGATCATGGTTGCCCTGCAATCGAAATTGAATCCGGCCATGTTTACTTACCTATTTAATATACTTGCCTATTATGATATCCAGGTCCTTTTTGGCTTTATCCGGGATTAACTCGGGGGCGGTAATTATGGCATTTTCAAGGGCATGTCCGCAAGCACACTTCCTTTCTTTGGGCAGGTTGACGATGGCATGCCTGAGCGCTTTCTTGGCCGTTTCTAGCGTTTTTAGGAGGTTGGATATGACCATGTCGGCGGTGACGGTCTCGCTCACCTCGTTCCAGCAGTCATAGTCTGTGACGATGGCCATCATGCCGTAGCATATCTCGGCCTCCCTGGCCAGCTTGGCTTCGGGCAGGGCCGTCATCAGGATAACGTCGGCGCCCCACGAGCGGTAAAGCTCGGATTCGGCACGTGTGGAGAACTGCGGACCCTCCATGACGATGCAGGTGCCCCCGTCATGCACGCGCGCCCCGGTCTTATGCGCGCTGTCGTAGAGCACGTCGCCCAGGTCGGCGCAGTAGGGATCGGCGAAGGCGATATGACCGACTATGCCGTTGCCGAAAAAGGTGTCGGGGCGCAGTGTGGTGCGGTCTATGATCTGGTCGGGTATCACGATATCGGTCGGCTTGATCTTCTCTTTAAGGCTGCCCACAGTCGAGATGGCGATGATATATTCGACTCCCAGCGATTTGAATGCATAAATGTTGGCGCGTGAGGGCAGCTCGGTCGGCATGATACGATGCCCTACCCCATGGCGCGGCAGGAAGGCGACATTAACGCCCTCCAGGTGACCCAGCGTAAAGGCGTCGCTGGGATCGCCGAAGGGGGTCTTGATCTTGACTTGCCTGACTTTGGTCAGGCCTTCCAGCGAGTACAGGCCGCTGCCGCCGATGATGCCTACCTTTGCTTCCTGCATTAACGAGCCTCCTGTAATATAGATTGGATATTGGTCTTGAAGGGTGGTCTGATTATACCCTTTTCGGTGACGATGGCCGTAATATAGCGGGCGGGCGTGACGTCAAAGGCCGGGTTGGCCGCGTCCACGCCGGCTGGCGCTGTCGGTATGCCCTGCAGCTCCAGCACCTCCTGCGGGCTGCGCTGCTCGATGGGGATGCCGGCGCCGGATTTGAGGGTGATATCTATGCTGCTGATGGGGGCGGCGATATAGAATGGCACGCGGTTCTCTTTGGCCAGCACGGCCAGCGAATAGGTGCCGATCTTGTTGGCCGTATCGCCGTTGGCGGCGATGCGGTCGGCGCCCACGATGACGCAATCGATCTTATGACGGTTGAGAAACGAGCCGGCCATGTTGTCAGTGATGACTGTGACCGGTATGCGCAGCCGGGAGAGCTCCCAGGCGGTCAGGCGTGAGCCCTGCAGCAGCGGCCGCGTCTCGTCGGCGTAAACCGAGATGCTCTTGCCCTGTTCGGCGGCAGCCTTGAGAACGCCCAGGGCCGTGCCGTAGCGTACCCCCGTGGCCAGTTGCCCCGTATTGCAGTGGGTTAGCACGGTGAAACCGTCCTTTATCAATGCGGCGCCATAGCGGCTGAGGGCAGCCATGGCCCGGTCTTCCTCCCGGTGTATAGAAACGGCGATCTTGACCACGGCCTGTTTGATGGTGGGAACAGTCTTTTTGCCTTTGACGGCCTGTCTCATGCGGTCGATGGCATAAAAAAGGTTGACCGCCGTAGGCCGGGCGGATGCGAACTGCTTGAAGATGCGTTCGAGCTGTTTGATATACGAGGCCCTGTCGGCGGCCTCGATCTCCAGTCCCGCCAGAGCGATGCCATAGGCCGTGGCCACGCCTATGGCCGGCGCGCCTCGCACTTTAAGCTGCTTGATGGCGCTGATGACCTGGCGGTAGTCGGCCGTCTCAAGGTATTTCTCTTTGTGCGGCAGCAGGGTCTGGTCCAGCAGCCTCAGCCTGCCGCCCTTCCATTCGACAGGTTTCAGCGATTTCAATAGTCTGGCTTTACTCCAAAAATAATACAGGCAGCTTGAAATAAGCCGCCCCTCTATTATAGCGTATCTCTGCTTATAGTCTGCTGATAGAAATAGGCTGTGTTTTTCAATATAATTCCGGTGAAATGCAATTTTTACTGACCGAGCCGTCGGATATGTAGGAGGGCACTCTTGAAGAAACTTGATGATTACAGCGGAGATTTCAATGCAGACCTTAACCCCGGGGATTTTTCGCATGAGGCACTGGAAAAACTGATCAGGACATACGCCCAGCTTTACAAAGCACTGGACGGATTTTGGTATCTGGCGGTCATGGACCGCTCAGGCAATGACGAAGCCCTGGCCTGCGATATCGCCGTGTGGGAAAGGCTCTGCGCCTCCGAATTGGGCAGGATCACCAAAGCCTTCAATATCACCGGCCGGGATGTCGAGTCCTTGATGAAGGCATTCCAACTCACGCCCTGGGCCTGGAATATCAAGTCCGAGTTTGAGATGGTCAGTAAAAACCACTGTATCTGGAAGGTGCTGCATTGCCCCACGGTGAACGCCCTTGAAAGAGAGGGCAAGGGCAGGGAAAACGATATCTGCAATAATGTCGAGGTCCGCATCAACCAGGCTTATGCAACGTATTTCAACCCTGATATCAAGGTGACCCGGCTGACCACTCCGCCGCGAAAGAGCAAGGATGATTATTATTGCAGCTGGGAGTTCAAATTATAGGTGCGGTTGGAGCTTATCTTCGTAGACGTATATCCATGAAATAATAGAGGGCAGCCCCGATAACATCGGGGCTGCCCTATTATAACGTATTTAGCCTGCATTTCTCAGGCCTTTTTCATCTTTTTTACGCGTCTGACTATGAGCCACACCACTACCAGGATGATTATCCAGACCGGTGCGAAGACCAGCAGCCAGATCAAGATGGAAAGCAGACCCTTGCCGAAGGTGATAAGGCCGTCCACGGCGGACTTGAATATTCCCGGAACGTCCCAGGTGCTTTCGCCGATGGGCCTGGTCTTGGTGAGCGTCACCTGGATCAGGGACATATCGGAAGTGCGGTCCAGGTACTGAATGCGGCCCTGAAGGCTCTCGATGGCGCCCCTTACATCGGTCAGCTCCTTTTGTACTGCCAGTATATCCGAGACGTTATCTGCTTTTTTGAGAATCTCCAGGTACTGGGCCTCTGCGGCCTGCTGGTTCTTGAGCTGGGACTGAAGGTCGGTGTACTGCTCGGTAACGTCCTGGCTATTGGTGCTCTGGCTCAGTATTTTGACAGCCAGGGCGGTCAGCTTCTGCATGACCTCGTCGAATTTATCGGCGGGGATCCTGATCGATATGTCTCCGCCCTGGCTTTCAGAGGGGACCCGGATAGAGTTGTCCATCCCCTGGTCGTCACCGGAATTGTAGCGGTTCGAAGAGACTACATAGCCGTCGTATTGGACTGCCAGTGCGGAAATGGAGTCCAGCGCCTTTTGTATGTCAGCCACCTCCAGCGAGACAGAGGCGGTGCGTACGATTTTGCGCTCGGTATCCTGTCCGTTCTGTGAACCTCCGGCGACGGAGTTATCGGCACTATAGTAAGGGGTGCTCCCTTTAAAGGACTCCATGGGCGCTGACGGGGCCGGGGCTGGAAGCGCGGGCATATGTGTGACTGTGGCCGATGAAGTGCTTTGGATTCTGCCCCACTGTTGTACGGTAGAACATCCGGCCAGCGAAACGATCGAGACGGCCAGGACGATCAAGGCCGTCCGCATGAGACTATTTTTTGACACTAGCTAACCCTCCTTCAAAATTGACAATTTATGGTTAATTAATTTGTCGTATTTACAAAATGAGGCAGGGCATTTTAACGGCCGCTAACGGTCTGCTGGAACCTTGTGTAGTAGTCTGCTGGCCAGTGAGAGCGCGAACTGCTGGTTGGTAGTAGTTGTCTGATTGGTGGTGGTAGTCTGCTGATTGGTAGTAGTGCTCTGTTGCCCGGAAGTGTTATCGGAAGAGCCGGCTGAAGTCGACGTATTGTCAGAAACCTGTGACTGGTTCTGAAGGGAAGTTATGTGCGCCCTGGATTTCTTGGTGCGTTCGATGGCAGCATTGAGGCTCGATTTGGTCGACTCGGGGGCTGTATCCAATGCGTTTTGAAGTATAGTGAGGCTCTTATCGGTTGAAGTGTCGATATCGGACTGTGCCGCAGTGGCGTCTTTAATGGCCTGCACCAAGGCAGCGTAACGCTTGGCGGCCGAAGTATTGTCGGTGGCATGGGCGAAGGTGGGATGCCTCGGCCCCGGTGCGTTGGTCACATTCTCCGTTGTAACGTTCTCTGCGGCGACCGTGACTGGAGGCAGCGTAGGGGGTCCAGCCCAGGTGGCATTTTCAGAAGTCATATTTTCGCCAATGGGAAGGGGAGGTTGAACAGGCGCTGATACAATAGTGACATTCTCAGCCGTGGCATTCTCAGCAGCGGCACCGCCGGACGGCTGTACCGGCGCCGATATAACAGCAGGGTTCACCACGGTGGTATTTTCGACATTGGTCGGTGTAGATGTAGCGGTACTACCGGATACGGATGTTGATGTGGCGTTGGAAACCGGTGGAGCGACGGTAATAGTCGGCGTAATCGACTTCAAAGAGGGAACCGTGCTTGGCGTTGATACAACTGCCGTCGATGAAGAAGGAGCAGGGGCGAGGCCGCCGGAGGCGGCCAGCGCGGCTTCGTACTTGGATAGAAGGGCGTCTGCCTGGTCCAACTGGTAGTTCAACTTGGCCGTAGTCGCTATCACCTCGTCGGTCTTGCCTTTATCAGCCATAGCGGCGATTTCCTGGGCCCTTTTTTCGGCAAGCTGCGCATAAAGCGTGGCCTTGCCCACATCAGAAGTTGTCAAGGTAATCTGTGCCTGCTCTACAGCCATTTTAACGCCGTAAAGCGGCTCGTCAGGCATGGCCTGCGATGAGGCGGCAACCGTGCCGCTGGTGGCTATTATAAGTACCAGCAATGCTGTTAGGGAGAAGGCCAGGTTGCGCCTAAGATTGGAGAAACTGATTTTCTCTTCCTGTGGCTCTGGCTGCGAGTAGTATTGTATATTCTGCATCCTGACGCGTGCCCAGTATTTGAATTCCGGCCTGGGCTGGACAGGGAAGGCCTTCCTCTTAACGTCGAAGGCCGTGCGCAGCATAGAATCGAGCTCGGCAGCATACTCTGGGTACCTGAGCAAGCAGCTTTCAAGGCTCTCGCCGAGGAGCAGCCTCTCAAAGCAGTCGTTGAATACTTCTTCGATTCTCTTAGACATCGAATTGACCGTAAAGCAATTTTCTCAGGGACGCCACAGCATTGAATTGAAGGGCCTTGACAGTGCCCTCGCTTTTACCCAGCGTCAGTGCAACCTCGGCTATGGAAAGCTCCGAGATAAAGCGCAGGGTGGCCACTTCCTTCTGGGCGGCCGGGAGCTGTTCGAGTGCGTTCTTGAGCTGGAAAACTTCGTAATTCTGTTCGGTCATGTAGACCGGATCGCCGGCGGAGATGGCGTCGGCCTCCTCCAGGCTGACGTTTTTCTCACGGGAGATTTTACGGATGTGGTCGATAACACGGTTATGGGCAATCTTAAATAGCCAGGCGGTAAACGGAAGGTCACGCCATTTGTAAGAGTTTATTGCCTCATATGCCTTAATAAACACGTCCTGCGTTAAGTCCTCGGCCGCGGCCTGGCTATGCACCTTGACGTAGATATACCGGTATATCCGGTCAAAGTGCATATCGTATAATTGCGTAAATGCTGCTTGGTCTCCATTTACGGCCCTCTGTACAAGTTGTTCTTCAAATAACACCAGGTTACCTCGGGGATTACCCGGCGTCTATTATATAGAAACGTGGAATGCAATAGAAAGTTTAGAAGGATTGTTTTTCGATCGGTTCTGCTTTAAAATTTGTCGGTTATGCAGAAATCATCAGGCTATCTCAAAAGGAGTGTTAAGACAATTTCCCGTCCACCCTGGATAGTAAAGTTAGTCAAACCGCTGTTTCCGCTCAGGTACATGCTGGCCCGCCTTACAAGGGTGCCGGTGCTGGACAGGGTGCTGGAACGTTGGTTTTTCGACATGGACGATACTATCTACCTTCCCAATGACCGGGTGGTAGAGGTAGGCATGGATGTTGCTCAGCCGGCACAGACTGTTTTGCCCTCGGAGCTCATCCACCGCTTCATAGATATGGCCGGATATCGCTGGGTGATGAGTTTCTGCATCTGCCGTAAGAGCTCGAATTGCAAGGACTATCCTCAAAACCTGGGCTGCCTGTTCCTGGGAAAGGCGGTGCTCGGCATCAACCCGGCGCTGGGCAGACTGGTAACCAAAGAGGAAGCACATGAGCACATACGGCGTGCGACGAGCAGGGACTGTTTCACCTGATCGGCAGAAATAAGCTCGATGCGACCTGGCTGGGCATCGGGCCGGGAGAAAACCTTCTGACCGTATGCAATTGCTGTCCCTGTTGTTGCCTCTGGAGGTTTTTGCCGGACATAAACCCCCATATCGCCAATAGGGTAACAGGTATGCCGGGAGTGAGGGTGGAAGTAACCGAAGCGTGCACCGGCTGCGGGACTTGCAAGACGGCCTGTTTTATAGAAAAGATAGCCCAGGTGAACGGAAGGTCAGTGATAACATAGGGCTGCGTCGGTTGCGGACATTGTATCGAGGTCTGCCCGAACCATGCGATTAAACTGCATATACCCGATGATTTATACATTGATAAAGGCGTGGAACGCTTAAATACTGCCGTCAACGTAAAATAATGTCAGGAAGATAAAGATGCAAGAAGATATGAGCGCCAAACAGTGCCTGGTAACGGGCGCAAGTTCCGGCATTGGCAAGCAGATAGCGCTGGGCCTGGCCAGCAGGGGGGCTTCCGTCATTATGGTGTGCAGTGATGCCAACAGGGGACGTGAAGCTCTGGCGGAAATCAAGGAAAAGACGGGCAACAAATCGCTGGACATGTTCTGGGTGGACCTTTCTTCGCAATACCAGATAAGGCGGATGGCGGCGGCCATAAAGGTAATGCACAAGGAGCTGAATGTGCTGGTCAACAACGCCGGGGTCGTCATGGACAAAAGGGTCCTGACCGACGATGGGATCGAGATGACCTTCGCCGTCAATTACCTGGCCTACTACACATTGACCAACCTGCTGATGAATTTGCTTAAAGCAGGCGCGCCTTCGAGGATTGTCAACGTTACCTCGATGGCTCACCGTTCGGCCAGGCTGGACTTCGACAATCTGCAGGGCGAAAAGTCATATAACCGGGATGCAGCCTATGCGCAGTCCAAGCTGGCCGACATCCTCTTCACCTACGAGCTGGCGCGCAGGCTGGAGGGGACGGGAGTGACTGCTACTTGCGTCTGCCCGGGAGGGGTGTCCTCGAGGCTGTGGGAAAACTCCAACAGGCTGATTGATTTATTCTTCAAGTCCGTGATGAAGGGCCCGGAGGAAGGCGCTGTGCTGCCGACCTTCCTGGCCTGCTCGCCCGAAGTGGAAGGGGTTTCAGGCAAATACTTCCAGACCGGGCAGCACCTGAAGTTCCAGCGCGTCAGGACGCAGGGCGCCATGTGTAAATCGTCGAAGGCAACCTACGATATAGAGACAGCGCGCAAGCTCTGGGAGGTCAGCGAAAAGCTGACCGGCATTTCATTCCCGGTCGACACAAGCGCCTGCGGTTTAAAGGCCTTTGCTGAATATCATGAGGGCCAGGTCGGCCACCCGGCAGCTATAGCCCCATTCGTTATCATACCAGGCGAGCACCTTAACCATATTGCCGCCCAGCACCATGGTCTCGAGCGAATCGAATATCGAGCTGTGCTGGTTGCCCTTGAAGTCCGTGCTCACCAGCGGCTCGTCGCAATATTCGAGTATGCCCTTCATTTTACCCGCAGCAGCCTCTTTGAATTTGGCATTGATCTGGTCGGGGGTGACGTCCTGGTTCAGGTTGCAGACGAAATCGCAGAGGGAGACCGTGGGGGTCGGGACCCTGAGGGAGATGCCGTGAAGCTTGCCTTTCATCTCCGGAATAACCAGCGAAAGGGCTTTGGCCGCGCCGGTGGAGGTGGGAACGATGTTGAGAGCGGCTGCCCTGGCCCTGCGCAGGTCCTTGTGGTACATATCCAGCAGCCTCTGGTCGTTGGTATAGGAATGGACCGTGGTCAGAAGCCCCTTGCTGATGCCGAAGCTGTCGTTCAACACCTTGACCACCGGCGCCAGGCCGTTGGTGGTGCAGGAGGCGTTGGAAATGATCTTGTGTTTGGCGGGGTCGTATTTGTCGTCGTTGACGCCCAGGACTATGGTTATATCTTCGTTGCTGGCAGGGGCGGAGATGATGACCTTTTTGGCCCCTCCCTGAAAGTGGGCGGCCGCCTTGAGGCCGTCGGTGAAAAGGCCCGTGGATTCAACCACGACTTCGACGCCCAGGTCCTTCCAGGGAATCTTGGCCGGGTCGCGCTCGGCGATAACTTTGGTAATGGCGCCGTCGATGACTATGGAATCCGCAGTAGATTCGACTTTGCCTGGATAGATGCCATAAGTGCTGTCGTATTTAAACATATGGGCGTTGGTCTTGGCGTCCGTAAGATCGTTGACGGCGACTATATCGAGCTTATCGCCGTAATGCTGCTTCATAGCGCGGTAGACCAGGCGTCCGATGCGTCCAAATCCGTTGATACCTATTTTATAAGCCATGAATAAACCTCCTTATATCGGGCTTTTTCTTGCCATAGGAACATGTAATCCTGGTCGAGATGCCGCCCCTCACGTTCCAGTCGGTGATAATCTCCATCCAGCGCGGCTTGACCGCGGCTGACAAGGTCTTTGAGGATGCGGTTGGTCGACGCTTCATAAAATATCGCTACCGTCCTGTAGCTGGTTAAATATAGCTTTGAGCGATTTGAACTCGATAATATATTTACCCGGCACATAGTTGATGGTGACCGTGGCAAAATCGGGCTGAGCGGTATTGACCGGGCAGAGCGCGGTGAACTCCGGGGATACAATCTGTACCTCATACTCCTGCTCGGCCGAAGGATTGGGCATGGCGACCAGCAGTTCCGGCTGGGGACGGTCGCTATATTCCAGATTAAGCGACTGGATTTTCTTTAAGAGCTTATCCTGCATTATTCACCCGAGAAATAGACGGTCTTTTCTCCATCGGCCACTTTTTTGCCCTGCCCTTCGGCTACCATGAATTGCAGGTGCGCCAGGGTTTCGAGCACAGCCAGCCGACGGTCAATTGGTTCCAGCTTGTCGTATTGGACGGTCTCGCCGTTAACGATCCAGGGTATGCCTTTGGCCACGTCGTAGCCGCTTTTCATCTCCACACCCATAATCTTTTGTATGCCCCTCATCCGGTCGCGGTGTATATGCATTATATCATCAATCTTGGGGGCCAGGCCGCTGAAGACCGAGCCGTGGCCAGGGAACACGAAGCGGACCTCGAGTTCGGCCAGGGAGTTGAGAGAGTTGACATAATCTCCGAGGGGGTTATCGCCTGTCTGGATATGGTAACTGACGTTGGGGGCTACCTCAGCCAGTACATGGTCGCCTGAGAACAAGTATTTCTTGTTCGGCTCATAAAGGCAGATATGGCCGGGAGAATGCCCGGGCGTTAGCAAAACCTGGAACTCATAAGGGTCCATGCTGACTTTGTCTCCGGGATTAAGCTCGACGATGGACTTGACCGGCGCGATGTTGTTTCGTATGTTCAAGGATGCTTCGGTGAGCATTTTCAATTCCCAGTCGGGCACTCCGTTGGACTTAAGAAAGGCGGATACCTGCTTCATCAGATCATCGGGATGGCCGTAGCGGGAATCGATCAGGCTGCTCTCGATTTTCCCTACCATGACTTTGGCTGCGGTGAGCTCGGCGATCTTGCCGGCCAGCCCAAAGTGGTCGGGATGGATATGGGTAATCACAATATCGGTAATATCCTTCATGGCGAAGCCGCTGTTTTTCATCTCCTGGGCCAGCGCATTGAAGCATTCCGGCGTGTTCCAACCGGTATCGATCATCAGGTTGCCGTTAATGCCTTCGATGATGTAGACGTTAACGCTTTCCATGTTAACGTTGGGCAGAGGCACTTTGATCTGATTGATGCCCTTAAACAGCTCCATGAAGCTTTTCCCTCCTAAACAACTAAAGCTTTCGGCCCAAATATTTGGCCCTGCTGCCGAGCTCTTCCTCGATTTTGAGGAGGCGGTTATACTTGGCCACCCTCTCGCTGCGGCAGGGTGCGCCCGTTTTTATCTGGCCGGTATTCTCGGCAACTGACAGGTCGGCTATTGTAGTATCCTCGGTCTCGCCCGACCGGTGGCTGATCACGCAGGTCCAGCCTGCTTTGCGCGCCATAGAAATGGCAGCCAGCGTTTCGGTAAGGGTGCCGATCTGGTTGACTTTGATCAATACCGAGTTGGAGGCTTTCAGATCGATGCCTTTTTTAATCCTTTTGACATTGGTGACGTAAATGTCATCGCCGATCAGCTGCACTTTATTGCCGAGCTTCTGAGTCAGGAGTACCCAGCCGTCCCAATCATCTTCGTCCAGGCCGTCTTCGATGCTGATGATAGGATACCTGGCTACCCAGTCGGCGTAGAAGTCCACCATCTCTGCGCCACTGAGAGTGCGGCCTTCGCGCTCCAGTACATACTTGCCGTCTTTATAAAAGCTGCTGGCTGCTGCGTCGATGGCGATATTGCAGTCGACTCCGGGCTTATAACCCGCCGACTCGATGGCCTGGAGTATGACTTCGACGGCATCCTTGTTGGAGGGCAGTGAGGGGGCAAACCCGCCTTCGTCGCCCACGTTGGTGTTCAGTTTTCTGCCCCTGATAACCTTCTTCAGTGAGTGGTAGACCTCGCAGCCCATCTGGAGGGCCTGGGCAAAGTTTTTGGCGCCAGTGGGCAGGACCATGAACTCCTGCAGATCGGTTGAGTTCTCGGCATGCTTGCCGCCGTTGAGGATGTTCATCATGGGAACGGGCAGTGTCACGCCGGCGTCTCCACCGAGATAGCGGTAGAGCGGCTTGCCGGCGGCGTTGGCCGCTGCGTAGGCCGCAGCCAGCGAAACGCCCAGTATAGCGTTGGCGCCCAGCTTCGACTTGTCGGGTGTGCCGTCCAAATCGATTAGCTTACGGTCGAGCTTCTCCTGGCTGGATACGCTGAAGCCGATCATTTCGGGCTGGATTATCCTGGTTACATTGTTTACTGCTTTCAGTACGCCCTGTCCGCCGAACCTTTTGCTGTCGCCGTCGCGCAGCTCCAGCGCTTCATATTTGCCGGTACTGGCGCCGGAAGGGACGGCGGCTTTGCCGCTGGCGCCTCCGTCGAGGAATACCTCAACTTCAATGGTAGGATTGCCCCTGGAGTCGATGATTTCCCGCGCGTTGATGCTTTTAATCGTTGTGTTGCTGCCGCTCATACATATCTTCCTTTACTATCATTTTCGAGGCTGGTTTATAAGAGGCGAGATGATTAACATGGTTAAAATTCGAGGCTCTGTCATTATACCATCGGATTTTTAACAGGGGCAATATAAGTTGTATCATAGACTTTTGAACCCGACCAAATGAAAATTCGTAGTTAAGGATGAATTAAATTTAATGAATAAAGACGCGACGAAAGCGGTCAACTATGGCAACTGGGTTTCTAAATGGCTTATCTATATACCCGGCAGCTTGGCGCTGGTATTTATCGGCCTGTCATGGGCTTCCTACTGGCTATATATTCCCGCCGTATTTTTTTTAATTGTATTTACCTATTTTGCCTATGCCTACAATAAATTCTCATCGCTGGGAGGCGACCTGCAGACCAAAATACGTGACCTGGTGCTTGATCGGCTGGAGTGGGATGGCCAGGGAAGGGTGCTGGATATAGGCTGCGGCAACGGCGCCCTGGTGGTGAAGCTGGCCCGTAAATACCCGGCGGCGCGGGTTACCGGCATCGATTACTGGGGAGGGAAGTGGGGTTTCTCTAAAGCGGCGTGCGAAAGTAATGCCGGCCTTGAGCGCGTGGACCGCCGTTGCGAGTTTATCAAGGCAAGCGCGGGATCATTGCCTTTCGAGGCCGGATACTTCGATGCTGTAGTCAGCAACTTCGTCTTTCACGAGGTTAAGGATGTTAAAGATAAACGGGAAGTAATCAAGGAGGCACTGCGGGTATTGAAGCCGGGTGGCAGCTTCGTTTTTCATGACCTCTTCCGCTACAAGAAAGTCTATGGCAAGACGGATGATCTGGTGACGACTATAAAGAGCTGGGGTATAAGCGAGGTTGTCTTTATAGATACCAGGCACGAGGACTTCATACCGCCCCTGTTAAAGCTCCCCTTTATGCTGGGGTCTATCGGAATTATCTACGGCCGGAAATAATTATTTTTGGAACCACCTCCAAGTTTATTTAGTGCTTTGATATTCATTTTATACAAGTTAAATAAGCTTCCTGGAATAGCTTGCTTATTAAGGGAAATATTGTTCTATAATTGTATTTGAAGAGGTTCAAATATATGCGTGAAAAGACGAAGAAAGCTACGTTTAATTTGCATACGAATGTTCTGGATGCTCTTGACGAAGCCATGGAACAAGGGATGGCGTCCAGTAAAAACGTACTTGTGGAAAATGCGCTGATAAAAGAGTTGGGCGAATTGCGCAGGAAGGCACGCCAGTTGCAGTGGCAGGAGGGGGCAAAAGACCCGCTGCTAATCAAAGATATTTCTGCGGTTGAATCCGATTTTTACTCTGCCGATTCTGAAACGGCGGGAAGGATAGACTAGTGCCGGCTTTTCAATGGGAAGTTATAAGAGCAATCCTGATTCGTCCAGGCTCGAATAGGTACAATCTTCCGATGTTTGACAGTATTTGTGCAAGACCAATATAATTCCGGAGTTGCAATACCTTGCTACAATTTGACTTCTAAATATCCTGGACAACTTAGGGGAGGTTAGTATGGCCGATATCGGGAAGGTGCTTGAAGGTCTGGCAGTTCTTCTTTGGCCCATCATAGTAATAATATTGATTTTTGCATTTAAGCCGGCTATTGCGGCAATTGTAGATTCTGCTAAATCACGAAAATTTACGTTGAAGATTGGCGGTCAAGAGTTAACTATGGAGGAAGCCAACCAACAACAACAAATAGCAATCGATGACCTGCGAAAGAATCTATCCGAGCTCAAGAGTGCAGTAGAAAGCAGCAAGCAATATGAGCAGGCGGTAAAAGAACAGGGTTCAGTCGAGAGTTTGATAAAGGATACGGCAATACTCTGGGTGGATGACAATCCAAAGAACAATATTTTTCTTATACAACAATTGCGCAACATGGGTTTTAAAGTTGAGCTATCACTGTCCACAGAGGATGGCCTGGCGAAATTTCACGATGGCAATTATGCCCTCATCATTTCAGATATTGGGCGAAAAGAGAGAGGTGGATATAACTACAGTGCCGGTTTTGATTTGCTAAAGGGGATTCGCGAGCAAAATTCCAACTTCCCGTTCGTAATATTTTCCACTTTTCGGGCCATACAACAGTACGGAACACGTATACAGGCTTTGGGGGTGACAGCAATGACGAATTCACCGACTGAGCTTTTGGGTATAATTCGTAGTGAGATTTCCAAACTCAGAGCCAAGTAGCCAAGAATTTTCACCCACTACTTCAGCGCTTTCCAGCCTTGTCCCTGTACAACCCGGGCAAGAAAATGGGAAGTTGGCCTTTGTTCACTCTTTCTTCATCCGCTGGTTATATTTGTTCATGGCTGTGCTGATGCCTTCCGCGATAAGGCACTCTATAGCTTCAGAGGCGAGGGTAACCGCAGTTTGAATTAGCTCTTCCTCATCGGGCGTGAAATCGCCCAGCACATAGTCTATGATCTCGTGTTCATGAGCCGAGCGGTTGCCTGTGCTCTCCGGCCTGGAGATGCCTATCCTAATACGGTAGAAGTCTTCGCTGCCGACGCGGTTGATGATCGATTTTATGCCCCGGTGGCCGCCGGATTTTCCGCCCAGCCTGAGTCTCAACCTGCCGGTGGGGAGGTCGAGGTCATCGTGTATGACAAGTAGGTCATTGGTTTCGACGTGAAATTTGTCGAGCAGGCAGGACACCGATTCGCCGCTGAGGTTGACGAAGGTGTGCGGCTTGACCAGCAAAACATCTTCCCCTGCGATTACGCCGCGGCCTGTATCCGACTGGCAAAGCCGTTTTTTAACGGGGATGGAGCATCTTTCTGATATATAGTCGATGCAGCGGAAGCCGGCATTATGGCGGTTGCCTTTATAAGTGCTGCCTGGGTTGCCCAGTCCAACGATTATCTTCATATCGAGAACTATTTTATCCTGGCCTCGGCCTCTTTTAATTTGGACATTAACTCATTCTCATTTATGACGGGCGTGCCCAGAGACTGTGCCCGGGCCAACTTGGAGCCGGGGTCGGCTCCCACCACCAGAAAGTTGGTTTTATGGGTGACGTCGCTGCCGGCCTTGCCTCCCAGTTGCCTTATCCTTGTTTCCAGTTCCTGCCGGCCCGCCGATTCCATCCGTCCCGTAATGACGAACTCAACTCCCGACAGAGGGAGGTCTTTCATCAAGGTCTCGGCCGATGCCATCTTTACTCCTGCTGTCCTGAGCTTTTCAATGATGGCGGTATTCTGCGGCTGGCGGAAAAAGGCCAGGATGCCGTCGGACACTTTAGGACCGATGGAAGGGATGGCTATCAACTGTTCACGAGACGCTTTGGAGAGGGAGTCGATGCTGCTGAAATGCTGCACCAGCACCGAGGCCGTCTCACCGCCGATGTTGGGTATGCCCAGTGCGAAGATAAGATTCGCCAGGGGCCGCTGCTTGCTGGCATCAATGGAATTCAGCACGCGTGAAACGCTTTTCTCTCCCATTCTTTCAAGCCCCATTAACCGGTCCCTGGTCAGGTAATACAGATCGCCGGAGTCTTTTATGAGGCCTTCCTCAAAAAGGGACTGGCAAAGCTTTTCGCCCACACCGTCTATATCCATGGCTCCTTTGCTGGCGAAGTGGATGATCGATTCAAGCGCCTGAGCCGGGCAGGCGGTATTGGTGCAGCGATGAACCGCTTCGCCCTCAAGCCTGATAACCTCGGCGCCGCATTCGGGACAGTTACGGGGCATATAAAAAACTTTTTCCTCTCCGGTGCGGCGGCTAACGATGGGCTCGACGATCTCGGGTATCACCTCACCGGCGCGCTGCACCAGTACCCAGTCGCCGATGCGGATATCCTTACGGTGGATGTCATCCTCATTATGAAGCGTAGCCCTGCTGATGGTGACTCCGCCGATATTGACGGGCTCCAGGATGGCGTAGGGATTGAGGCTGCCGGTCCTGCCCACGTTAATGCCTATATTCAGCAGGCGCGTGGTACCCTGGACAGCCGGGAATTTATAAGCGATGGCCCAGCGGGGGTCGTGTCCCACCGCCCCGAGCTCCTCCTGAAAAGCGATAGAATTGACCTTGATTACGACGCCGTCTATATCGTAAGGAAGCCCCTCGCGCTTATCCGTCCAGCCTTGATAGAAATCTTTGACTTCGTCGATATTACGGCAGTGGATCAGGTAGGGGTTGATCTTGAATCCCAGTGAGCGTAAATACTGCATGATATCCCAGTGCGTGCCGGGCAGGTTTTTACCCTCGGCCCATCCGAGTTGATAGATAAAGATATCGAGAGGCCGCCCTGCTGTGATCCTGGGGTCGAGCTGCCTGACAGACCCGGCCGCTGCATTGCGGGGATTAGCAAATAAGGGCAAGCCCTCGGAGGCGCGCTCCTCGTTGAGCTTTTTCAGTCCATCTTTAGGCAAATAGGCTTCACCCCTCACCTCGAACCTGGGCGGGGCATCCTCGGAGACGGAGAGCGGTATGCTCCTGATGGTCTTGAGGTTCTGAGTAATATTCTCACCCTGTACCCCGTTGCCGCGCGGTGGCGCCGACGGTGAACATGCGATTTTCATAGGTCAGCGCAATGGCCAGCCCGTCTATCTTTAATTCGCAGACAAAATCGAAGCTCTGCCCAGGCAGCAGATTGGAGATACGCTTGTGCCAGGCGTCCACATCCTCGTCGCTGAAAGCGTTGGCCAGGCTCAGAAGGGGACGAGGGTGGTTAACGATGCCGAAGGCTGCGATGGGCTCTCCACCAACCCTTTGTGTAGGCGAGTCGGCAGTGACCAGCTCGGGATGCGCTTCTTCCAGCTTCTTAAGCTCTTGCAGGAGCGTATCATACTCCGAGTCGCTTATCTCCGGGCTATCCAGTACATAGTAACGGTGACTGTGATAATTGAGCTGATCCCTGAGTTGGACTATCCTTTGCTTGACTTTATCTATTTCAGCCATCTAAATACCGCCGCTATGAGCCCGTTTGTGAAGATTATATCATTTAGATTATCAATTATTGTATAGGGATTTACCCGTATCCCGCTTTGTGACATAATCGTAGCAATGAAAAATGAGACGGGCAATATAAAGAATGGTCAAAAGGGTTTGAAGCAGCGTGACCCCGCTAGATGGCATACAATCTACTCGATAATAAGCACGATCGTTGAGGAGGCCGGGCTTGCCGTCCTCGTCCTGTGGATTTTGCCGCTCTGGGGTATAGTGTGGCCTCTCTGGGTGTTGTTCGTGGCCCTCGGCCTTTTCGCCATATATTCTTACATAATGTATCGTATCGGGCATCCGACCATTACGTACAAGAAAGTAAACGCGCCGGAATCGATTATCGGCAGAACTGGTACGGTGGAAAGGGCGCTGAGCCCGGAAGGTTTCATCAGGGTGAACGGCGAACTGTGGAAGGCTCATGCCGATGGAGGGAACATAGAAAAGGGCCGCGAAGTGACCGTAACCGGCATTGACGGCCTTAAGCTAACGGTCAAAGCGAAAACCACCCGTTAAGGCTGCTCATGGGTGATAGGGGGAAGGGGGGTAAACGGGCATCAGGCGTACCTGGCCCGTATATCCGGCTTTAGCAACAGCGGCCTGTATGCCCGGAATGTCTTCGAGCCCGCTTGCTATCCATAACATCCCTATAGTGGCCTCTGAAGTCAGTCTCTTAATAATGGGTACAAAATCTTCCTGGCCAGGCTGGTAATATTCGACGGGGCCGACATCGAAACCTTCCGCGGAGGATTTTTGCCTGATATCGTCCAGGGTTGTCCGTGCGGCCGGCAGGTCGATAGCGATCACGGCGGCATAAGTCTTAGCGGGATCATAGGTTACCTTGCCGGGGCCACAGGAGAGTAAGACAGAGGAAAGTAGAACGACAATGAGCATGAGAACAGATATTAGATGTTGGGGTTTCATGATGGTCCTCGTGTAATGAATTTCAAAATGAATATTATACAGTAGGCCTGGGTTTAAGAAAAGGTAACTGGGACGGCGCCGGGCCACCGCTAATAAAATTGGCTTTTAGCGCTCAAGAAAAGGCTTATCCAGGCTGCCTTCGTTGGAATAGCCCGACTGTTCCCAGTAGCCGCGGTAGTTTTCATCGCTGGACAGCTCGATCTCGGTTACCCACTTGATCCACTTATAGCCCCATTTCTGCTCGGCGACCAGTTCAAAGGGGAAGCCACGCTCGGGCGGCAGGATGACGCCGTTCATCTTGTAGGCCAGCATGATGTTATTGTCCTGAATATATTGCAGAGGCAGAGAAGTGGTATAGCCATCGTAAGCGTGGAAAATAATTACCTTGGCATCCGGCTTGATGCCGGCCGGAGAGATGAGGTCGTTGACCAGGACTCCCTGCCAGAGTATGGTTACCGACCATCCTTCGACGCAATCGAGTGTAACCAGCTTCTGATAGCTCGGATGGTTATTAATCACATCTTCGTAGGTATATGTCTCCGGCTGCTGGACCAGGCCGTCCACTTTCAATCGGTAGGAGACATTATCGACGTACTGAGGGCCTTTGATGGAATTCTCATGAAAATCCGCGATGGAAGATAGATTTTGTCCCTGATATTCTTTGATCTGCACCGATTCAAGCTGTTTCATTTGCGTCGAAGGCGCTCCGAACGAACAAGCCTGAAGCGCGGCAACCGTTAAAATAATCAGGACAATGACTGAGCAGACAGTCTTAGTCTTCATAATTTATTCCGTTTGGCCGGCGCTGCGGCAGCTATTTCACGCTGTCACACACGTTTTCAACTTTGATTATAGTCCCTGCGTTTGTTATTGAATAGTTATAGCGCCTTCTCCCCGTGATATGTGCTTTATCAGGAACTGGTTGTCGCCGCCGTAAGCCCAGATAATTTTATTACTGCCCTTTACCAACGCGGCGTGGTACTGGCCGCCGGGATCGAGTTTGCGTTTGAACTCGATGGTGGTAGTGTCATTGGCCTGGGTGCCGCCGGAATCCAGTATGGCATACGTCCCGCCCAGGCTGGTAATATCATCGTGCGGTCCGAAATTGCCGGAGCTATACTGGTCGGCCACTACAGCCTTGCCGTTATTGAAGTAGCCCTGTACGATATTGGCGTTGTTCATAAAGGTAGTGGCGCCAAAGCCAACTGCAACCCATCCCATCGTCTTGGCCTGCATGCCTATATAGACATACTGATCGTCATTGGACCAGTTGATGGTGTAATCGCCGTAAGACTGAGTGTTTTGATACTCACCCGGTGAAATTATGCCATCGGCAACCCAGACAACACCGGTAGGATTGCCTATAACCTGGACGGTCTGCGATGCAGACGGCGCCGGGGTCTGCGCACTTGGAGTTTGAGTCGGGGTTGCGGGTTGTGGAGCCTGGCAGGCCGAGGCAACCAGGATTACAGCGGCCAATATGACTGACATAAAGACCATTACGGTGATGCGGCGTTTAGCAGATTTTAATAAGAACATAATAACTCCACCCTTCACATAAACTAGATCATTTAATAACGGAACTGATTTCACCGGTGCCTCACTAAACGGAAAGCACCTCCTCGAACTTAATTGGATCAGTCGCATACAGGACCGCCCGTTCAAGAGCTTCTTCACGATATCGGTGAATCTTAAGATAGTCGGGATTGGTGGCCATACTGAGAAACGCCTTGCGAGAGGGATATCGGACGAGCATCACAATATCCCATGTCTCCATTCCACCAAGTAACTCTTTAGCCTTGCCGAAATAAAGTACCTTGCCGCCTATGTTTTCCAGGAAAGGGGCGGTTTCTTCCATGTAGCGCGCATAGGACTCGCGACCACCTTTATCTTTAAACTTGAGTAGATTGAGCATGACGACCGGCTCTTCGTTAGGATTTGCGGCTAATGCCTGAAACTGGTCTTTGTTGATTTGGACTTCAGCCATTATATATTTCTCCTTAGATTATTAAATACGTCACTACTCAGTCCACTTTCCAGGGCAGTGATTCAGCTTTTACTTCTCCTTCTTTTCCGCCAGGTATTTCTCCGGGTTGGCATCGAAGGCTTTCTTGCAGCCCATAGCGCAAAAATAGTATTTCTTGCCCTTGTATTCGGATGTCGCCGCAGCTTTTTTCTCGTCTACCTGCATCTTGCATACCGGATCAATCGCCATTTGCGCACCTCCTTATAAAAAATGCTGACGACCGGGACTATTCCGCCCGATCAACTTAAAAGGTCTATCCCCTTTTGGTCCAGGATGTAGCCTTCGCCCGAACGCCTTATCAGCTTGGCCTTCTCCAGATCGTGCAGCCCGCTCTTGATCAAGAACAGAGCGAGGCCGGTGCTCTGGGCTATAAGCTCCGGCGTCGTCATCTCCGCCATAATGGCCAGAAGTATCTTGGAGCCGGATTCCGTGGGTGACCCGTCAGGTCCTACAACTGCCATTTGTTCACCTTCTAATGCTTATCTGCGTTATGCTGAAATCACACTTCCAGGTGCTGTTCCCAGACGCCATGCTGGTTGCAGTATGAGAACGAAAACAGGTGTTTGAATTGCGAGGCGTCGATTTCAAACTGATAAACAGGTTTACCTTCCCCCGGTTTAAAAGCCCTTCGCCCCAGGTCGAGCACCTGTCCATCCTTCTTAGCGCCAAAGGCCTGGACCCAGACGATATAGTGCTCGGGTGTATTGGGATGAGGCGCTTGCCTGCCCACTTCGATCTCGACCAGGTCTTTGCCTTTAGTTCCCTGGCCTCTGGCCAACTCGATGGTAGGAATATGTTTTTCTTTTCCTTCAGAAGTCCTGCCTTTTATGAGGTCGCTGAAGCGCATTATCTTGCCGGGCTTCTCCTTTTTCATTACTCGTTGTGCCACCAATTTTGAGTCCAGAGTGCCCACACCGCCGCAGTCAGGCGTGTAGCACGTCACATCCATGAAAGCGCATTTATCTTTGCAGCCTGGGCAGGGGTCGGGTGGTTTGGGCGACTCGATTACAAAGTTACAGTTTTCGCACATCCAATAAGACATAGTTTAACCTCCCTATTTATATCCGCGCTCCACGTGTTTGCGGGCTATAGTATCAGCCAGTTTTTCTAGTGCCTTGAAATCTTCTTCACGGGGACTGCCTTTGATATATACAGGTTCAAGGACCTCCAGCTTGAGATTGGAGAGCATTCCCGTAATCTGTTCAACGGCCCTGGTGCCCCAGCCGTAAGATCCGATGATGCTGGCGAATTTTAAATTCGGCCTCAGGGCGTTGGCCAGGAAAGTCACGTTGGCAGCGAGCGGGTGTGCGCCGCCCAGGACCGTGCACGTGCCCAGTACCAGCGTGGCGGCATCGACCAGCGCAATAGCCAGCTTGCCCGGATCGGCAACTGTGAGGTCAAACTGTTTGACGTTGACGTTTCTCTCGGTTAATGCCTGGACAAAATGATCGACCATTTCATGGGTACTGCCGTGCATGGAAACATACGGCAGTAAAACGATATTTCGCGGTTCGTCGAAAACCCAGCTCCGGTAGGCATTGAGAATGAACTCCGGCTTATCGTAAGCCGGGCCATGACTCGGCGCAATGATATCGATTTTATAGTCCTTTAGCTTTTCCATATTTTTCTGGATATTGGTCCTGAAGGGCATCATTATCTCGCCAAAGTAACGTTTGGCAGATTCGTATACCAGGCCTTCATCCTGCATGTAAAGGGCAGACTGCGCGAGGTGCGAACCGAAGAAGTCACAGGGGCAGAGCAAACCGTCCTCCTGCACGTAGGTCAGCATCGTCTCCGGCCAGTGCACCCAGGGTGCATGGATGAATTCCAGGGTGCGGTTTCCCAGCGACAACGTTGCCTTGTCCTCCACGGTCTGGAATACGCTTTCATCCAGGTGAAGCAGGTTCGTCAGCATGCCCTTGCATTTGGGGGTACAGATAATCCGTGCCTCCGGATAAAGGTCCAGAATGAGGGGAATGCTCCCGGCATGGTCCTGCTCGGCATGGTTACATATAATATAGTCCAACTGCTCGACGTTAAGCCGGTCCAGATTATCGGTCAGAACGTAGTCCATAGACGGATCGACCGTATCGATCAGTGCGGTCTTATCCCTGCCCTTAATCAGGTAAGAGTTGTAGCTGGTGCCGTCAGGCAAAGGTATCAAGGCGTCAAATAAACGACGGTCCCAGTCGACGGCTCCCACAGAATATATTCCAGGCTTGATCTCGTGATAACTCATTAATAACTCCTTTATAGCTTTACAAACTGGTCTTTGCTTGCGCCGCAGACCGGGCATGTCCAGTCTGAAGGGATGTCTTCGAACCTGGTACCCGGCTTAATTCCGCCGTCCGGGTCACCCTTTTCAGGGTCATAAATATATCCGCAAACCGAACATTGATACTGGTCCATTTTTGGTTTTTCCTCCTTATTTTCCGAAATATAGCTGGATGCTGCTTTGGGTGTGAATCCGCCTTTAACCTTGCGATAGTATGCATAAGTCAATGGTTCGGCTTCCTTAATGACGCCGGCATCGGTCAGCAGGCCAACGAAAATAGTATGTGTATGCACATCCAGGTGGCTGATGACCTTGGCCTCAAGGAAGGCAACAGAATTATCCAAAACTATGGGCGACCCGGTAGCCCCGACCTTATAGTTGACACCCTCGAATTTATTTATATCCCTGCCGCTCTTGAAACCGAAGGTGCCGATAAATTTTTGAGGGGTATCCTGTTCCAGTATAGAAACCGAAAAAGCCTGGCTGTCAAGAATGTATTCGTAGGTCAGGTTGGTGTGGTTGACGATTATCCCGATAACGAGCGGGTCCGAGCAAATCTGCGTGGCCGTGTTGATAATTTGCCCGTTGATCTTATCGCCTTTAAAGGACGATGCTATATACAGGCCGTATGTAAGCGCATGAAGTGCTTTGGTATCCACTAACTAATACCCCCTAACCTTTATTCAAACAAATTCGGTAATACGACTAATGTCAATTCAAGCGTCCTTCTATATTCCGTCCAGATGGGGATGCTCAGTCCTGGTAAACCATCCGATGGGATCCTCCAGGTATTCTTTATAGTCGACAAGGGCCAGGTAATGTCCCTGCTCTTCGGCAGCTATAGACGCGAAGAATTTCTTTTCCACCGAGCTCGTTGACTTCGTCTCTTGCTCCTTGTAAAAGTCTCTTGATTTGATCTCCATGTCTACGGCTTTGGCGGTCGCATCAAGGGCGTACTGTTCCGATTTGACCGCTTTCCCCTCGTCTTTTATGGCTTTAGCAAAGAGAGTTGCCAGTCGAAAGGTCCGGGCAGGCTCAACTACCTCTGCGGGCCAACCCTGTTTGTCGACGGTTGCCTTGTAGATTGCCTCAAATTTTCTCCTGTGATGGTCCTCCTGATCGGCCAAATAGGAATAAAGCTCCCTGCCGACTTTATTGCCGATCTCCCGGCTGACCAGCGTATAATATTTTTTCCCGTCTATTTCCATTTGTATGGCATATTTGAGAGCGTTCACCAATCTGGTTTGTTCATCCGTCATCTGCAGGCTCCTATTTAGTTTTTTGCTTCCGTGCATCGTACCTGGCTTTACCTTCGGCGAAAAGCATTTCCTCTTCCTCAGTGGTGATGATGAGCGGCGGGACCTCCATCACCTTGCCGTCGGGGTCCAAAGCGACGAAGATGAAAGTAGCTGTAAGCACCACACGTTTATCGCCGCTTAACATATTTTCGGCGGTGGCCGTGATCCTGGTTTCCATGGTGGCGCGGCTGACGAAAGTAAGCCTGGCATCGATTGTAACCAGTTCACCGACATGGACCGGGCTCTTAAAGCTAATGGTCTCTACCTGGGCGGTCACCACGGGATGGCGGCTGTGTCGAAGGGCAACGATGGCCGCGGTATTATCCATCATTTTCATCAATTCTCCGCCGTGCACAAAGCCGAGCGGATTGGTCTGGCTGGGCATCATGGACTGTGACAGTCTGACTGCGGAATGGCCCACGGTGTTGCCTTTTAAAGGCTCTGAGACGTTGAGCGAATTAAGGACCGCCTGAAGATTTTCCCCGTGTCTTTGCTCAACTTTGGACATGCGGTTAAAAAAGTCAGCTATATCGTTGAAGCTTTCCTCACGGGCTACGGCTTCCGCCTCGGGATAGAATTTGCGTGCCTCTTCGAATTCGCGCAGGACTGCGTTTTTCAGATTGTCCTGCGTGTTGGGGGAACCACCCATGAATAGGAACTCATGTGTGGCATGTTCGGCCTCGTTAGCCGAGGTCGCCTCAAAAATGTCTGCAACCTGTGTCAAGCCCTGCCTGCGGGCTGTTTCGGCATAGTATTTATAGCGTGCGCGTACCAATAATTCCCTGGAAAATGCTTTCTGCAGCATGTCTTCTGTGCGGCTATCTTTCATATCCATAGCTATTTAAAACATTCTGCGAATTCAGTCTGGTATTCCAACAGCCTGCGAAGATGGCGCTTTTCTTCGGCCACTATTTTCTTTACAGCGTCCTTTTCCGGGTCTGACAACAGGTTCATCAACTCAGAATAGAAAAGTATGCTGTCTTTCTCGGCCTGAATGCCGGTCTTCAAAGCCGCGGTCGGGCCCGATTTCATTGCCCGGCTCTTAGCCACAGCGGCGCTGGGGAAAACCGCATCCTTTATTAGTGCTTTAATGTATTTGCGATATTCTCCTTTATAGCTTTCGGGAGGAGCCGATTTGCCCGTCGTATTCCACAATTTTCTAAAGGTCTTCAGATGTCTCTTTTCAGCCGATGCGAGGTACACGTAGACAGCCCTGGTCGATTGGTCCCGCGAACGTTCTGCTACCGCATTGTAGAAAGCCAGCCCGGTCCTTTCCATCTGCATTGCAATGCGGTACAACTCGCCACTTCTAAAAAACTCTGCCATTCCTCACCTCTGCACTTTTATCACGTTCACACAATTATAACAATATTTTTGCGTGCTGAAGTAATAAAAGTCACATCTTAGTAAAATATGCCGGATATATAAAAGAGCCGGCCCAAAAGGCCGGCTCTATAGTTTCTAAAGGAGCTTGATGAAAACCCTATTTTGCTATCTTTTCTATGGTTTTAAGATTGGTATCCATGCCCTTGCCGAAAAGCTTCAGCCTGATCGGTTCGTCATGACCATATTTCTTATAGACACGGCATACTTCGCAGATGCTGGTATCTTTACCGGTTGCACCGTGGTTATCGAGTTTGCAGTAAGTCCCCTCGATTTCCCAGCAGGGGAGGAACTGATACCTGGTGGCGGGGCATTCCTCTTTGATCATTTCAGGGCAGTGGCATTTTTCCCAGCAGGGTTGCTTGTCAGTCCAGAAGTTGAATCCCGTGATCTCGGTCTCTACATTTTGAGTCTTTTCCATAATTTCAGCCATTTTAGTTGCCTCCTTTAGTATTTTTCATATCCTGGTTTTCTTTACACACTAAATTTATCACCGGACACGGCCGCCGGCATCCGTCATGACGCTTAATTTAAATTTGCGCACAAGCGCATAAATGGTGCTAAAGTATTAAGCCAAAATGCGTAGAGCAGTAGTCCCATATTTGGAAGGGAGGCCCTTTTAGGGCAAAATAAACACGGAGCTTTTAACAAGATGGAGATAGAGAAAGAGAAATTGAATCACCTGGCGGGGGAATCGAGCCCCTACCTGCTTCAGCATGTAAAGAACCCTGTGGACTGGTACCCGTGGGGAGATGCGGCATTAAATAAGGCCAGGAAGGAGGGCAAGCCGATCTTTCTCAGCGTCGGCTATTCTGCCTGTCACTGGTGCCATGTCATGGCCCATGAAACTTTCGAGAACGAAGAGATAGCCCAATTTTTGAATGACAACTTCGTCAGTATCAAGGTGGATAAAGAAGAGCGACCGGAGATAGACCACATTTATATGCAGGCGGTTCAGGCGCTTTCAGGCCGGGGCGGCTGGCCGCTCACCGTATTCCTGACTCCTGACGGCATTCCCTTTTTTGGAGGGACCTATTTCCCTCCTGAGAACCGGCACGGCATGCCCGGCTTTGGATATATTGCGAAGGTTATGGCTGAAGCTTATGGTAATGACAAGGAGGAGATTGTGCGGCATGGTGTGGAATTACAGTCTGCACTGGAGCAGGTAAAACCGCCGGAAGCAGCAGAAATACCGACATCAAAAGTACTTGACGATTCCTGCAGAAAAATAGATGAGGATTTCGACAAAGATAACGGAGGTTTCGGCGACACGCCAAAGTTCCCCGAGGCTGTAGTGGTGGAATTTCTACTAAGAACGGCTGCGCGAAAAAAGGACAGAAAGATATTCGAGAAGGTTGAATTGACCCTGAAGAAAATGGCTGAGGGCGGCATTTATGATCAGTTGGGAGGAGGTTTTCATCGTTACTCCACAGATAACCAGTGGCGCATCCCCCACTTTGAAAAAATGCTCTATGATAACGCCCTGCTAAGCAGCCTTTACCTGCACGCCTATCAGGCAACGCACAATGAGCTTTATAAGAGAATTGCGTGCGAGACCCTTGATTACCTGCTACGGGAAATGGCGTCGCAGAGCGGCGGTTTTTACAGCTCGCAGGATGCGGACACTGAAGGCCGGGAAGGAAAATACTATACCTGGACTGCAAAGGAGATCGATCAAATTGCGGGAGCGAAAAATGCAGAACAAATCAGCCGTTACTACGGGGTAACCGGAAGCGGCAATTTCGAAGGAAGAAATGTTCTCTATGTGACAGACCGGCTTTCGATAGATAAAGATCTGCTGGCCGGAGCCAAAAGCGAAATGTTTCAGGCGAGAGAGCAGCGGGTAAGGCCAAATCGGGACGATAAAATTATTGCATCTTGGAACGGCCTGGCTCTATGCAGCCTGTCCGAGGCGGGTGCCGCACTGGGGAGAAAAGATTACCTTGACGCTGCTCAAGCATGTGCAGGTTTTATTGCCGGCAGCATGATGCAGGATGCCAATCTGGTGCATACGCACAGCGGAGACAAACCGGGTATTGAAGGCTACCTCGAAGACTATGCGCTGGTTATCCTGGGTCTGCTCAAGCTGCAGACCGTGATCTTTTCCGCCCCATATCTTAACCTGGCTATATCGCTGGCCGATACCATGATCGACCGCTTTGTAAACAATGCGGACGGACTTTTCTATGATAATCCTAATGCCAGCGATAAGCTTTTCGTGCGGCCACGCAATACAATCGATAGTCCCCTGCCATCAGGTAACTCGGCCGCCATAGGAGCGCTCTTATATATATGGGCGTTGACAGGGAAGGAATCCTACAAAGAGGTGGCGGAGCGGTCTTTGAAAGGGATGCAAAAGCAGATGGCGTCCTTTCCCAGGGGTTTTGCCGGCTGGCTGTGCGCACTGGATTTCTCTTTAGCACAGCGATTAGAGCTGGCTGTTATCGGTAAAGAAGGGGATAGGGAATCACAGAAATTTATAAATGCAATTTACAGCGAATATCTGCCCAATAAGGTGCTGTGTTCTTATGATCCGGCTGGGGAGCCGGCAGGTCATGGTGTCCTTTTGCTGAAAGATCGCGGCATGGTTAATGGAAAGGCAACGGTTTATATTTGCGAAAGCAACACGTGCCTGGCGCCGATCACCAATATAGAAGAGCTGTCGTCAAGTTTGCAAAATTTGCGGCCTGATTTACCTTAGAGTTGGAAGGTTAAATGAGCAGAGCCCTCGTTTATATAGTTGCTTTTATATTTATATTGGCGAGTTGTGCAGCGCTGATAATGCCAAGACCTGCTATTGCCGCTACAGCGTCGGGTCTGAAAGATGAAATAAGCAGCATTGCCGGACCTTATGCATTGAAACTTCCGGCCTGGGAAATTTCCAATCTTATCCAACCTTTAAGGGGAGTCACAGCTCAAAAGGGCGAGGGAGCCGATTTCAGCCATCTGGATGATCAAATACAATCTGTACTTAGGGACCAGGGAATTAGTGTTATTCCGCCTGTCCTCATCAGGCTGGAAAGGCCGCCATTACTGCTTGTCGTATCACCCAGGAATAAAATCGAATATTTCGACCGTATTTTGCTGTCGCCGGATTTGAGCTTGAGCCAGGTAGAATCACTGGAAAACCGGCTGGACGGTCTCAACATGTCTTCGCTGGTGGTAGAGTTGGGCGGCCTGGCGGCGGCCTATCCTGCCATAGTATATCCGGATATGAGGGCCAGGGACGTGATCGATGCAGCGTCCGAAGAGTGGTCGCACCAGTTCCTTGCCCTCCACCCTCTGGGATTTTTGTATTTACTAGATTCGTTGGGCATCAACCAGAGTCCTGAAGTTATAGAAATGAATGAGACGCTGGCCGGGATGATGGCCCGTGAGATCGGCGGCAAAGTATATGAAAATTACTATAAAAATACGGATGGGCAGCAAATATCCGGTGCAAACCGGAGTTTCGATTTTGATAAGGAAATGAGAGAGACCAGGAAAAATACCGATGCATACCTGGCTGCGGGAGATATTGACGGCGCGGAACAGTATATGAATGAGCGATGTCTGGTTTTTAATGCGAATGGATACGCCATAAGGAAGTTGAACCAGGCCTATTTTGCCTTTCATGGCATATACGGGCAGGATCCGGGTGCGGTAAGCCCTGTTTACAGTGCCATGCAAAAACTGAGAGCAAAATATTCATCGTTGGCTCAGTTTGTTGCAACAGCTTCAAAATTGACCAATTATGGCGACCTGCAAAAAGCTGTAACGAACTGAAACTATATTTTATTTGGTGCTCAAGAATGCGGGCGGGGTTTCTATTTTGGTATACTTAAAACCGAACGGTGAGCCATTCACCGTGCCGGCCTTTCCACTTAAATAGTTGATTGAAATTTCTCTTTAACAGGACGTCTCGGAGCCGGCTGGGTTCAAAATGATTAAAATAGACCTTACCTGGAATGACAGCGACGTCCTGCCGGATAAGCTGCGGCCGGACGTAGAGTTCCTCTTCAGCAGAATGAGCCAGGCCACTATTCAGATGGTTGATCCACAGCCGGGCGACCGGATACTGGATATAGGCTGCGGCAGGGCCATGGACATCGTGGCGCTATCCAAATTCGGTCCGATAGTCATCGGTTTGGAACCTTCGTCTGTAATGCTTGAGCATGCACGCCGGTCTCTCAAGCTGGACGGCCACAGGACGGGAGTTTTACAGGCTATCGCGGAAAGCATCCCCGTAGTTCCGGGATCTATAGATAAGATAGTCTGCAAGGGCGCACTTGACCATTTCTCGGACCCCCGAAGGGCTATCCGCCAGATGGCAGCAGCTATAAAGCCGAAGGGTACAGCGGTTATTGCCATCGCCAATTTCGAAAGCCTGGGATTTAAAGTCGGTAAATTGGTATTCAAGATGAGGGAGTTGCTGAAGATCCGTAATCCTTACCCCAGGCTTCCCTGGGAGTTGCCGCCCGACCATACCATGAAATTCGACTATAACGTGATCGTCGATATGGCCGCCAGCCATATGAAAGTGGAGAAAATACTTGGGGTATCTATGCTGTGCAGCATGCCCGGCTGGGGGGATATGCTTTCGAAATTCCCCCGCAGCGTCTCCGCCAGGATATTGATAGTCCTTGATTGGCTGTCAAGGCGCCTGCCATCCCTGAGCGATGTGATTATATTAAGATGTACACGCAAAGAGGCCGGGCCCCATATCTACGCTGCCGGATAGAAAAAATAATCTGCGCAATTAAAAGCGTTCAAATTCTCAAATATGGAAGAGGGAGGTTGCCATGGGACTAATGACGGTTCAACAGTACAAGGACAGCCTAAAGGACGGTCGCCGTGTATATTATGAAGGAGAGAAGGTTGACGATGTTACCACGCATGACTCCCTTAAAGTATGCGTAGAAACGGCAGGTGTAGATTATGAGATGGCGGAGATGGAGCAATTCCGCGACCTTGCGGTGGTGCCGCACCCCCGGACCGGAGAGCCGATAAGCCGGTATTACTATACCACTAAGAATTCGGAGGACCTGTTGAAGAGGCACGACTTGATGGTGACGGCGACCCGGCTCGGCAGCGGGGTTATTCCATTCTCACACGACATCGGCGCCGATGCCATGAATGCTGTGATAATCACGGCCAACATGATGGGCAACAAGGAATATATCGATAGAGCCGAGAAATACCACGCGATGCTACAGGAAAAGGATTTCAGCGTAGCGTGCGCCATGTCCGATGTCAAGGGTGACAGGATGCTGCGCCCGTCCTCTCCCAAGCAGGGACATGCGGACTATTACGTGCACGTCGTGGACCGCAACGATAAAGGCATCGTCGTGCGAGGCGCTAAAGCCCATATAACCGCTGCGGCCTATTGTAATGAGATACTGGTAATACCATGCCGGAATATGGAGGAGGCGGATAAGGATTATGCGGTGGCTTTTGCTATTCCAGCCAATACCAAGGGTGTAATACAGGTGTGCCATCCCGTAGAACACCACCGCAGCCGATTGGATTTTCCTATCGATTATCCGGTGCGGACGCATACCGATTCACTCATCATCTTTGAGGATGTATTTGTGCCCTGGGAGCGGGTCTTCCTGTGCGGTGAATGGAAATTCGCCCTCCCCCTGGTCTACAATTTCGCCTACTTGCACCGGCATACCGCCGCCAGCTACAGGATACCGTCCGCTGAGGGGTTGGTGGGTGCAGCCGTAGCCATGGCCGAATACAACGGCATCAAAGATGTGCCGCACATCAGGGAAGAGATAACCGACCTGGTTATCTATTGTAATACTTTGAAGTCGCTGGCAAGGGCCTCATGCATAGATTTTGCTACACACGGAGGAATTCCCATACCCAACCCCGTTTTAACCAACATGGCAAAATACCATTTTGCCACAAAATTTCATGACTCACTGAAGATAGTGCAAGATGTAGCCGGCGGACTGCTAGTTACCGCTCCGACATATAAGGACTTTCAAAATCCTGACATCGGAGAATATATTAAGAAATACCTTGGAGGAAAAGCTGGTGTGACGGCGGAGGCCAGGCTCAGGATGTTCCAGCTCCTTCGCCGGATGATGCAGGTCTACAACGAGGTGGTAGCCGTGCATGCCGAGGGATCGTTCCAATCGCAGAGGCTGATGATCTACTTCGAATCTATGAAGCATATGGGGGACTATAAGAGGATGGTGGAACTGGCCGTGGGCATTAAACACTAATATTCGATAGAGAGGACAGTTCTCGACGCCGGAGGGGATGAACGGTATCGGCATGGCAGAGCGACGTTTAAGGCTTTTTGTGATAAACAGGCAGACGTTAAAAAATGTGATATATGCTGAAAGACAGGGCTAGGTTTTGTAAGAATCGTAAATGCCTTTCAATTCCTCCAGCATATTGGATCTCAGGAATGCCTGCTCTTCGGTTATAGTTCCCTTTACGAGCAGGTCCGCCAGAGCCTGGTTCAATGTTTGCATTCCCTCTTTCTTAGAGACCTGCATGATGCTGTATAGCTGGTGAATACGCCCTTCGCGGATTGTGTTTCTTATCGGCATATTGGCGATCATAACTTCACAGGCAGGGACTCTGCCCACAGCGTCGGCGCGCGGGATCAGTGTCTGACAGACGATGGCTGTAAGCACAAGGCTGAGCTGGTTCTTAATTTGGTCCTGTTGCATGGCAGGGAACATGTCTACGATGCGGTTTATGGTCTGTGATGCATCGATGGTATGCAGGGTACCCAGGACCAAATGGCCCGTTTCCGCCGCCCTGACGGCTATAGTCATGGTATCCAGATCGCGTATTTCTCCCAGAACGATCACATCCGGATCGTGACGCAGGGCGTGAGTAAGAGCTGAATCAAATGAATCCGTATCCTCGCCGATGTCCCTCTGTAAGATCAGGCTCATTCTGTTGGAATAAACATATTCAATGGGGTCTTCAATGGTTATGACGTTGCAAGCCCTCGTCTCGTTAAGATGCTCGATCATTGCGGCAATGGTGCTGGATTTTCCGCTGCCCGTAGGTCCCGTCATTAGTATCAGTCCCGAAGGCCTTAATATCAATTTTTTGCAGATAGGCGGGAGGTTTAACTGCTCAATAGTGGGAATGCCGAACGGAATAAGCCTGATGGCTATGCTTATGGTAGATCGCTGCTGTAATACGTTGACTCTGCAGCGGGTTAATCCGGGGATGCTATAGGCAAAATCAAGGTCATGGTGCTTTATAAATTCATCTTTTCTTTCAGGATTGGCGATCTCATCGAGAAATCCCTCAACTTCTTTGGGCGAAAGCGGTTTCAGTTCTTCAACAGGGGTCAGGTTGCCGTCGACACGTAAAGTAGGCTTGGATGACACAGTCAAATGTATGTCCGACGCCCGGCGCTCGATTGCCAGCTCAAGCAACTCCCTCATTTTCATCGGACTCACCCATCCCTTTAATTAAATTGTGGGGCTATTCTATACTTCAAACGTGTAGTTGGCAAGAGGTTTTCAATCGGCTCGCCGCTTTGGAAGAAAAACATTTGAAATGGGCTAAAATGAAAATATGAGCGGATGTGATGTAGGATTTGGAGACAGGCTAATTAGGGTCTATCTTCCGGTATAGCAATGGCCGACGCCCCCGAAACAGGCGCTGGGCATCGTGTTTATTATTGTTGTAGAGCCACCCGATCCATCGTTGGTGGCGCCACCTGTGTTCGAATTTCCGTTTGCAGTATTGGTGCTATCAGAGGAACTGGTGCCCGACCCGCTTGCAGTAACAGAACCACCAGAACTGCTATTGCCGGTAGAACCGCTGCCGGATCCGCTTGCAGTAACAGAACCACCCGAACTGCTATTGCCGGTGGAGCCGCCGCCGGTTCCGCTTGAAACAGCGGAGCTACCGTCGGTCTCACTATTACCCGAGGAGTTGCTGCCGGACCCGCCGGCGACGGTAGAGTTGCCGCCCGACCCGGTTGAGCCTTCGGGACTGGCGCTGCTGGAATTGTTGCTGTCCGCACCGTTATCGACAGCGCTGCTACCACTCGTGCCGCTGGAGGCACTACCTCCACCGCCAGCTCCCGCACCTGTATTAGACTCATTCGAGATAGATTCGTTACCCGGGCTACCGGCGAGCCCGTGGTTAACTGTTTGAGATTCGTAGTTGACGTTATCAGGTATGGCGCCCGCGCTTACCGTTCCTCCTGAATATGAGTAATCACTGCTTCCATTAGACGTGAAGAAGATGCCTGCGCAAACGACGGCCGAAAAGGTCAGCAGGCCGACAATGATCGTAAAAGCATTGCGAACTATTTTTCCCGTTCGTGATACAGGCTTCCTGTACATCACACCTCTGTATTCCCGCTAATCCACTCATCATCTTACTCTATGGAGGCATCACATTGAATAACTACTTAGTACCTTTTAGGTTAGTACTTTGGTACCTTAACGAACGGCGGCAAATACTAGGAAAGTAAAACTATGCAAATATACACTGTCCATAAAGCGATCATAAAGAGGGATTTGATAAACCTTTACCTGTTCGTAATTTTAGGTCAGTGATACTTACCAGATATAAGGGATGAGCCTGTATTTTACCTTCTTCCGATAATCTTGGTAGCCTTCTAACTCATCGGCCAGCATTTTTTCTTCGCCGAGTATCCGGCCTACTACCAGGAAAAGGGCTATCATGCCGATGATTAAACCATATATTGATCCCAACAGAAGGGGCGCCCCAGCGCCATAAACATACAGCCCAGATACAATGGGTGCCTGACAAAGGAGTAAACTCCCGTTGAAATTACGTGCTGTTGGCGATCAGTCTGTATCCTGACAAGCGTTGAGAGGTATGTATTTTCAACTGTTGACCGATATATGAGAAACAGAGATGGAGCTAAGGCTACTCCTCCCAAGGCCTTTAACCAGAGAGAAAATTGTGGCGACCATGCAAACCTTTTGGCGTCCAGCGGCATAACTATCAGCCATATGATCATCGATAAATAAATCACGGTGGAAAGATACTTATCCCATTGTTTCTGGTTGTCGGAGCCCGGCGCTTTAGACCTCTCAGCCAGCAAGGCTGGATCATAGAAGTACAGATAAATTGTACTTGACATAACCATAGCAACTAACCATAGGCTGAAGATCCAGCCTTCCAGCCAGAAAAAGTCACCTGATAGCAGTAGAATTAATGCGGGAAAAAAGATAGTGGTTGCAATGCAGCTAAGAATAATTTGGCCTAATGTGAATTTCTTGCCTTTCATCGGCGCAGTAAGTCTCCGTTAGGCCAAGATTATAGCATTGTCGTGTCAATGGGCAACCGTATGGATATCGATTCCCGTGTCCTTGACGGGTGATTGGCACAGGATAGGGGATAGCCACACTAGAATCTAACGGGCTCTCTTTTTTAGCTGGTTTATCCGTTCTCTAACCATCTTCAAAGCAACGGTTGCATTGCCGGCATTCGTCAAGTCGGTCGCCAGCTTTTCATCGTGGAGAATATCTTTCACCCAATTGCTGAAGTCGTTATTGGATGAGCTGACGTGGTGGCTGAATGTCCCAGCGTCCATGTGCGCCAAACATAACGCCATGTCATTAAGACCGCTAAAGACGCACCCGTCAACGGAATAGAAACGTTTACTCCCGGTTATACCTTGAAGCATGCGGTCAGAGTCTTGTTTAGTCTTCACAGCCATTTTGATCATCTCCTAATTTACTGCACCTATTTTCTCTTTATAATGAAGTCAGATGTTCCGCTTGTTTACTTGCAGGCGAGTACAGCTTGCCGAATACCAGACAAGGGTAAATCAGCCATTGAGAGCAGGCGGCTGCCCGCCTGTATGACACAATGAGAAGGTATTCTTACGTGCGGACCCACCACCGTTATAGCATGGTTGCTGTTATTAGAATTGCCTTGCAGTCCGACAAGGCAAAAGTTATCGATTGATACATCTTCATCAATCAAACAGTTATCTAAATGGCTGTGTTCACCTATAGATGAACCGGACATAATTATTGAATTCGTTACCACGGCATGCTCACTTACCGTCACCCCGGGCGAAAGTACTGAGTTCTCAATCCTGCCCCTGATTTTGCATCCCGGGCTAACCAGGCTATGGACAATGTTGTACCCGTTGGATTCCATGCATGGCGATGATGGCCCCGACTGGCTTAAAATGCACCGGCTCTTTCCTGAGTACAATTTAGGCAACTGATCGATCAATTCAATGTTAGTCTGATAATAAGACTCAACAGTGCCGATATCTTGCCAGTAGTCATTGAACATATAGGCGAATACTCGTTTCCTTTTCACTATTTCCGGCATTATTGAATAGCCGAAATCATGTGGAGAGTACGGTTCGGAGGCGTCATCAGCTAAACATTCCAGTAATGTCTGCCTGTTAAAAACGTATATTCCCATGCTGGCGAGGTTGCCTGATGGCTGACCGGGCTTTTCCCTGAACGCTAGTATCCTTCCTTCTTTGCCGGATGTAACAATGCCATATCTATGTGCATGCTCCTGCGGCACGCGGGCGACAGCAATAGTAACGTCGGCCGCGTTGTTTTTGTGAAACTGAATCAATTTTTGGAAATTCATTTTGGAAACGTGGTCTGCGGGTAATACTATGATCCACTCGAAACCGTTTCTTTTTACCATATTAATGTTTTGCCAGACGGCATTCGCAGTCCCTGAATATGGCGCACTCTTTGGATCCAAAATATGGATTCTGGAACTCGTCGTATTAGCTGCTGCCCAGGAAGTAACGTACCGTGCAAGTTGGGCTCCCTGATAACCTGTGACGAGCGCTATACTTTTAATACCTGACTGAACACAATTGCTCAAACAAAAATCGATAACCCTCAGATTGCTTCCCACGCTTAAAACCGGCTTTGCCTTTATGTCGCAAAGGTGTCCCATCCGCTTGCCACGGCCCCCCGCCAATATCATTGCCAATACGTTTTTCATATTTACCCTCCCTTATACTTCTGCTCCAGGCATTTGCTCGCACCAGTGGCATGGGGCATCGTTTCTTTATTGTGATATTACAATCTTGGGAATCGTTCTAAATAGCTATGGAAATCCAAAGGTCATCGACTATCTTTATCTGGCTAGTTGCCTCGCGTCTCCTTTGCATAGTTGTGTTCGATCCAGAGTTGTAAAGCCTCGCCGAATACCTGAGGCATCGTCTTGCCCTGAAGAAGTCCCAGCCCCCTTGCCTGCGTTCTTAGTTTGGCCAACTCCGGAAACTTTTTTGATCGGTACTCTATTCTGGGCATATGTAAACTCACCTTCTTTTGCTGTTTGAGCCCCCGTTAAAAGCCATGGGAACCAACACTATTTTTTCATCCTAATTTCAAAGTTTATCACGCTCGGGTGAACTGATTATGAACAGAACATTAACGTAAGATGAACATCGCAAATAGTTGCCAAAGACGCTGCGAATGAGCCAGTATATTAGTCATGGGAGGAGGAGAGGACGGTTGAAATGATTCTGCCCTCCGCGACTTATGTTATTTAATGTTGTGTTAATGTTGGTCTTGTACAATTTGTTGGGGCGCAGGATATAATCCGAATAGAACTAATGCAAAACAGGAATTAAAAAGAAAGAGGCGACTATGAGAGTTCTGGTAGTCGAGGATGATAGGCGACTGGCAGGTGTTGTCAAGCGGGGCCTTGCCGAAGAGGGGTACTCCGTAGATACAGTATATGATGGCGAGGAAGCGGAGTATGCAATTGAAACTACGCCATATGACCTTGTGATCCTCGATATCATGCTTCCCAAAAAGGATGGGCTGGAAGTATGCCGGGAATTGAGGGCCAAAAAGATCACAGTGCCCGTTTTAATGCTGACGGCCCGTGATCGCGTTGAGGATAGGGTGACAGGGCTGGATTCCGGCGCTGATGATTACCTGATCAAACCTTTTGCTTTCAGCGAATTACTGGCACGGGTTCGGGCATTGTTGAGAAGGGAAATTTCATCCAAGACGCCCAAACTTCAGGTCGGAGATCTTGTGATGGATACATTGACCAGAGAGGTTTGGAAAGGGCCGCGAAAGATAGAGCTTACGGCGAAAGAGTATTCAATTTTAGAATACTTTATGCGGAATCCAAACGCTGGTCATCACCAGGACGATGCTTGAAGAGAAAGCCTGGGATTTTGAATTCGATAGCATGTCTAATATTATTGATGTATATATCCGCAGACTTCGCAGCAAAATCGATGGGCCCCAGGAAGGAGAGTATGATTCAAACACTGCGAGGGGCGGGTTACAGGCTGACAGTAGAGTGAAATTATTCAGAACGATCAAATTTCGCCTGACTGTATGGTACTTGGGATAATAGTTGTCTTGCTTTTCGTATTTGGTGGGATTGCTTATATCATGTTATCCAACGATCTACATAACAACGTCGACTATCTTCTCAGAGTCGGGCCACTGCTGCCAGGGACAGGCTTGCGTCAGGGAGAAATTGATTTTGTGGATGAGCAGGTTGCGGAAGCAGTTGAATGAAGAGATCCTGGTTTACGGTTCGGATGGCAACTTGCTCAAGAAATATGGTGCCAATATTGAATTTGCGGGCATCGACAGCTTTTGCAAAGGAGGCGAGCGGCCGTCAGGATTCGTACATAACTGCCGTTTCCACCAGCGGTAAACAGGTCCGATTCTATGCCAGCTCATTTGACGTTGGTACCGGCAGTCAGGTCGTAATACTTGAAGGCGCACAAACGGCCTGGATAAATGACGCGACCGGGACCATGAGGGAAATTCTCGGCCTGTCGGGGCTGATTGTTATCGTATTGTCCGGAGCAGGTGGGCTGTTATTGGCGAGCAGGACCCTCAGGCCGGTTGATGATATTATCCGGACTGCTCAGGAGATAGAAAGCAGCGATCTGAGCCGGAGAATCGATGTGCAGAGCGAGGATGAGTTGGGAAGGCTGGCCTCAACGCTGAACAGGATGATTGAACGCCTTGCGGTATCGTTTGACCATCAACGGCAATTCACTGCCGACGTCTCTCATGAATTGCGAACTCCGTTGGCTGTAATCGAGGCAGAGTCCACCCTGGCATTAAGCCGGGATAGAACACCCGTTGAATATAAGAAATCTCTGGAGTTGATCTCTCAAGAATCGGCTTATATGTCTTCTTTGATAGACAAAGTGCTTTATTTTGCTCGAAGCAACGCCGTTACGGAGCAGTTAAACTTTGAAAACATCAATCTTGGTGCGCTTTTAGATGAATTGTCTTCGGATACCAGGGTTCTGGCAAATGAGAAGAATATACAATTTGAAGTCGCTCTGCCTGAAGATATCATCGTAAAAGGGGACAAGATGAAACTGAGGCAACTATTCCTCAGCATTTTGGAGAACGCCGTCAGTTATACTCCGATCGGTGGCAGGATATCGGTCAATGCAATAAAGAGAGAGGACATGGCGCAAATTGATATTTCCGATACAGGTCTGGGCATTCCTAAAGAGCACATGCCGCATATTTTTGAACGTTTCTACCGTGCCCACCATGTGCGTGAGGGTGTGGATGTGGGAGTAGGTCTCGGCCTTTCGATCGCCATGACAATTGCCGAAATTCACGGCGGTTATATTGACGTCGAGAGCGAAGTCGATAAGGGCAGCACCTTTCATGTGATGCTTCCGTTATCGAGTGACGGCCATGCTGATATCCCCGGCAAGAAGATGTAGCTCTCGGAGAATCGTCCCTATTGATCGACGCCACAACATGGTCCGATCTTTGTCAATTGCACTCGGTTTGTAAGGGCTGAAATAACACTAGAACCAGCCCGGGAAGCCACGTAATATCCCCTTGCAAAAAAGCTTCAGTTTGTCCGCGAATCGTTGTTAATCTCATCTTAATTTCCTTTTCATGGACAGTTCACTTAAGAATGATAAGCTTTTTCCATGGAGCTAAGAATGATGTCCCGAATCATTTTTCATAAAGGATTCAAACAGCTAAAGAAGGTGAGTTAGTAACAAATGCCCAGAATAGAATATAAATTAAGAGAATTTCCGGAACTGGTCATGCTGAAGCTACAGTCAAATAACCCCAGATTGCTTCTGGGAAAAACGGTGGCCCAGGTATTCGGCCAAGTCCTGCAGTTCTGGAATCAGCCGGTGTCCGCTGGTAATGGCCTCACAATGCCCGGCATTATAATCCTCGTAGCGGGGGTGATGCTGGTTATCGCAATGACAGTCCTCATAGTACTGCAGCGGCATAAGTTTCCATATCGGGCACAAATCTCGTCGCTGGAATAAGTCGGGTAATCACCGTGTATGGTAGTGGTGAACCGGCAATCAGGCCGCTCTGAGCGGAAGTAACCGTGAGAACCTGTGCATATACATCACCGACTGAGGCTAAATGGAGCGGGAGACGGGATTCGAACCCGCGACAGCCTGCTTGGAAGGCAGGAAAAGGGTACTCAAATTACTTAACGATTTCCCCGTCTCACAGCTTGCGCTGTTAACTAATTTCTCAAAAGCATACATCAGTACCGTTAAAAATGGCAAACTGCCTCCGTCCGAAAAATTTCTTACTGCGCTTTATAAGGCAATCCAGCAGGATAAGCATAGGCAACCGGAATACGTGTCACTTTTCATTCAAAGCCGCCAAGCCATGGGTTGCAGTGCAAAAACGATCGACTTTTATCGCGATAGATTGGGCCAGTTTGTTGAACATGTAGAGTACATGAAGGCCAAAACGATAACAATACAAAAGTACTTAAATACGATCCCTGCCAATAAAAACGGATTGGCCACCCGTCATGCAAGCTATAGGGCAATTAAAACATTCTATCGATGGCTCAGTACTGAATATGGTTTATCTAATCCACTCACGGGCATTGCCGCGCCAATCCTTGGTAAGCCAGTAATGCCAACGTTAGATGAGTACGGCGTTAAACAGCTGATAGATTCGGTGGATAATACCAGAGACAAGGCAATAATAGCATTGTTTGTTGAAAGCGGTTTGAGATTGACAGAATTAACCAATATTAAACCTGGTGATATCAACTGGCCTAGCCACTGTATCCAAGTAACAGGAAAAGGCCGTAAGACGGCATTCGCGCCGTTTGGGGTGATGTCCGACAAATACATTAAAGGCTGGTTAAATGAGTATAAACCTGAGGGGAATATATGGGGAATGAGTAGGTCTGGTATAGCTATAATGCTGGCGCGACTTGAAAGGCGCACCGGTGTAACCTGTAACCCGCATACTTTTAGGCGTACGTTTGCTGTCCTACTCAGGAAAGCCGGTATTGATACAATGACCATCAAGGAATTAGGCCGCTGGGAAAGCCTGGAAATGGTGCAAAGATATACACGGTCATTTAGCTTTCAGGATAGCATGAAATTTTATAGATCACCAATTGGATAGATCAATTTACGCTCATTGTCTAATATAACAAAAATGGTTTTTCTTGCTAATAACCGGACATATGTGATGCTATGTATAGTCCAAAGACAAAATTAATGTTAGTAGCTATAAAACACAGAATGCTTAATACTAATCCGCTAACTGCCATCCCCGTTTTCCATGAATTAAGTCCTATTATCCCTAGAACTATACCTATTATTGCAATTACAAGGCCGAATATAGGCACAAGCCAGGCTATCAATCCAATAATACCGAGCACTAAGGAAGCAACAGCCTTGCCGTTATTTTTACTATTTCCAGTAGCTTGAACTGTTTGCTCAGGTGTATGCTTCTTTCTCGTTATCCACCCAATTATTAATGCTGATACAACAATCAGTCCGCCTACATCAGCCACACACAACAGAAATATTGCCATTACACCTGTATTCATTCAACTCCTCCTAGCCTTCCCCTTTTGTTCTTTCTGCCTTTTATAAGAATAATGAATTGCTATGAAGTAACCCCCAAAGCTTTAATACAATAAAGCTAATTTGCATCCACAGGGATTAAAAAAAGAAAAAGCGCTTATACTTGGGTTTGTTGCCGCTTCTTCGATGGAATCTAATTTGCTATTGGATTTAATAAGTATAATGTATAGATAAATCGTAGCTATATATCCCTTATTTGATGAATCAATCTTTATCATCTTTGGGATCGTTAATCTCTCTCTTTTCTCTAATCTTCTGTACATTCTCCCAGGCTGCTTGAACACGATCCAAATGGGCTTGCTCTTCTGGCAGCCTGACCGAAGCCTCTTTCGTTGCTTCAACAACTTTAGGTTCTGCGGAAACAGATGAATTAAATTGAGTCTCAGCAAGTTTTCGTTGTTTTTCCTTTTTATATTCCTGTATACAAGCAATAACAGCGGCACCGCACAAAAAAGGTATTTCAACTAAATTAATTACCGTTACTTGAATACGTAAAACTAAAATCACTATCAACCCAAGTGCCGACAGGGTCCAAACTATGATTGATAGTGCCAAGGCAGTGGGATATTTACCTTTTGGTGCGACAGCGACGCCAGCGATTACATAGAAATATACACCACCCGCCCTGAAAATGATATCAGTTACATCTCGGAAGTTGTTTAGCAGCCATGGCAATCCAAATTCATCTTTCTGGCCACCCTCAAGCAATAAAAGTAGATTCAGTACGAGAATTGCGGCAAAATATGCGCCAATTGCTGCTGGAAAAACAGCCACCCATCTCCAGAATGCTTTCATAATAACCTCTGTTTAGCTTCCAAGACAGTTATGAAATTTTATAAGTCCCGTTACCTTAAATATTAGCTATTTTATTGTATTTCCACCGATCGTGTGACAATGGCTGTCCAGCCCCACCAATTAACGAATACCAATCCGGTGTATAGGTAATAGCAGCAAGACTTTCAGGCAGTTTTTGGGCAAGTACCAATTAAGCATATATTCAGCGATTAAAAAAAGTGTTAATACGTATTTTGGTTATTCTCTAATTCCTTCGCCATATTAAAATCAGCAGTAGCCTTATCGCCTTGACCTTTCTTCTCATATGCAGCTGCACGGCTAGCGTAAGCTTCTGCGAGATTCGGGTTTAAATTAATTGCTTCAGTATAATCAGCTACAGCGCTATCATATTCACTATACATGATATAGGAGTTTCCACGATAGATGTAGGCATAGGCATAATTTGGATTAATTTCAATCCCCTTTGTGTAATCAGTGATTGCTTGGTCGAAGCTCCCGTTCGCATAATAGGCATTCCCACGAAGGATATACCAATAGTCTTCCTTTGGATTAATTTCGATCCCCTTTGTGTAATCAGCAATGGCTTCATCGTATTGACCTTTGGCTTTATAAGCATCTCCACGCCAAGTGTAAGTATAACCGTCCGTTGGATCAATTTTAATGGCTTGGTTGTAATCGGCGATAGCTTTGTCGTATTCACTTGTTTTATAGTAGGCAAGTCCACGCCAGTAGTAAGCAGCGGAGTATTGCGGACTAATTATTATAGCTTTACTGTAATCAGCCTCCGCTTGATCTAAATCTCCCATTTCCCAGAAAGTATATCCACGGGACACGTAGACATATGCAGAATTCGGGTTAATTTCTATAGCCTTATTGTAATCAGATAGCGCTTGGTTATTTTCATTTTGCATGACATAGGCAAACCCACGCCCCGTATATGCATCGATAAGCGTCGGATCAATTTCTATTGCCTTGGTGTACTCTATAATAGCATTTGCCCATTGGTTCTGCTTTGAGTAACCGTCACCCTTGGTTATATGTGCTTGCGCTGTATCAGGAGTAACAGATGCGGTTGTGACAGCGGGTGTGTTATTGGATACTGACGAGGTTTGGTTTGATGCCCATCTGGCAACCCCTAATAGCAATACAATTACTATGCCAATAGCCCACCTTGGAATCTTGGTTGGCTGACCTTGATTGCTATATGTTGAATATTGTTTTGGTTCAGCAGGTTTCGGCGTTGGCTTTGGCTTCATCCTCACTTCTACCGTCACATTAGTTTTAATGTCATCCAACTCAATACGCAGATATTCGATGTTACTTGTTATATCAGCTGAACCAGTTACTTCGATTTCAACTTCTTGCGGCAGTTCTTTTAAAGTTGTTAAGGAATGCTGTTTGGTTATTTTCAACCATGAACTTGAATTGCTCACATTCAAGGTGCTATAAGGCCCACCAATATTATCTATAATAAATGAGGATTTCTTTATTTGTCCTGGTTCCATATCATTAAAACTGATATGAGATGGTTTAACCATAGGCTTTGGTTTAGAAGAAGTCTGCTTTTTTTCAGATGAACTTGGCCCATACCCTTTGTTTTGCTGCCTGTCTAAATCGTGTTTTTTTCTCTTAATTGGATCACTTAAAGCATCGAAGGCCTTATTTATTTGCTGCATCCTATCTTTAGCTAAAGGGTCATTACTATTGTGATCTGGATGATACTTTTGGGACAGCTTTAAGTACGCTGCTTTTATGACTTCAGGCTCGGCGGAGGGACTAACCTGAAGAATTTCATAATAATCTTGAAAATCTGCCATTGATGGGCTTGTCCTTATTTTTTATTAAGTCTGATTTAAAGGCTTTTTTAATACAAAGATACTCGTGATAAATACTGCTGCACAAATGCTATCTATCCATTGCCAGACGTTCTTTTCAAAATAAACTGTGCGGATTGGATTGAATAAGACTGCAACAATGCAAAATATAATTGCCACCCCAGCGTTTTTATATGTGTACGCTTTATAAACAATGAACACTGCAACACCGCAGACAATCCACCTAAGCAACTGAAAATACCCATATGGCAGGGGAAATATACCAATAAATAGAATGATACCTGCAATTATCGCTGGCCATAAGTGAGGTCTTGTGGCCATAAAATCCTTGATCCTTGTCAATTTCACCTTTGCCCTTCTTGCACGATATTATAGTCATTTCATGCGAAATATCAATAGCATCCGGCAAAACTTTAACGGCTAATATCGAGAGCCTATATATATGTAGATTTCCCCTTTTTCGGATAGCTTCAATAAATGCAACGGGCTTAATAACATTATAGTCAATTCCATTCGTTTCCGTTGTGATAGGCGTATAATGTTGAGGTCGTTGATCCTTGCTTGTGAGTATGGGGGTTTGAAATGAGCTGGTTTCGGAGCCATCTAAACTGGACGATTATCCTCTTTATAGTAGTTACATTTATCGTGCTGGTCATCATTGCGCTTATTCAAAACACCACTGACTCTACGTTGTTAAATATAATGGCCGTGATAATCAGCATTGTGTCATTCTTCGTTTTTGGATGGGTTCTAAGAAGAAAGAACAGACGGATGTGGTGGCTATTACTTAATTTCGTCAGTATTGGTTGGATAGTATTCATTGCACTGGAAAACAAGTCGCTTAGGTACGACGTGGCTGACCATGAAAAGGTGCTAAATATAATCAAATTATGGCCACATACATTGAAATCGATCGAATTAGCCACCGAACCGCTGAGACAGAAGACTACGCAACAAAACAGCAGTATACCCACGGAGGAAGAGTTCAGAGCGTCCTTATCAGATGCCCTGGCCAAAATTGAGGTCATGCGTGGTCAGTCGATCGATGAATTTCAATGGCCGTCGCTAACAGATTCAGAGGCAAGCTACATGGTTTTTGAAATGAAGAAGTATATGGCTGAATTCTTTACCTTGGAATATGAGGGCATGCGGTTAATGGGTGCTGCAACAGTGTTTGTTGATGGCGTACCCCGTCTCATGAAACAAGTAGACAAAGAATTGGGCAAAATAACTAAGACACTGAAACGATCCGGAAAACAAATGTGGGATTTGACGTACAGGCTGGCAAAACGGTACGGCATCCCTTATCAGGAGTATGAGCAACTAATAGAGAGCGCTTAGGCATAAAGGAATACAATGCTGGAGACTAATCGTATGTTAGTTAAGAGTTTATTCCTCTTCGATGGTCTCGCGGGAGGTAAATGATGTGGATCATACTAGTCATTATTATTTTAGTCGTTGGATTGGCAATAGGGGCTTTTGGTTTTGCCAATATAATATACCCATTATTTGTTGCATGGCCGAAAGCAAAAAGGTTAGAGAAAGAAGGTAAATTAATAAAGCCAATTCCAGTGCTATCTTTCATCCTAGCGCCTATTGTTTGGACAATACTTGTGGTGCTTTCAATATGGCTAATAAACAGGTTTGTCCCGGGGTTAATATTACTATATCTCATTGAACTTGGGATTATTTTTATTTATATTATTGTCCAAATACCGAGGAAAAACCGCCTTATTGACGCAGACTTCGAGGAAACTTGGAAAAGTTATCTAAAAGAAAACTAAATATCTAATAGAGAGAAATTCCATTTATTTTCTTACACACCGGCTGCCGTATTATAAAAATAACTGGCACTCATATCCGATTCGAGAAAATCCAATTTCCACATGACATACCGTGGTAAATCAAACTCGGAAGGCTATTCTGGCAAAACATTAATTAGCTATTACCAATGGCCATTTGGTTTGCTACAGCATCGGCAGCACATCAAGCCACCTGAGATACTATGGGTGCATTACATTGGCATCTACCCCCTTACATTATATGGGCTATCGCTTGAAGGTTTATTGAAAACGGATCAGCCCTGTAAAAACCCTTACCCAAGCTGTAGAAAACGCCAGAATTTGCCCCGTAGCGCCAAATCTTAGGGTTAAACCTATGCGGGTTGGTAACAGTTCAAGTTAAAAAAGGATATAAACCGGGAAGCTCAATACCCCAGGCCGCTGATGGTCAGCGGCCTGGCGGTCTGGTCGTCGTCGTCGTTGGTGGTGTGGGTCCCTTTTAATACCCCCCCCTCTCAAGTTCATAACATGCGGTTTGAATATAAATATTTAAGTCTTAAAGCTATGTTATAAGCAGTAGAGGAACCTAGCCGATACATAACAGACCGGTCGAATGAGTCGGTCAGTGACATCACTCGCCATCAAACATATATGTTGAAAGCTGGCCAAGTATAAATAAATGCCTGTTGGTGCAGTTCTCCCAGGCAAGCATTTTCTTAATTTAAAATTAAATATTGACTTAGCATTTGCAACGCAAAAACTATAAATAGCATGGTACGCTTAAAGCTCACCGCATAATAATACTGGAACACTGATGCCGTATATTATAATGCAAAATGTTTGAGAGTAACTCGATAGCTATCTATTAAGGTTTAAATATTGCGTAGCTAAGTAAGAGTAAATGCAAACGTTAAATGTAAAATGATAAATGCAAAATGTAAAAAGATAGTGGAATTTTGCAGTGAAATACCCTACTCCATACTCCATATTTTGTAGTACCCTACCTCAGATTAAATGCAAATGGTAAATGTAAGAGGATCAAATGCAAAGGCGGAGTCGCCCAGGATGTTATATCAGCTGGGCGATCAGGGCACAATAATAAATGCACCTTCCTATAAGCAATTTGACACGTCCATAATTGTCTCTCGCCTTATAGCTTGGTCTTTCTACTTAACCTTAAAGACCTTAGCCTGCAATTCTCCTGTATCGATATTAATGAAACCAGTTGCAACACATTCAGCCCAGTTCAGCCACGCTAACTCCCGTTTGCTGGTCTTATGAGTTACGCTTTCATTCAAAGAAATGCGCCCATTGGCCAAGTGCGTCACAAATCCCTGTGCATCCAAAGAGACTGCGCCACCGCCATCCACTTGGATAATGCCACGAGAACGTGTATTAATTTCACCGTTGGGTTGTGGCAGCCCATAGTAAAGACCATGTACTTTTCCGTGTATGCTTAGCCCACTTATCTCCCCAATGAAGAACTCGACCGTCCTTCTATCGAGCATGGTGCCCATATTTTGATCAAATACAAGCTTAAATCTCATCTCATACAGTAGCTCTTTTTCCATATCAGTCCTCCTTATTTAAAAAATTTTTGATGAACGTAAAATATCATGCATTTTCAAAGCCAATTGTTATACAGTATGGGTGGGCCTGGCCAGGCGGAGTAATAGACCTGGCCTTGGGCCCATACAAATCGAAAAAAACGCTAGGAAGGCAACCGCCTGAACCCTTTGCTGAATATAACCTCGACACCTTTATCCGCCAGCTTTTCCCCGATGTAATAGCTGGCCCCCAGCTGAGGGTTATACCTTTTAATTTTGCCGAGGCCGTTGGTGAGATACCATTTTCTCTGCCATTCCCGGGGCTTTTCCTGCCTGACGCCAGAGAGAAGAAGATGGAGGTGGGGTATAGAGCCTCGATATTTATGGTCTTCCATTACCATAATATAGTAGATACAGCTACCGGAAGCCTTCTTCAGTTGTAATTTCCAACGGTTAAACCGCTGAAAAGCTTGCCTTTTGGTTACTGGGTTTTTAAAGGTAAGGGTAACAAACCAGTCCCACCTATATTGATTTAACCAGGCACCCCAGGCCTTTTCCACTTCATGCTGCATCCACTCACCTCCCTTGCCTCAGATGGGTTAATTAAGGCTGTATTCGTATTTAGTTATGGGTATTCATTCAGGCTGCATTTACTCACCCTGCCCTGGCGAGGGTAAATTAAGGCTGTACTTGGGCACAGGTGACCATTCAAGTGCCTACCAGGCACCTGTGTTAGTCTACATATCATCCCTTGCTGGGTTTAACGCTTGGTCAGAGCCACCCAGCTACCAGCTTAGGTTATCCATTAGTAGAGCGTGGCCGCTGCCCTTCTCTGGGTGTTGATATGCAAATACCGTAAAGTATGCACGGCTTCCAGGGTGTGGGGGTGTACCCATCAACTGGGACAACGGTTCGCCTGAGATAAGACAGCGCCACGCATGAATGCTAACAACTAGGCTTGCGAGCACTCCTCCAATACCACATCGTTTATTCTAGCTTCGTACTTCAAAACAGACTCCCCCGGAGGTGGTGCGAACTCATCCCCCTCCTCATCTTCTGGGTTATACTCAATTGTCCATGTATCCTCAATCCCATAAACCTGAGTCTCCCCTTCGCCGGTTTTTACATCGAAGAAGCCACTTGCAAGGCCGGTGGTTAAGTTTAGCCACGTTAACTCCTTTGAAATTGTTTCAAAGCGTATGCGTTCTAGCACAAATAAGTCGACCTCATCTGGTGTCTTTTGAGCCCAGCCTTCTACCCTCACAAAGACCTTGTCGCCGCTATCTGTGGTGATAAAGCCGTGGGCAAGTAAACTGACCCAACCTTCAGGCTGCCTGAGCGCAAAGTAAACCCCATCTATCTTTCCATGTATGCTTGGCCCACGTACCTCACCGGTTAAAGCAAAATTAGCTCTGCTTCCAACGGGCATGGTATCTACATCTCCACCCACACCAAGCTTAAACCTCATCTCGTAAAGAAATTCCCCATACATGCTCGTACCTCCTTTTTATTTATTTTTATTGCTCATTGGCGCATTTCTGCGCCAGTTACGCGCTGAAGCCCTCGAAAGGGACAGGGAAACTATTCTGCCAGGCCGCCCCCACCAGTTGAGCCATGGGGTTAGCTTAAGCCTGGGAAAGCAGGCGGATACAAGCCTGTAACTCACCGCATGGTATGGGTAAGGATGGTATTGTTTTATGATAAAGGGGGCCGGTAAAATCGCAGGCTGTCCCGGAAGGTAAACGATCTCGTATAGCGCTGAACCATTTCAATGCTCTCCCACCGTCCCAGACTCTGTATAGTAAGCATATCCACCCCTTCCTTCCTCAAAACTACAGCGAAGGTACGGCGGAAAGTATGGGCATTACACGTTATGCCCGTTGTCTTTTGCAGCCGCCGCAACATGGAAACGATGCCATAGGCTTTAATGCCCCATATATTATTGTTGCTGGCAGCCTTACATTTACTTTTCTTCAGCCAGGCTCTTAAATATTGTTCGGTTAATTGCCCGAATGGAGCCTCAGCTTCCTTTCGACCCTTCCCCATAACCCGGACTGTACGGCTTTCCCAATCTATATCACATAATTTAATGTTGGCTAACTCGGTTAGTCGAAGCCCGCTATCAACAAATAAGGCTATAATTGCTTTGGCTCGCAAGTCGGGGCTTTTTTCCAGAAGTACTTTGACCTGCTCAACCGTTAATGCTGGCAATATCGGCTTACCCAGGATTGGCGCTGGCAAACCTTCCACGGGATTTGGTAAGCCATGCTCACTAGCTAACCAGTGGTAAAAGGTCTTTAAAGCTCGATAACTGGCATGGCGGGTACCAAGTCCATATTTATTGGCCGGTATAGCATTCAAGAAATCCGAGAGCTGCTCGCGCGAGATATTAATGTAATCGGTAGTAGCAACTAGCCTTGAAAGCCGATCTTTGTAAAACTCTAACGTCCGTGGGCTGACACCCATAGCCTCACGGAATTTTAAAAACAACTCAAAGTAGTTGATCTCCTGAGGAGTGGGATCATCCCCATCTGTAGCCTGATGAACAAACTCAGCCGGTGCCGCCAACCTTTCAGCTGAGTCTGTTTTGTTTTGTACCGTACATAGCCTCCAAAATTGTTATTTACTACAATCTATGATACGATACGGCTTAACCGAAAACTAGACTCTGGCAGTTAACATTTTCGGTTAACGGGGAGAAAAAATATGAAACCAGTACCAGGTACCGTTAAGCTGGTATATACGTTGCAGTGGTACAGAGGCATTGCCTCCCGACTTACGGATATCTATCCTGTTGAAGTCGTTACTGGTACGGAAGGAATAGACCACATAAAACCGTGGGTTCAGTTAACACACCGGCCTACATTTATGGACGGTACTGCAGAGATGTATGAGCCTTTCGTCAAAGAGCCAGTATTATATCTTAAGTTTGCCAAGTTAGATGAAAACAATCCTGCGGAAATTCAAAAATTTGTAAAAAAGTACGGTTTATTGGGTATTGATTCGGAAGTTTCTGCTGTGGGTTACTACATGGAATCCTTGGCAAGATGGCGGTATGAAATCAGGGAAATGAGGGGTATGTTGGCACTATGGGATATATGCAGGAATGAATTTGATCGTAAAATTCGCCCTTATATCAGGGATCGGCGTCATGAACGGGTTTTCATGTTTACATGGCGTGAGGAGTGGGAGAGCAGTCATATTTATACCGGTGAACCTTATGCTATTCCATTAGCGGATACCGATACAATCCCAGGTTTAAGGAAATTGGTGTTAAATTACATTGATGGACGACTACGGGATATCGCTATAGGTTTTGATACAGACACTCTGGGTTTTATATATGAGCCGGTGAATCTTCTTTCAACTATGTGGATAATGTTTCTCGTTAAGGAAATACTCGAAGAAAGCGATATATACTATTGTGATTATTGTGGCGATCCGTTTGAGCGTCACTATAAAAAGAACATATACTGTAAACCCTCTTGTAAGGTAATGGCCTGTAGAGACAGATCGTTGCATAGACGGCCTGCGGCATAAGCCTTTTAAATTGTGTAGATTTCCCCAAAGCTCATCATTAGGATAACCGATAAATGAAACACAGACGAGTTGTAATCGTACTTGCCAGTATGTTATATATATTGTATAATAGCTACAAATGGATGGCATATACAGCACCAAGGAAGCGGCGGCCAGGCTGAAACTATCACCGGCGCATATAGTCAGGCTATTAGAAAGCGGGCAGATACCTGGCAAGAAGTTGGGCCATGATTGGGTTGTATATAGCCTTAACTACAAGCGGAAGCGGAGGTCGCGGAAGCATATAAACACAGCTATAAAGGAAACGTAATTTGTTAACTAATTTGCATAGAATCGTAGCTGTTTGTTAACTAATTTGAAAAAATTGTGTTGAAAAGAGGGAGTAACGATGAAAAGAAATATAAAAATCCGCCAAAGCTATTACAAACGTAATAAAAGAGTGGAGCGGGAGACGGGATTCGAACCCGCGACACCCTGCTTGGAAGGCAGGAACTCTTCCACTGAGTTACTCCCGCAAAGTGAATTTATTGTATCCCGGTAATATCCGGATGTCAAAGCCTTCACACCTGCGGGAGTAAAGCGGTTTCTAATAGCGATTAATAGCAAGTCAGCATGAAAGCGGCCTGGCTGGAGCTCATGTCGTTAGGTGACAGGATGTGCAGGCGTTCCCAGCCGGAATATGAAGCCCCGAGTTGCCAGGTGTCGGTAACAGATTGTGCGCTGGCGGCACTGAAGAATATGCTTTGCGTCGGGCCCAGTGCGCCATCGCTCCTTTCCCACCTGTAGGTGACAGTCATGGGGCCGCCACTGGCTGAGATCAGGCCGGAAAAGGATATGGTCTTGGGGCAGGCGCCGGTTACTACGGGAGAGGCAACACTGGCCGTTACTCCCGTTACTGCATATCCGCAATTGAGTGTAAAATTAGCATGGTTGGATACAAGATCGTTGGGGTTATAAACGTGAACCTCCTCCCATCCTGTATAGGTCGCTCCCAATTGCCACGTTTCTGTTACAGTCTGGGAACCTGCTGAAGCGAATGTGACACTATGGTTAAGGCCGAGTGCACCATCGCTTCTTTCCCAGCCGTAGGTGGCCGTTCCCGGTCCGTTAGCAGTAATAATGGCTGTGAACGTCAATGTCTTGGGGCAAGGTCCGGAATAGGACGGGGCATCAGCAGTTACCAATACATTAGTTACCGCGAATGAAGCGGAAGCCGGCACCGATGGTATAGTAATCGGATAAGGATTTGAAGGGTTGGTATATCCCGAGGATGGAGCAGTCGTATTATTGACTGTAACGGTGGCTGATGCGGTGCTGGTGCCGGATCCGTTAATGGCATTGAGGGTATAGGTAGTTGTGGTAGAGGGTGTCACTGTAACTGTGCCAGCCAGTGGAACGACTCCAATGTTCTGATCGATACTAACCGAGGTAGCGTTGGCTACCGTCCAGAGCAAGATCGATGAACTTCCTGCATTAATAGCGGCCGGGACGCCCGAAAATGCTGCTATGGTCGGCAATCCGGTCGATTGCGGAGTCGTCTGCTGCACAGAGGGAGTTTGGACAGAAGATGGAGCAGTATAATAAATACATCCCCCTGTAGCCACCAGCAATAAACACAGTAATAAAGCCAATTTTCTCATCTTTACCTCTCCTTTTTTTATTCCCACAAGATATTAATTAATAAATTGTTAAGAAGTCAATAAATAAAGGCCGGAAATATAACATAAATATAAAATGGGAAGCACGGCAAGCTGCCGGTAGCGGGCGAATACGGGCGCCGGACTTGAAGAGATAGTTGAAGCTGGACGACAGCTAGAATAAAGGAGGAAAATCGGCCCTTAGAAAAGCTTGACAATGCACTAGTTGCAGAATATTATAAAGTCACAAAAAGAGTGAACGGGAGGTCGTAAAATGGCCAATGAACAATATACTTCGCGGCCTTACGAAGACCAGGAGTTGCTTTCTTTCGACCGCCTGAGAAGGGCGGTTATGAACCGGATAATCGAGCGGGCGGAAGCGCTTATGGATGTCGAATTCCCCCTGGGGCCTGAAAGGCAGGATCAGCTTGTTGCTGAAGAGTGGGAATGCGCCAAGATTGCCGTGCGCAGTTCTCCCACAGCCAGAGAAGCCTACCGTAAATACCTGGAGCAGACCATGGGTGGCAAGCTCGAAGAGCATATGAAGCGTGATAAGGAAGATTTGAGCGCTATGGGAGTGCAGGAAAAGAGCCTGTGAAGATTGCCTGAATGTTATAAAAGAGGGGAAATCCTTGATTTCTCCTCTTTTTTTCTTTATAGTAACATCTATATTAGAGTGGAAGTCTGTAGATGGATAAGAAATATGACGATGCCGAAAAACAGCTGGACAAACTTGCCCAGATGGAAAAGCGGTTGGAAATGATGTATAAAAGGATCGATCAGCTCGATACCATGGTCTCGACTTTGATCGAGCGGGTGATGCGCAAGCCTGTTATGACCATTGAAGTTACGTGCCCCAAATGTGGCACGGACATACATGTTTCTCTGACCGGCAACTCCAAGCTATCCACCAAGGGATGACTTTTAGCGGCCGGAAAACGGACAAATCGGCGTTCTTGACTATATCCACTACCGTTGTGATAAAATTCCCAATTGTTTCGGGGGCGGTTAGCTCAGTGGTTAGAGCGCTGCGTTGACATCGCAGAGGTCATTGGTTCAAGTCCATTACCGCCCACCATCCTGTACAGTAGACTCAACTATGTGCTGCTATCAGGAGAAATTTCCCGCCCGGTGTCCTGATCTTGGCCGCAACTTTCTCCAAATCTACCAGCTGGCGGCGGTGATGACAACGTCAGCGCCAGATTTGGCCATCTCCAAAGCGATGGCCCTCCCGATACCCCGGCTGGCACCGATGACTAAGGCTATCTTGCCTTCAAGTAAAACATCCATGCCGAAAAACCTCCTAACGTAATAAAGGTGCGTAAGATCTATTGGTTCCCCGCCTATTTAAATATGCTTATTTGCCCCTATATTTTTCGACCATGGCGAATTTCATTGCTTTACCAGTGAGGGTGCGTATAACATCGTCGAAAAACACGGCTTTGGGCGCTTTGTAATGAGCCATTTTCTCTTTACAATAATTGATTATTTCTTCTTCAGTGCAGTTTTCGCCTGGTTTGAGTCTAATTACGGCTGCAACTTTTTCGCCCCATGTATTATCTGGGAGTCCTATAACAGCGCAGTCGACGACTTTAGGATATTTCAGGATCACCTCTTCTACGTCCACGGAGAAAATGTTGTAACCGCCGCTGATGAGCATATCCTTGAGTCTTCCAACTATGGCGAGATTACCGCTCTGATCATATTTCCCCAAATCACCTGTATGAAACCAACCGTTCCTGAATGCTTCGTTTGTCTTGGCGTCATTCTTCCAGTATTCGCCAGCGCCGTCGGGAAACCTGATTATTACCTCACCGATTTCACCGGTGGCTTTTTCTTTATCTTGCTCATCCACAATTCTGACCTCCTGTAAACAGGTCGGAGGACCAACAAAGTCGGGATAAGCCCGTTTCATATCTGGTTTACTGACGGCTATAAAACCTGTTTCTTGTAATCCCAAATGGTCATATACATTTGGGGTTATTTTTTCCCATATTTGTTCCAGAATGGGTCGGGGAAGAACCGCCCCAACACTTCCCACAGCTCTTAGCGAACTCAAATCATAGTTTTTCAAGTCCGGGACATTCATAATGAAGGAAAACATTGCGGGCACGCCGTATAAAAATGTAACCTTATATTTTTCTATTGTTTTTAAAATACCCACAGGATCGAAATCCTGGTTAATAATCGTTCCTCTGGCAAGTATAACAGCACAACCGCAACTTAAGCCTGTTAGAGGTGGGACCAAATTTAAAACAATATCCTCGTATGTAAAATCAAAGGATATAGCATAAGTAATGTGATTAAGAAAATTGGCATACTGGGTCCTGAGATAGCTTTTGGGTGTACCCGTGGTTCCAGAAGTAAACCCAAGCGTGACCAGCGTGTCATCCGTTATCTCAATATCGGGCTCCTTTGCGTCACCATTCAGAAGTTCATCGTAGCTCAAGCAACCTGGAATCGATTCTCCAAGTACATATTTTTCTTGCTCAAAACTTACCTGGGCGACCATGGATTTAAATCTGCTGTCAAATATAAGCGCCTTAGCTCCTGCGTATTTTAAAATGGTTTCAATTTCTTTTGGTGCGAGCCTGACGGACATGGGTATGACTATCAGTCCCGCCTTGGCAGCCGCAAAGTAAATTTCCGTAATGTCTATTCCCATACGGGTAATGACACCAATGAAATCACCTGGTTCATAGCTTTTCAGCAGACTATTCGCAATTATATTTGATCTTTCATTGACTTCCTTGTAGGTTCTGTGTTCACCTGTTGTCGCATCTATTACTTCCTTATCGGGATATGATAAAGCAGCATTTTTCGCAATGAGACCGATTTTAAGATGTCCTGGTGGTCTGGGAACTTTCCATTGATACCCTTTGTATTTTGCCATTTCTCTTCTCCTCAACAAAATCATTCTATCTTCTGGCTATCCAGTATCAATTCTCCTGCAATATATGCTGCTTTTCCCGCCGGTTCGCGGCATTTCTTAGCGGCGTCGGCTTCGATAAATTCTTTCTGGTCTTTTGAATCAGTAAGATTAAAGCTCCTGCCAAAAATATGGTGCTGCACATCACGGCAATTGCAGCTTCCGAACTCTTCCTCAAAGCGTTTGCATAGCTTACGGGCAGCTTTAGTAGTTCGCAGAACTGCATTAAAATCATCGTGTTTCTCTCGACCAAAGGCTATTCCCAGCGCCATAATGGCTCCAATGACCGCGCCGCATGTTTCTCCTCTGAGTGCGATCCCGGGCATGGCGGTAGCAGCCTTGAGCGTCTTGCGCGTTCCCTATATGGAATTCCTCTTGCAATGCCAGTAATGTTCCCTGCGCACAACTGCCGAATAACTCTTCGTAATCACCCGCTTTTTGCTCGAGTCGGCCCAATATGTCCTCCCTTGATTTTTCCTGTTGCACCGCCTAATCCTCCATTTCTACCCTGAAGCGGCAGGTTGTTATCACCTTTTGTGAGCAGTTTGCTAAACCCCTTCGCTTTAAACTTAGGATTGAGTTTTTCTACAATGCCCGTCATAGAAGCCCCAAGCAGTATATCACACAGCTCGGGTTGCTTTGACCAGGCGCCAACGAGCGGGCATGTATAGACCTCTTTCTCAAAGGCCTTTGGTGAGTGCTCAATGTAACCGTGCCAATAATTAGCGAAGGTATCGTCGATGCAGTCCTGCAGTGTTGCCAGTCCCCTGCAATCGACTAAAGACTCCTGCGTGGTGCCTGATAACGACATCCACATCTTAGCCCCCTTCTGTCCTATCTTATAGAATTCCTCTCTCATCCGTTCTACATACTTGTCGCCACCCACCTCTTTGCCGATGTTATAAGCTACCACTAAGTATCTTGCCAGCGCTTCCATCCAGTTCTTGTAACGCTTGCCCATTTCCTCTTCACTAATGGGGTATTTTTCGTATTCAGGTACATCCTGCATTTCACCACCTCAATTATTAGTTGTTTAGTTTACTTTAGGGTGCCTTAATATGTCGATCCTGGTATATAGTGAATATCGACGTTGTCCGAGATAGTCGTAAAAGACATGGTCCTAAAGTCTGCCGGAAGTTTCCGGCAGACTTTAGGACCATGCCGGGTATCTCAATATACCTGATGCTATACTGGCACCATCGAATAATCGTTTTTAGTATGAGATGTAGCTTCCTTTATTAAGGGATACTTTTCACCGTTGACCATTTGATATCGTGTATCGGCACGATAATGTCGGCGGTGTGTTTGATCATATTCATGCTTTCCATGGCCTAATTGCGGATTATCATGTATCCCCGGCGTTATCATTCCCATGATCTTGTCGTAAGGTTCGGGCGGGAAATAGTTCTCCGTAATGCTGCATAAGCCGGTTATGGCGGCTATGCCCTTATCCGTCTCTACAAGGACGGTCTGTCCGCCGGGCGTATGGCCGGGAGTGAGCATGACCCTGATGCCATCCGAAATTTCCTGGTCGCCCGTTACGGTCACGAATTTTAAATCCTGATACAGGTGCGGCCAGTAGAGCATGGTGTCGACGCCGGGATGTGGGCGAAGCGCCTCTCTGAGCTCGGCGGACTGGCAAATGAATTTTGCCTTTGGAAATTTGGAGGCATACTCAACATGGTCGAAGTGAAGATGCGTGAAGATAATCATCTCAATATCCTGGCATTTCAATCCCGCTTTGCTGAGCGCATCTTCGCAACTGGCTGTTTGGGTTGATTTGAAGCCGGCCATCTTAAGTGAATCGGCAGATCCCGATGCGTCTACCAGAGTAACCTTGTCGGCTCCCTCCAGGAAGAACATATATCCACCGACTTTAGCCTCTTTTTCAAAGCCCACTAGATAGGTCATCACCGCCAGAGCGCCCTCACTTTCGGTTACCTGCAATGGTCTAATAGACAGTTTTTTCTTGGCCATCGTATTCCTCCTAAATTTAAATTTATTTATTGCTATATATTTTTCGCAGTTCTCTTTTTAATATCTTGCCTGTCGAAGTGACCGGGAATTCAGCGACGAAATCCACCGACTTTGGGACTTTATAGCGGGCGATGTTATCTTTGCAATAGTCAATGATTTCGTCCACAGTTGCCGTGATGTCAGGTTTCAATTTCACCACTGCCTTGACGCTCTCACCCCATTTGGCATCGGGGACACCTATGACAACGGCCTCCTGGACCTTGGGATGTCTCAATAAGACGGTCTCGACTTCTGCCGGGTAGACATTCTCGCCACCGCTTATGATCATGTCCTTTTTCCTGTCGACCACATAGACAAATCCCTCTTCATCCTTTCGGACAAGGTCTCCGCTGTGGAAATAGCCGCCTGTCATGGCAGCGGATGTGGCTTCAGGGTCTTTGTAATATTCCTTCATTACCGAGGGCCCTGAGTAGACTATCTCTCCGACTTCGCCGACGGGGACATCATGGCAGTATTCATCCCATATTCGCGTGTCGACCGTGACGCAGGGCCTGCCGACTGAATCAGGTTTTCTTAAAGCATCTTGTCCTGTCAGAATGCAGGTCCAGGGATTCATCTCCGTCATACCGAAGAAGTCCATCAGCTCGGCATTGGGGAACATTTTCAATATCTTTTGCTTTAAAGGTAAAGGCATAATGGCCCCTCCATTCATGGCAAGCTTTAAGCTGGAAAGGTCGTACTTTTCTATCTCAGGAGAACCCAGAGTAGTTATCCACATGGTTGGGACCATCCAGAGGCCGGTGACCTTTTCCTCCTGTACGGTTTTCAATACATCGGCCGGATTGAAACCTTTGTATAGAGGAAGCAGTATATTGGTTCCTCCGAGAAACATTATTGAGTGCATCGCCTCCTGCGTCGCACAGTGAAACGCAGGCGGGCAGGAAAATAGTATGGTATCCGAGTTGAAGCTGGTCACTGGGAGTGAGGCCAGGTTGACCGCTCCTATAAACTGGTTCTTGTGAGTTCTGACCACGCCTTTGGGTGTGCCGGTCGTACCGGCTGTGTACATTATGAAAGCGACGTCGTCGTCATTTATATCCACTGCGGGCTCAACCGGCGCGGCATTTTGCAGCAGATCGTCGTAACTCAGTATACCTTCGGTTTTACTGCCGACACGTACATAATTATTAACGCCGGGTAACTTGGAGCGAATAGCATCAATTAACTGTTGGTACAGCTCCTCATAGATCAGGGTCTTAGCCTCGGAGTGGTTAATGATGTTTACGTATTCTCCTGCCGCGAGGCGGAAATTCAGCGGGACGACCACGCCTCCCATTCTGGTTATACCGTAGTAACTTTCGATAAGCTCCATTCTGCTGACAAACAGGGTGGCAATCTTATCGCCTTTTGACATTCCTAGTCCCAGCAGCCCGTTGGCCAAGCGACTGCAGCGTTCATCAAATTGTTTGAACGTATAGCGCTTATCTCCACAGATAAAAGCCTCTTTATCGGGGAATTTTTTAGCTACCAGTGCCAGTGTTTGTCCGTAAGTTAATGATCCTAACAAACCTCTCCTCCTTTTAGATCATCTGCCTATTAATTTTGTGCTATGGGTATCTCCAAAATGTCATCTTATTCAGAAGCGACATTTGCATAGCTTTCTCTTAGAACACGTTTTAAGATTTTTGCCGTTGGATTGCGCGGCAAACCATTCATTTCGAATCTGACATATTTGGGGCATTCCCAGCTCGACAGACGGCTCTTGGAAAAATCTATAATTTCCGATTCGGTGATATCCTCACCCTTCCGGGGAACTACTACTGCCAGTATGGCCTCACCCCACACGGCATGGGGTACTCCGATTACAGCGCATTCCAGGACCTTGGGGTGAGCTCTGGATCTCCTCCTCGACCTTGGGAGCGAAAACGTTGTGTGCTCCGCTAACTATCATGTCCTTTATTCTTCCCGTGACATACAGGCAGCCGTCTTCGTCAATCCGGCCGAGGTCTTCAGTGTGGAACCAGCCATCCTTCAAAAATATTTGCGTGCTTTTAGGGTCCCAGACGTAATTCCCGTTCATTCCCGGATTTCTGGCTATAATTTCTCCTTGTTCTCCGCACTTCACATCGTTGCCGCTCTCGTCCACAATTCGGACCTGCGTATTTATGGTGGGCAGACCACATGATAGCGGCCTATTTCGTTTTTGCTGGGGCGAAGACATTACTATGGGGCCGGTTTCCGTAGTTCCGTAATATTCTCCGACTACATCTCCGAAAGTGCTCCAGGCCGCCTTCAGGGTCTCCTGCGTCAATTTGGACCCTATAAAGTAGATGGCCCGAAGCGTGCTTGTGTCGTATTTTCCAAGGTCGGGCAGCATCGTAAGGAAGTTCATCATAACGGGTGCAATATCCGTTACGGTCACCCCTTCTTTTTCAATTGTCTCCATAAACTTGGCAGGCGTAAAAGTTATGATTACGCATTTTGCGCCCACCGTGAATGGTTCAAGCACGTTTGAAAGGCCTATCCTTCCGTATAGGGGAAATGCACAAAGGAATATGTCTTTGTGGGTGACTTGCTGGTCTATCATCTTGGCAATACATCCGTAGAGATTGTTGAAATGTGACATGACGGATGCCTTGGGCAACCCCGTAGTGCCCGAGCTGTAGTTTACATAAGTGGGATCATCTGAGCATACAATAACGTTCGGTTCATCGATCGATCCACCTGACAGCAGGTCTTCATAGTTGACCATATAGTCTTTGCCGCTATTCCCGATTACGATGTATTGTTGGACTGATTTAAGCTGTGGCTTCAGACGGTCGATCACATCCACAAATTCAGACTCCAGTATGACGGCCTTGGATTGACACTGTGTGATCAGGAATGCGATCTCGTCTGCTGTCAGACGGTAATTAAGGGGAGCAATGACCGCTCCCATTTTGGGAAGCGCACAAAATATTTCAGCCCATTCCAGCCTGTTTGAGCTGATGATACTGATAAAATCTCCCTTCTGGAGGCCGATACCCAGCAATCCGTTAGCCAGTTTGTTGACCCGTTCGTTCAGCTGCCTGTAGGTTAACCGTTTGTCCTCATAAACCACTGCTTCTTTGTCCGGGTACCAAAGCGCAGATTTTTTCAGGACCATCCCTATATTGGCGGACATATTGATGGATCGCATCACGTCTGTGAAGTCAATGTCCTTATTTTTCATACCTCTCATCCCCTATATTTATTTCGGCATAATAGATACATGTTTATATAAAGTTGATTTTCTATCTGCTTGTCCATTACCTCCTGGCAACGATCAATATTTTTTATACATGCGTTGCAATATGCTCCTCATGCAACCACGGATTCTTTCACCAGTGTGGCTATATCTTTAACCGCAAAGCTATTGCTGGAATCTTCGGCTTTGACAGCGTCTGTTAACATGACAAGACATCCCGGGCAAGCGACGGCCAACACTTCAGCGCCGGTTGCCATAGCCTCGCGGACCCTGACGCGTGCGGGACTATTCTCGCCTCCTGCCAGGTAATCCGTGATGAAGTTACCGCTGCCGCCGCCGCAACAGAAGGCATTTACCTTATTTCTTTCCATTTCCACAAGGTTCAGGCCCTTAATGCTGTTCAATGCATCACGGGGTGCGTCGTACACCTTATTGTGCCTGCCTAGATAGCATGGGTCATGGAAGGTCACCTTGGCCTTCATGCGCCCGGCCTTCAATTTCTTATCCTTGATCAACCGTTCCAGGACCTGTGTATAATGTAAAACTTCGAAGTTGTATCCCATCGCCTGATACTGGTTCTTCATGGTATTGTAGGCGTGAGGAGAAAGCGTAATGACCTTTTTTACCCCCAGCTCCTCGAATTTCTCGACATTAGCCTTGGCAAGGGAATTGAATAAATCGGTTTCTCCCAGGGCATACACCTCGTTGCCGCAGCAGCCCTCATCAGTGCCGAGGATGCCGAAAGACACGCCGGCTGATTTCAATACTTCAATCAGGCTCTCCGCCATTTTATGCGCGTTCTCGTCATATGATCCCAGACAGCCTATAAATAGAAGGTATTCGTCTCCCTTGGAATATTTCTTGGTGCCGTTGGCCCATTCGCTGCGGCCTGTCCTGGGGATTTTCAAGGGGTTTCCGTAGTTGTAGATGGATTCGAGGAAGCGCTTGACTCTGATCGGTATCTTGCCCTGCTCAACCATGTCGCTCCTGGCGCCGATAATCCAGTCAACGATATCAGGGGCGAATTTCATAGGGCACTGCTCGGTGCAGTTTTTACAGGTGGTGCATGTATAAAGGATCTCTGCAAGGTGCTCTGACCAGGGCAGCTCGTCTTTTAGCCAGGCATTGGCCAGCCACAGGCGGCCGCTGGTCGAGTAAGTATCAAATCTGAACCGATTATAAGAAGGGCAGTTCAATGCCGAGTAGTCGGTCGGGAACTTGCAGTACCCGCATCTGAAGCACCTGTGTATCTGTGTCTGATATTTTTTCATTTTGCCACCTCCCAGTTGCCGGGATTCATTATGCCGTTGGGATCCAGAAGGCGCTTGATTCTCATCATCAAACTGAAGGTATTGGGGTCCATTTTCTGCATGGTCATTCGTTGCTCATCAAGGTTGGGCTTCCACATAAGGCCGCCGTTCTCCAGAACGAAATCGGCTGCTTCGTCGAGGGCTTTCTTGGCTCTTACCTTGGTGTCGGGATCAGCCCGGTTAAAGGTGTAGGAGAATGAGAACATCATGCAATGTCCCCCGTCTATCATCCTGCATGAGGTAGCATAGAAGAGGTTGTATTTTGCAGCCAGTTCCTCCAGCTTCTTAATGTAGATCGGGAATTTTTCGAGCGGGGCAATTGGGCCGCTGTATTCAAAACCTCCGCCCTTGCTTACATCGGCAAACCGGGTAATGTCTTTGGATGGCATCGACATCATCGGCGCCTTCATCTCCGGGGAGAGGCTGACGAAACCCCCGTCCTTGCTCTCGAAGTATTCCCAGAGGGCGTTCCATGCCATTTTCTTCTTGAACTCGATCTCCTCTTCGGTGTCGCCTGTAATGAAGGCCATGATATAGAAGTTGCCCTTGTACCGCAGCGGGACCGGCTGTGCGGATACTACGACATCCTCCATCATTTCCGTGCGGCCGAGTTTGAGGAAGATGTCCGGTACCAGGTCCGCCTTGTCGGTAAGGAACAGCAGGACGTCCCTGAGCTTTTTACAGGGATAAAGTTTTAACGCTATCTTGGTTATTATCCCTGTCGTGCCGAACCATCCGAAGAACAGGCTGCTCAGGTCGGGCATCGGAGGTCCCTTGGAGAACCAATAAGGCGTAAGCGCACAGGAGCCGATCGGGCATATCTCTCCGGTAGGTAGAACGACTTCTATGCCGCACACCATTTCGGAATTAAAGCCGTGCTGCTGTGTCAGCCGGCCCTGGCCGTGTATCACGGCATTGGCAGCAACTGTAGTTATGGGTGGGGAGTCGGGTATGCTGTGCCTTAGATGCGGGTAATGCTTTTGCAGGTAGCTTTTTAACGTTCCGTGGGTCGTGCCGCCTTCTACGACTACATAGCTGGCCTTTTCATTGACCTCCAGTACCTTCTCCATCCTCTTCATATCGAGGACGATACCGCCTTTTTGCGGTATGACCAGGCCTGTAAGTGACAGGCCTCCACCTTTGGGTACGATGGAGACCTTTTCACGATTTGCCAGCTTGACGATCTCAACGATCTCCTCGACTTTGGATGGCATGACGACGTAATCAGGCTCATGGGCTGGCATCAGCCCGGGATCACGCCCGTAAAAATACAGCTCTTCCTTATTGCGGGAAATGTAATCTTTGTCGACGATATTGCACAGTGCTTCGTAAATATCTGTCATCTCTATTAGACCTCCACCTCTGTATTAGATAGTTTAAGACTCTGATCTTCGCCGATGGCCAGCCGGCACAGGTCTATTACATGTATCGGCTTCAACCCGTGCTTATCGACCTTATCGGCCATTGAATCCCAGCAGGCCGGGCAGTTAAAAGCGACATACTCGGCGCCCGATTCCAGCATATCATTGATATTTTTATTTTGTACAGAGTCTGCCAGGTCCGGTCCCTTGCCCATCCTGAAAATTTCAGCGCAGCATAGTGCGTTATCCCTGTCATATTCCCTCTCGACCCTCTCTACGCCGATGGCCTTGAATAGTTCGTCCAGAATAGCGTCTACATGTGGCACAAGTCGAGTAGAGCAGTTACGCTGGTAGGCGACTTTGATATTGAGAGGCTTGACCTGCCCCTTCAGCGCTTTTATCCGTTCCAGGAGGAACTCGAAATAGTGCACCGGCTTGAAAGGAACCTCTATCCCGTATGCCGGTGCAAGAGATGTATAGGTGGCGTAACATTCATCGTGCAGGCAGATAAGCTCCTTGATGCCCTGTTTCTTGATATTCTCCAGGGTCTTGAGGAGCCTCTCTTTTATCAATGAGGTTTTGGCATAATGCAGATAGACTGCGTTGCAGAAGAATTCCTGGCCGAAGATCACCGAATATTCGATGCCTTCGAAAAGTTTGCCGTGCGCCAGCAGGTTGAATTGGGGAAGGAAACAATAGGATAATGCCTTTTCCTGCAACATCCCTGTCATAAACCTGCCTACGGGCTCGCACTGGTTGACCCACATAGTGATTATCGGCCGTGGGGCTGGCAGGATTCTCTGCTCCTCCTGTTTATCCACAATCATATAAAACGGATGATTGCCGAAGGGACAATATTCCTCACAGGCATAACAATTGGTACATTCTTCGAGTACGGACGAGTATTCACCTTTGATAACCTTCTGCCACTCAGCTTTGGCTGTGGTTTTATCAAGATGGAGGTATTGACATTTGGTGAGACAGGATGTGGTTTTACATTTGGCACATTTGTCTTTATCGAATTGTAGTTTATACATTACGCTGAATCCCTCCTGTATTAATGATTACATAGGTTGCCTATAATAATCAGCAGAAATGGTTTAGAGGTTGCCAATGTGGCAAAAGGACGATCATACGTTTCACCTTTCGCCAATTTCTCTAACAAAATGTGAAGCAAGGTTTGTTTCATCAATTGCCAGCCCGATAAAATCTAAAAAATTCGATAAGCTTATAACCGCCGCCGAGTTCTACGAGTCCTGCTTTATAGATGAAAAAATGGCCCTTGGATTAGATAAAAATGTGTTAAATAATCACTGCGGCTTTCTATTTTCGCCACCTTTCTAACACCGAACGTCATGCCTCCCGTTTTAACGGTATGATCCCGCACTGCGGATTGATACTGGCAGTGCCGGTTATGCTATACTATACGTATAGTCAAAGACTTGATGTACAGTATAGCAGTAAAAAATGAAATGTCAACAGGGGTAGCAAAAATATGCTTTTTGAATGTGGCACAGGATCGAATATACTAGTATATCTGACGTCATTATTTAACGTGACGATTTTGAAGTCTTTTATGGTATAGTCTAAAATTATTAGAAATTATTAAGGAAGAGTTTTGATGAAAGGTATGTCGCTCAGGCAAAGACAAGCTACTATGACGCGCAAAAGGATCTATGATGTAGCTTTGTCGCTGTTTGCGAAGAAGGGATATGAGGGCGTAACAGTCGATGCCATATGCATGAAAGCCCGCGTTTCAAAGGGAGCTTTCTATTCGCATTTCAAGTCCAAACATGCCATTGCGGTGGAGCAATTCGTGAAAACCGATGTGGACCTAAACAATGTTCTGGTGAAGCGAATTGAATCGCTGGAACGGATTGAAGACAAGCTGTTGGATTATATTGTATCGACTTTTGATTATATTAATAAAAACGGTTCCGCCAATAAGAAAGTCATGTTTCAGATACAGTTGGGAAGTGATAAGTCTTCCAAAGTAGTTCCGGAAACCAGCGCGTTATATCGAGTTTTAAAATCGATAATCGAGTCGGCTCAGGAAAAGGGTGATGTGCGCAGTGACAAGTCTGTCGATGACGTCACCCTGACCTTCATAAGGTTATTGCAAGGGCTGGTCTTGGAATGGTGCCTTCTGAATGGCAGCTTCGATCTGGTTGAGGAAGGGAAAAATATGTTCCCGATTATGTGGGATGGCATACGGCAACGTTAACATTGACCTGCAAAACTAACATCCTGTCTGGTACACCTTTGAAACGCTGGGATGTTGGGGATACCGTGGAAGACGTGAGCTGGTTCTTGGACCATAGCAGCCTCGCCGTGACCACCGTTTATCTACGTAGGTTGGAGGGCAAGCAAGACTGGCGTTGGGGCAAAAGTGGCGCAGTCGATTGGCGTGTAACAGATCTTAGCTAAGACTTAGGAGTTCGCCGCTTCCGTCATATTTGACAATTTTTTAGTATTGCATATAATTGCGATGCAATAAATGAAGTGCAAGCAAAGATAGTATCTCAGACGCACAAGGACTTAAAAATACACATAATTACGTCGAGACCATATATCTTCAAAACACCAGTGGGAAGGTCTTCTCGAAAGTTTTACTTTTTATACACGACGGACCACCATCCTGTACAGTAGACTCAACTACCGGATTCTCCCTGGGTAAGCCGATTTCGCATTGTCCGAATTTTTGATGGATTAACTGATGAATGGCCTTGCGAATCTCCGATTTAATAGGCGGGGCATTATGGATAAACGGGCATGCTTAAAAATGGCAACAGATTACGAAGAAAATTCCCTTCCAGCAAACAAAGATAACAGATCAGCAGCGTGGCGATAGGATTCTCATTCATAATTATGCCGATAATCGCTGCTACCTATTTAAGAAAAAGGAGTCAGAACCACAAGGACCGGATTGCTTGAGCGTTTGTTATATCAAAATATTAAGTAGCTACAAAATATTATTAAAGGAGGTCCCGCCAGATGTTCAAAGGCAAAGTGTTATTTATAGTTGCCATCCACGTAATTACATTGACAATGATCGCCTCATCCTGCGCACCGGCAGCGACGACAGCTCCGGCGACAACCCCAACTCCGACAACTACAGCTACAACCCCAGCAACGACACCTCCGGCCACGACAGTGACACCTCCCGCTGCACCGGCGCCTCCGGCTGCTACAATCGCACCGGTGTCGGTAACTCATAGCTGGGGTGATTCCAAGACCTATACCAATGATGCGGTAGGATTCACTGTAGACTATCCGGCGAAATGGATTACCAAAGATATAGACGATGCGGCCGGTGGAGAAGTACAAAAAGTCGCCGCCGGCACTGATCCTACAGCCGATGGCATATACATCTATGTGGTTCCGGCTGTCACAGATATGGCTGCAGCCGCGGTATCCGGCTTGAACAACAGCCCTACCTTCCAGCAGTATAAGGCCAAGGCTACACTTACCTCCAGCAAGCCTTTTACTTTGACCTGCGGTACAGTGACAGATGCCACCGCGGGCGAACTCTCGGCCAAGATCGTTATCTATCAGTTGTATTTCTATGCCATAGGTGTCACCAAGGGTGATAAATCGATCATGGTCCTGGGCAGCACGACCGGCGGAGGAAATGCCAAGAAGCAGATACAAGAGATCTGCCAGTCCCTTTGTTTTAAATAATTTATAGTGGTCGTCATAGTGATGAAGCCCTGCGCTTGCGCAGGGCTTCCTTTTTACACTCGCAGTAAAAATAGCCTTTGACATATGTAGTATTTGAGATAGAATAGAATTTAAGAGTGTATTACAAGTCAAAATATTATCTAATTTGCACTATAGCTGTCGCACTCGCCGGGATACTGTTATTTTTCCCAGGACTAAACACTGCCAGGGCGGACAATCCTTCTTCGGCCTATGAGCAGTTCTATGGAACAGTTGCGAATGATGACCAATTGGTTTCCTGCGGCTATATTGTCAGCGCCATGATAGGGGCTACCAAAGTTACCGAGACTGCAACGGATGCTTCGGGCAGATACGGTTACAACCCGGTATTCCTGGTAACAGCGAGCCTGGGGGCGACCATCCAATTTTCTCTAAATGACCATCCCACATTGCAGAGAGCAGTATTTCAGGGCGGAACGGTGACGCAACTGAATCTCACAGCCTATGGCGCATCGTCTAAGTTGCCGCAGACTTCTTGCAGCTCTTGCGGAGGTGGTTCCTGCGGTATCAATCCCAAGACATTGCCCGACGCTACAGCCGGTATATACTACTCAGCGGCACTGCAGGCTTCCGGCGGCGTTATGCCCTATGTCTGGTCGATCTCTTCCGGAAGCCTGCCGGACGGGCTGAACATCGACAGCTCTCTGGGTGTAATATCCGGCACACCTGCGACAGCGCAAACTTATTCTTTCACGGTGCGGGTGGATGACAGCGCGTCCAATTATCTGACTGAGTCAGAATACATCCGCGTGAATGGTTCCGGCAGCAGCAGTCAAACCGGTTCAAGCACGACAGTTAGTTCACAGACGCAGGAAACGACGGTAGCAGTACAGGGGCCGAGCTACAACTTCCTCAGTAACGCGGGCAGCTTGCCGCTGAACGGCGGCATCCTGACCGTTTCCAAAGAGCTTTCGAGCAGCGACGGCCGTGTGAGCCTCGAACTGCCCGCCAACGATGCTATAAATCTGCAGGGCCAGACCGTCATCGGCGCCGGCAATGAGTCCAATCCTCCGGCGGCAACCGATGGCTCCGTGACAATAAAGGCGTATAGCTTCACTCCTCCGGGCGCCACCTTTTCACCTCCCGCCACCATGACGCTGCGCTATGATACGCCGCTTCCGTCCGCAGTCGACGAGGCAACCCTCTATATTGCATATTGGAACGGTTCATCATGGATAAAGCTGACCTCTTCCGTAAATACACAGACTAAAGAGGTCTCGGCCGATGTCCCTCATTTCACCATATTTGCTATCAGAGGCATGCCGCCGGCCGCGGTAGCGACGCCGGCTCCTGAGGAAAGCGCCAGCCCGACTCCAACGGTTGAGAACACCGCCCCTTCGTCACCTGCGGCTTTTGCCTATTCCGACCTGGTTATATCACCGCAGACCGGAACAGTGGGACAGCCTGTCACGGTTAGCGTGCGCGGTATATAACCAGGGCAGTTCTGAGAGTACCGGAACTATAACGCTCAAGCTAAACGATCAGGAAGAGCAGCATAAAGATATCACCCTTTCCCCCGGTGTTTCACAGCTCGTCAGTTTTTCAATTACCGGGAACGCTCCGGGCGCTTACACGGTGAAAATAGACAACCTGAGCGGTACACTCTCATTGGCGGCAAAGGATGAAGCAGCCCCGGTGAGCCAGTCTGCAATTTCACCGGTGCTGGTGGCCATAATAATATCGGCGGGCGGACTATTCACTATTATTTTAGTCCTCATGCTGATTTTCCGTCGCCGGTCTCCTTAATGTCTTGCAACCAACCTCGGCGAGCCTTCACGGGCAGTCACAAATAAGAATTTTCACTCGTCCGCATGAGTACGGGTTCTATTTACAAGAGTAAAATAATAATACGTTGGGATGGTATAATCTTGCCATGAGCAATCTGGTCAACTCCTTCGTATTAACCTTTATTCCTCTGTTCATCGTCATCAATGCCTTCGATAAGGTACCCGTTATCATTTCGCTTAGTGAAGATATGTCCCTGCGTGAGCGGCACAAGATGATTCTCACAGCTACCATCACCGCCGGCATGGTAGGGTTGGCCTTCCTGTTCTTCGGCCAGTTCATCCTTAAAGCCATGGGCATTTCCATCGGCTCATTTGCGATCGCCGGAGGAATCATACTCCTGGTGCTGTCGATAAGGTACATGATCTCCGGTAGGATGATGGATGTGGTTAAGGAAGAAATGGTGGCCATAGTCCCCATCGGGACTCCTTTGACCGTCGGTCCCGCAACCATTACGACCTTGCTGCTGCTGTCGACACAGTTTCCTATATGGGTGGTGTTGATTTCCCTCACAATCAACATTGGTATTGCCTGGGTGGTCTTCATGGCCAGCGACCCGATTATCAAGTTCATGGGCCAGGGCGGGCTCAAAGCAATGTCCAAGGTATTCTGCCTGCTGCTGGCGGCTATAGCCGTCAACATGATGATCAAGGGCCTTAGCCTCTGCAACATACTCAACTTACCGCCTGCCTGACGACTGTGGGCATTCCGCAACTGCCGGATGCATCAGTGATTGACAAAGTTAAAGCGCATCTGTTATAAGTATGCGTACAACCAATCGGAACATATTCCAGCATGGGAAGCAGGGTTGTGAGGAGGTAAGTTATGGCGGGGTCCGTTTCGAATTCATCTGATGTCGAAATCAGGTTGGCGGCTTATCATGACTGCGACGACGTTCAACTCTTCTGGCGTATCAGGGTGGGAGGGGAACCTGATGTAGCTATACCCGATTGCCTGGGGTTTAAAATCGAACGTCAGAGGCAGGGCAAAGATGGTAATTGGGGAAACTCAGAGGTCCTCAGGAACCGGGTCGGTTTTTCAGGCAGCCCGCCTCCGGCAGCGGAGGAGCAAACCGGATATCCAACCCAGCCTTGCAGTATATGGCCGTTCCAGACCTATGAATGGACCGATCACGGCGCCAACAGCGGCCAGACGGTGCGATATCGTGTAAGCGCTATGAAATTGAACGAGGGAGGACAGGCGGGCAAAACTGAGCTCGACCCTATCGCTGCTTCAGATTGGAGCGAAAAAATTGATGTCGAGGCGCTCTGCAGCCAGGGGGTTTCAGCATTCTTTAATCGTGGCAACGTGATGTCGCAGTATGTAGCCAGGATAGCACGTTCCAATAAATGGTCCGCTAAAGACATAAAAGACCATATCGGCGAGATGGAGGAACCACTGCGCCGCTTCCTTTCTGGAGATTTACGTGTTGAGTTGCTGCAGTTGCTTGACGATGCAATAGAAGATATCGGGCTTTCATTTTATGCTGCTTTGTTTGAGCTGTCGGACGATGAGCTTATAAAGCAGTTGGAATTGCTGCGCGGGCGTGCTCATATCGTACTGTCCAATGGATCAGATAAGAAGGGCGATGAGAATGAAAATGCCCGGTCGCAAATTAAGTCGGCAGGCGTGGATGTCCGTGACCGCATACTTGGCAGCAAAGGGCTCGGGCACAATAAATTCGTCGTACTGACAAGGAACGATAAGGCGGTCAAAGCATGGACGGGAAGCACCAACTGGACTCCGACGGGGCTATGTACACAGCTGAACAACGCAGTTTCGATTGAAAACGAAGATGTGGCGCAGCTTTATTTGGATCAGTGGAACCGGCTGGCGGATGCAAAAAACGGCTTTCCAGCCAGCCTTGTGGATGCTAATGCGCAGTGCCCCCGGACGGTTGGTCAGACATCCACCTGGTTTACCAGAGTGCGAAATCCTTCTAAAAAATATACCGACACGGGGCCGGACATTCAGGCGTTGATCGACCTGGTCAATGGCGCCAGGCAGGGAATTTTATATGTAATGTTTTCGCCGGGACCTGAGCCTCTGAACAGTATCCTTAAACGCTCGGAGGATATTTATGTAAGAGGGGTGGTGACAACGGTACTTAAGTCTACCGCCGAACAATTTAAATTAACAGGTGAAACGGGAACATCCTGTTACGATACGGCGCTCGTGCAACCGGAAGGGATAGGGCAGGATTTCTCGGCATGGGTAAAAGAGGTAACACGCGGGCAGTTTTTACAAGGGATAGGATATGCAATTACACATGCCAAAATGATTGTGATCGACCCTTTCAGCGATAATTGTAAGGTCGTCACAGGATCACATAATTTCTCTAAGTCGGCCAGCGAGAACAACGACGACAATTTCATTATCATTGAAGGCAACCGTCCTCTGGCCGAAGCATACGCCGTGGCCTGTATCTCTACCTATGAGCACTACCGATGGCGGGCACACGTGAAAAATCAACAGGATGCGGGTAAGCAAGTCTGGGATCACCTTTCAGACAACCCCGCCTGGCAGGCCGGCTACCTAACAGATGAAAAGAAAAGGCATATAGCTTTCTGGTGTAATTGGTCATGATCGGAGGCGGCCGCTATTTCTTCCCTCTTCAGCGGATTGGTATCGCATACGGTTTTGCCCACTTTTGACCACTGTTCTCTGGCGCACTTGCTGTCTTTTTCGACAGGGCATTTAGCGCACTGGCATGTGGAGACAGTAAAGGACGTAAAGGGGATGCTCAAATCCATAGCCTTGCTCATCTCAACCTCCTCAGCTTATAACTATTTAAACTATATAAGATAGGCAATAAAGAAATCACAAAATTTCACGGCAAGTTAAAAAAATCATAAACTTTTTAGATAACGAGCTATGTTTCGGAGGGTTTGATATAAAAAGGCCCATCCAATTGGATGGGCCTTTTTATATCAATCAGGTTTAAGGTTAGCTATTCCCAGTCTCTCCGTATCCTCTTCTTTTTATGCGGTTTTCGTTTTAATACCGCGACCAGCACGATAAGAGCCACGATGCCTGCGCCAATGATAATGAGTGTAGTCATGGTTACAAATCCGACCTTCACCTCGGAAGCTGTGGTCCAGGCGCTGGTGTTGCCGGCCCCATCGACGGCACGGACATGCCAGTAATATTCGCCGTTCGGAAGAGCCTCAGCCTCGCTCAAAGTATACTTGGCATCGGTTAATTGGGTGTGGGAGACCAGCGATTTGGCGAAATTGGACTGGTCGCTGACCTCGATATCATAACTAATACCATTTTTGCTCGTAACATCGGTCCATTTGAATGCAATCTTGGTGTTGCCCATAAAACCGACGGTGGCGCCATCCCTGGGAGCCGATATTTGCGGGACTTCGGGGGCTGTTGTGTCAATCGAGAAAATAGTCGATGCCGTGATATTTTTCAGATCGGTTGCCGTGATGGTAATCGGACCGCTTTTACCGCCGGGCGCATTAAATATAGTCTGAAAACTGCCGGTGTCCGTAGTCGTGCCGCTGGCAATAGGGACGCTGCCGAATGTAACGCTAAAATCCTTGCTGGCGCTGAAACCCGAACCCGTAACTCTTAGCTCGTCTTTGACATAGCCTGTCTTGGGCACTACTGTCATCTGGGGAAGAATAGTTACGCTGCCGGCAGTAACATCTGAAGCAGAAGTCATCCTGCCGTCCGCCGTAATAGTATGGGGGCCGTTGACCGCTTCCGGCAATGTGAAGGGGGAGGACCAATAGCCTGTATCATCCGCCACCAAATTACGCAGGACCTGACTGCCGTCGAACAGCACTTCGATGGTCGTCTCATCATTGGCAAAGCCGCTGCCCATAATATTAACCGAGTCTCCGGCATATCCGGTGGTGGGGCTTACCACTATCCCCGGCAAAACCGAAAAAATAAGGGTAGGTATATCATTAGCTGAAGTATTATCGCCGATGACATTAACTATATGGCTGCCCCTATTGGCGCTGGGTACAGAGAACGAGGTGCTCCATGTTCCGTTAACCTGTGATATGATATCTGTTCGTACATCTTTGGAAGAAAACTGGACCTTGACTCCCTCGGCAGATGAGAAGCCGGTGCCGCTAAGCGTTACCAGGGTGCCGACGCCTCCTGATGTGGGGTCCATAGTTACCGCAGGGATAACAGTAAAGGGCTTATCGGCTATATCCGATCCTTTAGTTACATCGCCTGAGGCATCAAAATAATGAACACCCTTGATCGATGCGGGTGCGGACAGGCTGGCACTCCATGCGCCATTGGAATCAGCAGTTATACCGGAGCTGGCGATAGTTCCATCATATGTAATCGCAATGTCTTTCTCGCTCACACCGAAGCCATGACCGGCGATCGTTAGCGCCGTACCCGTGGAGCCGGAGGTAGGAGTACATGCTATATAAGGCATGACGGTAAAAGTGCCAACGTACACTTGCGTGCCGGTTGGTACCTCTATCTTAACGGTATGTTCTCCTCCATATGATTCGGGCACTGCAAAGGAGGCGACTCCATCGGAGCCCGCCGTCCCCTGCTGAATGGAAACATCATCCCACTTGATATTATAAGAGTAACCACTGGTTAAACCTGTAGCTGTAACTTGAAGCCCAACAACACCCTGAGTTGGGCTGATTCCATAGTCTGCCTGGACACCCGCAAAGGGAATAAGGTTGAGGACAATTGTTAAAAGTGCGACAATAACCAGCACCTTTCTTCTCATATCCATACCTCCTTATATAAATAATATCGAAAATGACTGGCAATTAATAGGGGGCATGTGTAACACAATTGCAGGATGTCACCCATGCTCCTGCAGTTTCCGATCCGGCCACTACTAATGCAGCTACTCAAATATTTCTAAAGCGCTGTCCCAGCGAGGAGAGATAATTCTGGGCCTCGATCTGAAGCTTCTTTTCCTCTTCAGTCCAATTCAACAGTTTCTGCATTTCATTTGCGACAACCGCTACCGCATCGGCTCCCTGATCTTTTCTGAGCCCGATAATGCTGCGCCTGACCATAAAGTCGCTGAGCGTGATACAGCTTTCCATCTTAACGGCATGCCGGATTTGAGCGATTATATCCGGGCCGCCTGCGCTTATCTGCTGTGACCCGGATGAATCTTCTCTGGCAATATCCATGACCTCGCGGCAGCGAGAGCCATATAGCTCTGAGAGATGGCTTACTACATCATGGTGCAAACCGCTTTCGTCCGCAAGGCGTTTTACCTCTTCATCAGTAAGCTCGGCGCGCCCGGGCAACGGTTTATCCGCAGTAATGCATTTCGCCTTATTGCCCATTTTCTTGCACACGAGGTCCGTGGCATCCCTCGCCACAGCCCTGTAGGCGGTAATCTTGCCGCCGAGGATGGTTACCAGCCCTTCCAGTTTGTCGGTCTCAGCATGGTCGATTAGCTCGTGGCTTCTTGATGTGTTTGATGCTGATTTCCCTGGCCTTAGTGCCAGCGACCGCAAGCCGGCATAGGCATAATAAATGTCCTCAGTTTTGACATCGGGATAGGCGAAATGCAGGCCATCCAGGATATATTTGACGTCAGCAGCAGTCGCATAGACTGCATCGAGGTTCTCCTTGTAGTCTGTGTCGGTAGTGCCGACCAGCGAGTATTCCCTCCACGGTATGACGAAGAAAAGTCTGCCGTCGACGGGCGAGAAAAGTACCAGGGCGTCATTGGAAATCTTGGGTATCATGATGTGAACACCCTTAGTCCTGCGCAGGTAGGCCGGTTTGTCAGGGAATATCATCTCTTTGACCAGGTCTACCCAGTGGCCTGCTGCATTGACGATCATTTTACCTTTGGCCTGGGCCACGTCGCCGGATATCGCATCTTTTATCTTCACGCCTGTGATACGGTCGCCCTCGCGAACCAGGCCGGTGGCACGGGCATGGTTGACCACCGTTGCACCGTTTTCATAGGCGGAAAGGGCGGTCTCGAAGTTGAGCCTTTCGGTTAATGGGATCTCGCAATCCGAGTAGAGGTAAGAGCCCTGCAGGTTTTTGACCTTCAAGCCGGGTTCGAGTTCAAGGGTCTTCTTTTTCGAGAAATATTTATGATTGGGAAGCGTTTTATCGAAGGAGAGGACGTCGTATAATGTTACTCCCAGAGCCATCTCGACATTCAGGAAGGTACTATGCACCGGAATGAGAAAAGAAAGGTGATGCACCAGGTGGGGAGCGATACGAAGCATAACCTCTCTTTCGCTGAGGTCTTGTCTGACCAGGCCGAAGTCGAGCTGCGCCAGATAGCGTAGTCCGCCATGTATCAACCTGGTTGAACGTGATGTAGTGCCGGCGCCGAAGTCATCCTTCTCGATCAGAAGGGTATCCAATCCGCGTAACGTAGTATCACGCGCCACTCCTGCTCCGACTATGCCGCCGCCGATTACGATGACGTCATAAGTTTTATCCGATATGGACTTGAAATCTCGTTTCACTTTTTACCTCAAGCTATTTTTTAATCCAGCCATGGGCTCGTTCCACCGCCTGCAGCCAGCGAGAATATAATCCTTCGCGCTGATCAGCCGACATCTTAGGTTCGAAAGTTGCTGAGGAGCGCCATTTTTGCGCTATTTCGTCAGTGCTCTTCCATTGTCCGTTGGCCAGGCCGGCCAGATAAGCTACGCCGAGAGCGGTGGTTTCGGCTACAGCAGCCACCTGAATCGGCATATTCAGAATATCAGCCTGGAATTGCATTAATAGTGAGTTGGCCGTGCCGCCGCCATCTACCCGAAGGATGGGAATTCTTATACCTGCTTCAAATTTCATGGTATCTACTACGTCCCGCACCTGGTAAGCTATCGCTTCAAGTGTTGCCCTGGCAATGTGACCCCTGGTTGTACCCCTGGTGATACCGATGATAGTCCCTCGAGCGTACATATCCCAGTAGGGTGCGCCCAGGCCGGACAATGCCGGGACGAAATATACTCCCCCGTTGTCCTGTTCCGAAGCGGCGAGCGCCTCGCTCTGTGCGGCATTATCAATTATCTTAAGCCCGTCGCGCAGCCATTGAATGGCGGCGCCCGTAATAAATATGCTGCCTTCCAGAGCATAAATGATTTGATTTCCCAACCCCCAGGCCAGACTCGTTAGTAATCCCTTCTTGGAAACGGTAGGCTTTACGCCGCTGTTGAGTAAGATAAAGGAACCTGTGCCATAGGTGTTCTTGGCCATGCCGGGCGTATAACAGGCCTGACCGAAAAGGGCAGCCTGTTGATCGCCCGCAAGGGCACAGATCGGGATTTCCTTTTTCTCGAAAATGCCGGGCGCCGTAAGGGCGCAGGATAAGCTGGACGGTATGACTTTGGGCAACATAACGGCGGGAATATTGAGTGCGGCCATGATATCCTTATCCCACTGCAGGGAATTAATATTATAAAGCATGGTACGCGAGGCATTGCTGTAATCCGTGACATGCGTCTTGCCGCCGCTTAATTTCCAGACCAGCCACGTATCGATGGTCCCGAAAAGTAGTTCGCCCTGCTCGGCACGCTTCTGTCCGTTGGGAATATGGTCTAAGATCCAACGTACCTTGGTGGCGGAGAAATATGCGTCGGGTATCAAACCTGTTTTTTGATAGATAGCCTCGGCCAGCCCCCTATTTTTCAGGTCCTCCACCAGAGCTGCAGTGCGCCTGCACTGCCACACAATAGCATTGCTGACAGGCTCACCCGTCTTTTTGTCCCAGACTACCGTTGTTTCACGCTGGTTGGTGATGCCAATGCCGGATATGTCGGATGTTGTTATCCCAGCTTTGTTAATTGCTGCATGGGACACATCGCAAGCAGTTTGAAATATCTCCGTAGGATTGTGTTCCACCCAACCCGGCTGCGGGTAGATTTGTTTTATCTCTTTATCGGCGTCGGCAACCGGCTTTCCTTCTGCATCGAATAATATAGCCGCCGTCCCCGTTGTTCCCTGATCAATCGAAAGGATATATTATTATCAGGCATGCTGCCCCCCTCGCAATTATGGATTCGAACTATTTTAGCATTAATAAAATCACGTTACTACTGTAGCAATATTCTTCGTTTAGGAATGTGTCAGAGTACCGATAGCGTTTGATTTAAGCCTCTTCTGATTGTATCATAAGCTCATATAAAACCAGATTGGATGGAGTGAAAAATGTCCGCTAAGAAGACCAGTGCTGAGAATGTGATGGGGAACCTGTTAATGGCTGTCAGCCGCCTGCAAAAATGCAAAGAATTTTCACTGCTTATGCCGGAGGTGAGAGTTAATATAGTTTATGCCCTGCCGGGCGCTAAATCCGGTATGGAAGTGGCTGCTGTAGAGGGCAGGATAACGGTCGTGAACGGGTACCCCCGTGCTTCAGGCCTGCCGCAATGGGGCGCCTCGGACCATATGGCGAGGCTTATTCTGGAGGCGCGTAAATATGATCCTTCGATCAACGCAGGGATCAACTTCAAATGTGATAAACAGGTGATCGGGGTGGTAAAAAAGTATGCCGGCGAAAAGAATTTACCTTATGGATGGATAGACCGCACAAAAGAACCTGCGGAGGCTTCCGATGTGGACGGGATGTCCATACCCTGGAAGGTAAAATATCTGGTCAAGCAGGGAGGGCGCGTCCCTGCACTGTTTTATGAAGGTGACGGCTGGGGCAAAGAGCCGCTGTTTTTCGCACTGGGCAAAGATGCCGCCGGCGTGGTTAAGACAGCTATGGAAATTGCCGGAATATATAAGAGGAAATACGCCGTCAAGTAAGCTTCGGGGAAAACCATGGAAATCGAAGATAAAAATAAGGAACTGGTTGATAAAATATTGGAGCTTAAGCGGGAACGTGGGGCAGTAATCCTGGCGCACAATTATCAGAGGGCCGAAGTGCAGGATATCGGGGATTTTGTCGGAGATTCACTGGAATTGAGCCGGCAAGCTGCTAAGACCGATGCCGGGGTAATTGTATTCTGCGGCGTGCATTTTATGGCGGAGACGGCCTCCATCCTTTCTCCTGATAAAACCGTGCTGTTGCCGGATGCGGGGGCCGGTTGCCCGATGGCGGATATGATTACTGCCGAAGCGCTGATAGCGAAAAAGAAAGAGTTGCCCGGTGTACACGTCGTCTGCTACGTAAATTCCTCGGCGGCGGTTAAAGCGGAGTCGGAGATATGCTGTACATCTGCCAATGCAGTCGAGGTGGTGAAAAGCATAGGCGAAGGCGAGATATTTTTGTCCCGGACCAGTACCTGGGCGAGTATGTGGCAAGCCAGGTGAACCGGCCCATCATAGTATGGCAGGGGTATTGTCCCACACATGCTAAGATTCTAGCCTGAGGACATATTGAAACAAAAAGAAAAATATCCGGATGCACTGGTGCTGGTCCATCCTGAATGCCGGCCCGAAGTGATTGCCCTGGCCGATAAAGTCCTCAGCACGGGCGGTATGATTAAATTTGCGCGCCGGACCGATGCGAAGGTGATGATCATCGCTACGGAGAATGGGATTGTTGCACAGGCTGGGCAAGGAGAACCCGGGCAAAACGTTCGTACCCGCTACACGCAAGGCGCTGTGTCCCAATATGAAGAAGATCACGCTGGAGAAGGTTTTATGGTCGCTGGAAGATATGAAATACGAGATCAAGGTGCCGGAGGATATCAGGGTCAGAGCTAAATTGGCACTTGATAAAATGCTGGCTATATAATTTTGATTATAAAATGTAATATTTTTATAGCGGGGGAAGATGAGAAAAGTATATATGGACAACGTGGCGGCCGCGCCGCTGCTTCCGGAAGTAAGAGAGGCCATGATGCCGTTTCTGACGGAAAGATTTGGCAATCCCCAGTCTTTGCACTCGTGGGGAGATGGCGCCAGGGAAGCTTTGGAAGAAGCGCGAGAGAAAGTGGCTGCTTTGATAGGCGGCGCTGCCGAAGAGGTATATTTTACTTCCAGCGGAACAGAGTCCAACAACATGGCCCTCAAGGGAATGGCCAGGGCCAGGGCTGATAAAGGGAAGCACATAATAATTTCCGCCATCGAGCATTTCTCGGTGATGAATTCCGCCCGGACGCTGCAAAAAGAGGGGTTTGAAGTTACCATGGTGCCGGTCGACGGCTACGGTATTGTGGATCCCGATGAAGTGGTCCGCAAGTATCAGGACGGATACTGTGTTGGTATCCATAATGCATGCCAACGGTGAGGTTGGCACCATCGAGCCGATAGCCGAGATCGCTAAAAAGCTGCCTAAAAACGGCCCGGCTTTCCATACCGACGCTGTGGCGAGCGCAGGCAATATACCAGTCAATGTTAAAGAACTGGGAGTCCATGCTCTGAGCCTGGCGGGCAACCAGTTTAACGGTCCGCGTGGCAGCGCGGCTTTATGGTTGAAAGCGGGGTACAGGATATTACCGCTTATGGACGGCGGCATTCAGGAAGGCGGCAGGAGGCCGGGCACCGAAGATGTGCCGGCCATCGTCGGACTGGGAAAAGCCGCTGAATTGGCTGAAGAGGAATACCTGACAAAGAGTGCAGGTTTATCCAACTGAGGGACATGTTGATCGAGGGGGTGCTGAGCAAAGTAGAGCATTCCATCCTTACAGGTCATCCGACGCAGCGCCTGCCCGGCTATGCCAGCTTCTGCCTGAGATTCATCGAGGGAGAGGCGATCTTGATGCTGTTCGACAGCAATCGGTATCGCAGCGGCCAGCGGCTCCGCTTGCACATCTCGTGCGCTCAAAGCGTCGCACGTATTGCTGGCGATGGGGATGTCCCATGAAATTGCCCAGGGTTCGATGCTGTTTACACTGGGCCTGGATAACAGCGAAGAAGATATTGAGTATGTTCTGGAGAAACTGCCGCAGGTTGTGGACAGGTTGAGGCAGATGTCTCCTTTATATTCCAAATTCATCAAAGAGCAGAAGGGGGGATAATAATGCCTGTTTACAGCGAAAAGGTGATGCAGCATTTCATGAACCCGCATAACGTGGGCGAGATAGACGATGCGGACGGCGTCGGCGAGATCGGTAACCCGGTTTGCGGTGATATGATGACATTTTATATAAAGGTAAAAGATAACCGCCTGGAGGATGTAAAGTACAAGACTTTCGGATGCGGGGCCGCCATAGCTGTCTCCAGCATGGTTAGCGATATGGTTAAGGGTAAGACGCTTGAGGAAGCGCTGACAGTTACACCTGCTATGGTGGCCAAGGAACTTGAAGGCCTGCCTAAAAATAAATTCCACTGTTCCAACCTGGGTGCGCAGGCTTTGAGGAAAGCCATCAGGAATTATGCCATTAAGAACAAAATAGATATACCGGGGCTAACCGATGAGGAAGAACCCGAGGAGGAAGACGAGCATGCCTGCGAAACCTAAAAAAAATGTAAAACCCAAGAAAGACTCCACACCCGTTATCTGCCGTTGCGTATGCCCGTACTGCGATGTCGAGATCATCGTCGAGGACTCGCCCTTCTGCAATGTCTGCAAGGTGAGTTTCGGCAGGTGCTCTAGCTGCGGCGCGGTCATATTGGAAGAGAAGGCCGTAGTATGTCCAAGCTGCGGTAAATCGCTCAAATAACAGGAGGTCGGGATGGCCGAGAAGGAAAAGATGACCCTTATCCTTTTCTCGGGCGAGATGGATAAGGCGCTGGCGGCATTCAATATAGCTGTGGGCGGGGCCAGTTCGGGCATGGACGTAAGCATATTCTTCACGTTCTGGGGCCTCAACGTTATCAAGAAGAATGAGGGCGGCATCCAGAGCAAAGGCATCATGCGCAACATGCTGAATTTCATGAACAGGGGCGGCGCCAAACGTCTGCCCCTCTCGAAGTTTCAAATGATGGGGATGGGCAAGGCCATGATGCTGAGGTTGATGAAAGATATAAACTTCCCTCAGGTCGACGAGCTGATCAAGCTGGCTAAAGAACTCGATGTCAAGTTTATCGCCTGCACTACCACGATCGGCATGATGGGGCTTACCAGGGATGCTTTTATACCCGAGGTCGACACCTTTGCCGGAGTGGCAACGTATATAGCTGAGGCCCGAGATAGCAAAATAAGCCTGTTCATTTAGGAGCAGTGTGATGAAAGCAGACGTAACCGTTGATTGCCTGGGCCTTTATTGCCCGATGCCTATCGTGCACACAGCCAGGAAAATGAAGGAAATGCAGCCCGGCCAGGTGCTTGAAATTGTCGCAGATGATGAGGGGATTAAGCAGGACATGCCTAACTGGGCCAAAATGACGGGGAATGAGTTTCTGGGCATAGAGGAACAAGAAGGGAAATTACACGTATTCGTTAAGAAGGCCAAATCCTAGTGGCTGCGATTGCAATGCCTAAAGGCCGTTGATATAATTTCTTACAGGTATAATCGAGTTTTATAGGGTAGCGAGGCCGAATGTGCTTCGCAGGAAGGAATAAATGGCAGCAAAGCCTCGAAAGAGCGTTGTGCAGAATATAATTAAGAACTTGCTTGAGATGGAAATCCCCGAGATCCAGACTGCATCCAAAGAACTCGCAGAGTGGATTAAACAGCTTGAACAGCATAGCTTTAAGTTACAGCATTATGCTACTGAGATAGAAAGCTGGGCTTCGGAGGAAGAAGAGGCCGATTCGATCGAGTTAACCGACCTGATAAAAGACCTTGAGGCTACGCTCACGGATATGCGTAAATCCGGAACGGCGGTGCCTCTTTTGGGAGTTCTGGGAGTCGAGGAACCGGATGAAGCCGCTGATAAAGGATCACGCAGCAGCTATGGCAGGACCGGCAGGATTTTGAAAGAGCCCAAGATGCTGCCCAAGTCCGAGATAAAGGGAAGAGGAGAGGGCTCCGGAAAGACAGGTTGAACAGTCCAGGGCCGTTGAAGTCCGGTCAAGAGGGAACCTGTCAGGAGGGCGCCCGCAAAGAAAGAACCTATAAAAAGAGAGCCTGCCAGGACGCCAGAAGGCGTGTTATTGGCTAAAGATAGTGAAAAGATAAGGGTCAAAGGCCGAGCTGCCAGCAGCGAAGGAACCAACCCGGCGGGAAGCCTGCCAGGGCCCCCGAAGAAGCGAAGAAGGTCCCAAGGGATATTTGACGCCCGAAGGGTTTGTCATCAGACGGCTTCGCCCGTAGTTCATTTAACGCCCCTGTAGCTCAGTGGATAGAGCAGCGGTTTCCTAAACCGCGTGTCGTGCGTTCGACTCGCACCAGGGGTACCACTTTTTGAAGCTAGATTAGGAATTGAGGTGGTCCCTAAAATTCGGACGGGTGGTTAAGAGAGAGTTTTGCCCCTAAAATAACTAAACAGAAAGGAGCAAAACATGAAAGAACACCGCAGGATGAAATAGGGCGTGTACAGCAGTTCTTACATGCAGAGAAAGCGAGAAAAATAATTCGCATAATCAGCTCAGATAGAGTTGCGAGGTTGCAATTCGATTGTAAAGGTAGAAGTGACGGTTATACTGGGGACTATGCAACGTCAGTTGCAGACGCTGAGAGGATGTTGGACAACCTGTAGATTTACTCGTTGTGTAGCGTTCTTGGGAATGAAAAAGGCAGGCATTCTGTATATCCCAATTTTCTTGTTCCAGATTGCCTACTCTTATCCAATTATGCCTCCGCTACCCTAACCATCACCTTGATTACCAGTTTCTTATCGATTCTTTCCTCATATACTCTAGGTAATTCTTCCAACGGGATATCATCAGTGATAAGTAAATTGCCGTCGATTTTGCCTTGAGCTATCAGATCGAGCACTTCCTTATTCTCTTCGTGGTTGCTGGAGCCTACCCCCACGATCTTCTTTTCCGTCCCTACCATGATGCCCATCGGGCTGAAGGAAACCTCTGTGGGAATAACGCTTACAAAGCTGAGCGTACCGCCGCGGTTCAAGCAGTCCAGCCCTATTTGTAAATTGGCCGGAACTCCCGAACACTCAAAGACCACATCAAAACCATCACCACACGAAAGTTGACGTGATTCTTTTAGAATATCAATCTGGAAAGGATCAACTGCCTTCGTTGCTCCCATACACAGTCCAATCTCACGTTTTTCCGGTACAGGCTCCGAAAGGATAATCGGGCTAAACCCTTTCTGCTTCAATATTTCCACAGTGCAAAGACCAATTGGCCCACCGCCCAGCACAAGAGCCGAACCTCCGGTTACTCCTGTCACATAAATGCCGTGTAGGGCAGAAGCATACATTTCGGTCATGGCTGCCCGCCGAAAATCCACCTCTTCTGGGATTGGAATCAGCATCTGCGGGTAAACCACCATGTATTCTGCAAAACCGCCGCCAAGCTGTTCTTTACCGACATGAACCCGGTTAATGCACAGGTTGGTTTTACCCTGCAGGCAGTACTTACACTTGCCGCAATAAGTGGTTCTGACAATACAGCGTTCTCCCAGAGAGACTTCGTGCACCTGTGAACCTAATTCCACCACCACACCACTCAATTCATGTCCTAAAATAGTTCCATCAGGAACATAATCATAGTGAACGATCGAGTGGTCCGACCCGCAAAACCCGGCATAGATGACTTTTAAAAGAACCTGATTGGGCGCGGCTGCCGGTTTGGCCACTTCTTCATATACTAACCTTTGACTTCTATGATAAACAACTGCTTTCATTTTTATCTCCACGCTTTCGTTAAAATTCCAAAATTCAACCCGCTGAGGTCGGGTTCCACTGATGGTACAGACCGGAAATGGCCGTATAGAATCTGCATGTACGCCTTGTGGCTCTTCTGATAAACCGCCTGGTTTTCAGAAGTAGGCTCCAAATAATGGTCTACCTTCACCACCTTGGCAGCTTCTTCCACCGAAGGATACATGCCCAGTCCGACGGCTACAATCAGGGCCGCCCCCACCGTTCCTGCGAAGTTTGGGTTGTGCACCACCTCGATTCTCCTGCCCATAATGTCGGCGAAAATCTGCATCCAAGATAGATAGAGGGCACCGCCACCCACTAAGCGCAGCGACGGGATAGCCGTTCCGTATGCTTCCTCAATCATGTCAGCCATGATGGCAAAATTATGAGCTACTCCTTCACCAACAGCTCGGATAAGATGCTCACGGGTGTGATCGATACGCAGATTGAGGAAGCAGCCGCGAAGGCTGTCATCCGGGTAGGGCGAACGCTCACCAGCCAGCCACGGTGTAAACAGCAACCCATCTGCACCGGCCTTGACCTTGGTGATATCCTCACCGATGCGGTTAAAGGCTTCAGGGCTACCACCTTTGTCACCATAAAGGTTTTTAGCAACCCAATTCATACATGAGGCGCTGGCATTGTTCGAGCCGGCATAAAACAGCTTGGTGGGATCGCCCGATTGAGCTGTCGCCAGTCCGCAGTTCCCTTTTATCTTTTCGGCAGTAAGAATCCCCAGATTACCGGCGGTACCCAGAATCAATAATCCTTCACCAGCAGAAACCAGCCCGGCTCCAACCGTAGCAGCCATGGCGTCCGCTGCCCCGCCAAAAACAGGTGTCCCTTCCAAGAGACCCATCTCACTGGCAGCCTTGGCGGTCAACCCACCAATTCTGTCGGTGGATTTGACCGGTTTCATGAACTTATCGGTATCCAGGCCGAATAGCTTAATTGCCATGTTATTCCACTGTTTGGTCTTTAAATCGAACAGACCAGTACAACTCGCATGGGTCCATTCGCAGATCCATTCCCCGGTCGCTCGCAGGCACAGATATGCTCCCTGATCCAGGAAAGCCCGGGCACGCTGGTAAAGGTTGGGTACATTACGTTTAACCCAAAGATACTTGGGCAGCGTATAGTTCCCGGTCAATTTGGCGCCAATAATCATTTCGAAAATTTTTGGCCCGCCAAACTTTCCCATCAGAATATTGGCTTCTTTCCCCGCTCTGTTATCCATCCAGATCATACTGGCAGGCATGAGGGCATCACCCAGACTGTCCACCAAGGTGACAGACATTGCCTGACTGGAAAAGGCTAATCCAGCAATATCACTGGCATGAATGCCGGCCTTTTCCATTACCCGGCGGGAACCAGAGGTGACAGCCTGCCACCATTCATCCGGCTTCTGCTCCACATAATAGGGCTTCGGATAGTAGACATTCATCGGCTCAGAATAATGACAGATCACATTCCCGGACATATCAGTCAATACAGCTTTTGCATTGGTTGTCCCAATATCAAATGTCATTAAATAGTTCATTTTTCAGCCTCCTGATGAACAGATACTGATAAATTTCTTACGATGATCACGATTTTATAAGGAGCGCACGTATTTAAACAGATCTCGTCCCGGTGGGTCTGCGTTCAGATCAGGGTCTATAGCCACATGGATCAAAGCCGGTTTGCTTGATTCTGTGGCACGCCGGATGGCATCAGGAAGCTGGTCAATAC
>CAWKFY010000025.1:0-15158 GCA_963848815.1 uncultured Chloroflexia bacterium
CACGACATACAAAAAGTACGTTAGTATAATTATTGATGAGTATCTTTACAGTAAATTCGCCTACGAAGGACATTGAATCTAAATTATTAACCGTGTATTATAGAAATCGTCGAAGCGGTACTAAAGCGAATCAACAAAGTCAAAGCAAATGCAGATTCGTTAAGGGAGGTATTATGGAACTGGCGGAATTCAGAGAAAAAGCGTTGAAAAATTTCACAAAGGAAATCACTGACATATTCTTTTGCTATATCGAGAATGACAGGGAACTCTTTCAAGACTACTTGCAAGTTATCGGCAGACAAGGTGATTTAGACAGTACAAATATGGCTTTAGGAAAAGGTATTAAGGAACAATTTGAATTAGAAAATGACGATGAGTGTTCTAATCCAAAAAGCAGGTTAATCAGATCTTATACCGAACATATTAAAAAGCAATAATGCTGTAACTCGGTAGGACTTGATATGCTTTACAAGCAAATGTTGTATTCCAACCTGTTATCCCGATTGCGAAACGGGAGATTGAAGTATGAGTAGCTTAACTCCAGTAGAAAAAAGGGCCTTTGAAGATTTATTACATATGGGTGGTGGGTATGTGTTTGACTTCAATAATCAATCTTTTAGTAGGCTGTTTCGTGATACTGTAAATGTGGACATTTACAGTGAACCGTACGGAACTTACGGGGACTCAAAAGCAAATCGCATGAGGAGATTTTGGGACATTGATTCCGACCGTATCGTTGGAAAAGTCCTATCTGCAATTTTGGAGCTTTGGAAATTTGAAAACGAGAAATTAAGCGATATCTCCACAAACTTAGGGTATAACAAATGTAAATTGATCGTCCGTAGATTGATGGGAGAGCAGCTAAAGGACGGAGATAGTGAAAGCGAATTTCTAACGAAAGATTTTGGTGAAATTACTTTCGCTAATTTAAAAATTGAAGCCGCCCTCGTGCCAATATTGGATTGTAGAATGAAGGAAGCAACCACCGGATTGAAGGGTGGTCTTTCTTTGTCCCCCATATTTATGTGCGGCAGTATCCTAGAGGGTATTCTACTAGCCTTTGCCTCTCAGAATCCTAAAGAATTTGGCAGTGCTTCAGCCAGCCCTAAAGATAAGCAAGGAAAAGTTAAGCCCTTTCACGATTGGACTTTATCTAATTTAATAGATGTTGCGCATGAACTTGGTTTACTGGGTTTGGACGTGAAAAAATTCAGTTCTACATTGCGTGATTTCCGCAACTATATTCATCCATATGAGCAAATGGCTTCAGGTTTTAATCCGAATAATCATACTGGGAAAATATGCATGCAAGTTTTACGAGCTGCAATTGCCCAAATTAGTGCAAAACAAGACTAGTTCAGTGCAAGCGTCAAGACAATAAGCAATGAGAGATAATCGATATCACTATTTATATTTCTCCATTCCATAGAATTGCGGTATAAAATTCAATTCTTTATGTCTCAAAAGTTAATATGGTAAGGGACAATAATTTGAAAGGAGAGGCGGGAAAGGTTTTGATATCGACCTAGTCAACCCCGCGTTGAATGAGTTATTAGAGCTATACCGTCAAGCACTACGTTCGGTTGAATTTTTGCCTACTTTGGGTTCTGTGCCATCAGATGAATTTTTAACCGACATTCCGAAACCGGTTTTCGCAAAGCAGAATCTTATAAGGCATTTTAAAGCATCATACATTCAGGCAAGAATTCATAATGCAGATTGGTTCAAGTATCGTTTTGCAATTCGATGGCTTGTACGAATCTTCATACATTCTCATATAAGATCCAAACTGCGCAATATCATTACTTTTTTGGAAGTAGAGCGCCTTGCCAGTAGAAGTATGAATGAAGATACACGTGATCAATTAGAAGATGCTATTGCTGAATTACGCAAATTTGTGGAATACCCAGGATATAGAAATATACGGTGGTTGAAATTATTTACATGGATGTGGACTTTCGCATCACCAATTTTGCCAATATATATAAGTTATGTTCTTTCGAATTCTTCGACAGTTATTGCCATCCTGTCAGGATCTATCACATTTTTACTCATATTCATATTATTGGTATGGGCACCATTATACCTCGTCGTCGTATTAGGAGGTTTCCGATGGAAACGACTAATTCTTGTTGGACAAGCAGGGGATGTGAATATTGATATCGCATCTAATGCTTCACTTTGCTGGGCAATCGCACCTCAAGCAAACGTATATCTATCTGAGAATCGATTATATCAAGTAATAGGACTGCCAAAGCCATTAGAATTTCCATGGGATCTTATTCTGTCCCCAGTGTCTCTCTTTTTCTCAGGATTAGCTATATCTTTCTTAGTATTATCAGTAATTGTAATCATCCCTGCACAGCAATTTGATTGGCGAATGGTCCTTTCTATTGTATTTCTTTTATTATTTATTTTGATGATTAGATTCATCGTTCAGCCTATAAACAGGACTAAACGGGTTAGAGCCCTGCGAAATATAATCTAGAAATATATAGACCCAAAACTTGTGCATGTTGTTTATGTTAGTAGATGAAGTTGACCACAGGCCTTAAACTGTATCTTAATACTATCATTAGTCCTTTCTACCCCTCACAAACACCACCATCCCCACCATTGCCAGCGCAGCCAGGGCGGCTCCAAAATAGAAGGGCGCAGCGGGGTCGATTGACTGCCACAGCCAGCCGGCTATCAGGCTGGCAGGAAGCAGGGTAAGACCCACGATGCCGTTGTACCAGCCGAAGGCCGTCCCCCTGTCCTCTTCGGGTACAAGGTCGCTGACCAGCGCCCGGCCTACACCGTCCGCCAGTCCATAGTAGAGGCCGTAGAATGCCCACAGCAGCCAGATGGTCCACGGCTGGTTGCTCAGCGCAAAGCCCAGGTAGACCAGCGCATATATGGCCCAGCCAACTATGATCACGGTCCGGCGGCCCAGCTTATCCGATACTATGCCTGCAGGCGTGGATGAAAGGGCATAAATTAAGTTGAACATTACCAGCATAATTGCAATCAACAGGACATCATTTCCCAGATTCTGCGCCCTCAAAATCAGGAAGGCGTCGCTGGAGTTTCCCAGCGTGAAAAGGAACATGATCGCCAGGAATACCTTGAACTTGCCGGGCAAGGCCGGCTTGGCTGCCGCAACTCCCGCCGATGAGGCGGCAGAAAGCTGCCGCTCCGGCTCACGGACGAAGATAAAGAAGAACAAGGCCATCAAGGCAGGGACGAGACCCAGTATGATCAGCCAGCGATACGTGTCGAACTGCAGGTCAAGGACACTTCCCTGCACGAAATATACCACGACGGCGGCCAAAAGCAGGCCCAGCGCCGCGCCGCCGGTATCCATAGCACGGTGGAAGCCGAAGGCCCTGCCTCTCACCTCTTCGGCGGTCGAATCTGCCACCAGCGCATCACGCGGCGACGTGCGAATGCCTTTCCCCACCCTGTCGGCAAAACGGATGGCCATGATCGGCCCCCAGGTGCTGGCAATCAGCATGAAGGGCTTGGACAATGATGAAAGGGCATAGCCGATGAAGGAAAGGTATTTGCGCTTGCCAACCCTGTCGCTGAACCAGCCGCTGAATATGTTGAGCAGCGATGCCGTGCTGTCGGCTACGCCTGAGATGAACCCGATGATGACCGTGCTCGCTCCCAGCACGTTGGCCAGGAAGAGCGGCATAAGCGTAAAGATCAGCTCGCTGGAGATATCGGTGAGGAAGCTCACCACGCCCAGAAAGAAGACATTTGGGTCCAGGCCAAGAATAGGTTTACGCTCTTTCATGTTTTATACCCTCACCCTGCCCTCTCCCTGATAGGAAGAGGGTATTCTATTTCTCTTAAGAGGGAACGATTTCCCTCTTCAACGCCTTCCTTTTCATTTACAAGAGGGGCTTTGCAGCCCCTCTTCAACGCCCCTTACCAACAACATCACCGTGAAGAGCATGACAACGTTGCAATCACCACATGCCTTCGATTAAAGGATTGCTTCGCTTCGCTCGCAATGACGTGTCTATTACATTGATTTCAATTTGAATGACTATATATTATAGGAAGGGCCATAGCCCCTTCAATGTCCACTATTAACAATACCATTGCGTTCCCACAGCGTTGCACCAGGTGTCTTCGTACAAAGGATTGCCTCGCTTCGTTCGCAATGACCTGCTAATTTGCTACCTGTTACCGGGGCCGCGATACGTCCAGTTCGATCGATTTATTATAGTCGGTCAGGGCGTCTTCGAAGTCTCCCTTATAGCGGTAGGCGATCGAGCGGTCGTAATAAGTGGAAGCGTTATTGGGCTCCAGCCCGATGGCTTTAGAATAGCTGGCTATGGCCTGGTCGTAATTTTCCATATAGATATAGGCCAGCCCCAGGTTGTGATAGGCGGCAGCGTAATTGGGGTTGAGCTCGACAGCCCTGTTATAGTCGGCTAGGGCCTTATTGTAATCGTCGTTATCTGCGTTCTGTCGATAGGCCAGTCCCATATGGGCAAGGCCGCGGTTGTTATAGGCTTCGGCGTACTTGGGATCGAGCTCGATCGCGGTGGTGAAGTCTGCAATGGCGGAATTCCATTTTCCCGAGCCGTTGTATGCTACGCCCCGGTCGTTATAGGCAACCGCATTCTTGGGATTAACAGCGATCGCCTGGTTGAATTCGTTGATGGCCTGGGACCATTTCTTCTCGTTATTGTAGATCTCCCCCTGCTTGATATGGGCATCCTGGCCCTCACAGGCAACAAGTAAAAGGCCAGTCAGCACGAGCAATAAAAGTACAATGTTTTTCATTTATCACCCTCCCGGTCTAACGGGAAAATTCCAAGCTCCAAATTCCAAACACATTCTAAATTAAAAGTTCAAGAAGATTCTAGCATATACCGCTCTATTTGATTTTGAAGCCGTTTTCTGATAAATTAACAAATTGGTTTGGCGACCTTCTATTATTTGTATTTTATTTTCCAAGGAGTTTTTGTCCCCTGAAAGCTCAACCCGACAAATTCGGAGGTAATTTATCATGGCTAAAGTAAACCTGACCATCGACGGTAAATCCGTTACCGCTGAAAGCACCGGCACCATCCTGGAGGCGGCGAATGTGGCGGGAATTTATATACCTACTATCTGCTCTCACCCCGACCTTAAACCTTCCGGCGAATGCGGCCTGTGCGCCGTCGAGATCGAGGGCAAGCCCGAACACGTCCAGGCCTGCAATACACAGGTGGCCGACGGCATGGTCGTGCATACCGAGTCCTCCTCCCTGCGCGACAAGCAGAAAGAGGCGCTCAAGAAGATACTGGCACGCCATCCTAATGCCTGCCTTACCTGCTGGCGTCGCGAGCGCTGCCGGCCCTTCGACATCTGCCTGCGCAACGTGGACGTCACCGAGCGCTGCGTCACCTGCCCGGAGAACACACACTGCGAGCTACAGCGCGTGGTGGACTTCCTGGATATCGGCAACGACGAGATACCCTACAAATACCCCGAACTGCCCATCCAGAGGGACAACCCCTATTTCGACCTGGACTATAACCTGTGCATCGCCTGCGGGCGTTGCGTGAGGGCCTGCCGAGACCTGCGCGGCATCAAGGCGCTGGACTTCAAGGAGGTCAACGGCGTCAAGGTCTGCGGGCCAGTCAAAGACACCTATAAGGACTCCGGCTGCAAATATTGCTTCACCTGCGTGGAGGTCTGCCCCGTCGGCGCACTGGTCGACAAGCAGGCCCGTTACCGCAATATCTCTGAGTGGGACGGCTACGTGGTGCCCTGCAGCTATGCCTGCCCGGCCCATATCGACATCCCCCGCTATGTTAATTTCGTTTCCCGCGGTAAATATCCCGAGGCCCTGGCCGTCGTCAGGGAGAAGGTCCCGTTCCCGGGCGCGCTGGGACGCGTCTGCATCCATCCCTGCGAACAGGCCTGCCGCCGCGGCAAGCTGGACGAGCCTATCTGCATCAAATTCCTCAAGCGCTACGCCTCCGACCACGATAATGAGCTGTGGAAGAAGGGCAACAAAGTACTGCCCTCCACCGGCAAGAAGGTAGCCGTCGTCGGCTCCGGCCCGGCCGGGCTGACCGCCGCCTTTTACCTGGCCAAGGCCGGACACGCAGTGACCGTCTTCGAAGCGCTGCCCCAGACCGGCGGCATGATGCGCGTGGGCATACCCGGCCTACCGCCTGCCCCGCGAGGTGCTCGACGCCGAGATCGACGAGATCAAGAAGGTCGGCGTTGAGATCAAGGTCAACCAGCGCATCGAGTCCGTCGACGAGCTGCTCCAGAAGGGCTTCGATGCCGTATTCGTCGGCATCGGCGACCACAAGGGATCCAAGATGGGCGCCGAGGGAGAAGACCTGCCCGGCGTGCTGGACGGCGTGGACTTCCTGCGCACGGTGGCGCTGGGACAGGAGTTCAAGATCGGCAAGAAGGTGGCCATCATCGGCGGCGGCAACTCCGCCATCGACTGCGCACGCGTGGCGCTGCGCGTAGGCTCCAACTGACGTCACCATCGTTTACAGGCGCACCAGGGCCGAGATGCCCGCCGCTCCCGAAGAGGTCGAAGCGGCCATCCACGAGGGCATCAAGGTGGTATTCCTGGCGGCCCCCAATAAGATCACACAAAAGGACGGCAAGCTGGCCCTGGAATGCATCAAGATGAGGCTGGGCGACCCCGATGCCAGCGGCAGGAGGAGCCCGGTACGCATCCCCGGCAGCGAGTATATAACCGAATACGATAACATCATAGCCGGCATCGGCCAGATGTCCGATATACCGGCCAAATTCGAACTGGCGGTCAACCGCGGCAATATCAAGGCCAGCCCCTCAACGCTGGAGACCAGCAAGAAGGGCATCTTCGCCGGCGGCGACATCGTCACCGGCCCCGCCTCGGTTATCGGCGCCATCGCCCAGGGACGCCTGGCGGCGTCATCCATCGACAAATACCTGGGCGGCAAAGGAATGATCGAAGAGGTTCTGGCCCCCGTCGAGGCGCTGGACCCCATATTCGGCGAGGACGCCAATTTCTCGGGCAGGAAGCAGCCCCATATGGCCGAGCTGGAGAACAGCAAGCGCCAGGGCAACTTCGACGAGGTAGAGTTCGGCTACAGCGAACAGCAGGCTGTGGACGAAGGCAAACGATGCTTTAAATGCCATTACCGGCTTAAGATATCCCACCCCATGCAGCCGCCGGTGACAGTGAAATCGGTCTAATAGGAGGTTTGCGTGTTCAAAATCATCTCGAAGGAGAAGCTGACCCCGGTCATCGACTGCCTCAAGGTTGAGGCGCCGGCGCTGGCCAAGAAGGCCAGGGCAGGTCAATTCGTGATTATCCGTGTGGATGAGGTGGGTGAACGCATACCGCTTACACTGGCGGACTGGGATGCGAAGGCGGGTACCATCACGCTGGTGGCCATGGAAGTCGGGACTTCCACCCGCAAGCTGGGACTGCTCAAAGCCGGCGACAATCTGACCAACCTGGTCGGCCCGCTGGGACTGCCGTCCGATATCGAAAAGTTCGGCACGGTCATCTGCGTGGGCGGCGGCGTTGGGATTGCCCCGATCTATCCTATTGCCAGGTCGCTGCGGCAGGCCGGCAATAAGATCATCTCCATCATCGGCGCCCGCAATAAGGACCTGCTCTTCTGGGAAGACAAGATGAGGAGCGTGAGCGATGAACTGGTAGTTACCACCGACGACGGCTCCTACGCGGCCAAGGGCGTGGTCACCGAGCCGCTCAAAGCCAGGCTCGAAGGCGGCAAGATAGACCGCGTGATCGCCATCGGCCCGGCCGTCATGATGAAATTCTGTTCGATCACAACCAAGCCATTTAACGTGCCAACCATCGTCAGCCTCAACTCCATTATGGTCGACGGCACCGGCATGTGCGGCTGCTGCCGCATCTCGGTGGGCGGCAAGACCAAGTTTGCCTGCGTCGATGGGCCCGATTTCGACGGGCACCAGGTGGACTGGAACATAGCCTTCGACAGGCAGAAGGTCTATTTGAAAGAAGAAAAAGAGTCGCTGGACAGGTTTGAAGCCTGCCAGTGCCATAAATCTTAACCGGAGGCCGACGTTGGAAGAGAAACCTAAGTCAAAAATTAACCTGAATAGAGTTGAAATGCCGCGCCAGAACCCCAAGGTGAGGGCGCATAACTTTAACGAGGTCGCACTCGGCTATACCGATGAAATGGTCAAGGAGGAGTCCTCGCGCTGCATTCAGTGCCCCAAACGCATGTGCGTGAGCGGCTGCCCGGTGAACGTGGATATACCCGAGTTCATCAAGGCCGTCCGCGAGGGCGACATGCCCGAAGCCGTAAGGGTGCTAAAGAGCAAGAACGCGCTCCCCGCCATCTGCGGCAGGGTCTGCCCGCAGGAAACTCAGTGCGAAGCGGTCTGCACCCTGAGCAAGAAGAACGCCCCCATCGCCATCGGCCGCATCGAAAGGTACGTGGCGGACTGGGACCTTGGCAACAAGGAAAAGAGACAACCCACCGAACTGCCCCCTCCCACCGGCAAGAAAGTGGCAGTTATCGGCTCGGGCCCCGCCGGGCTGACGGCCGCCGCCGACCTGGCCAAGTTCGGCCACAAGGTAACCATGTACGAAGCCCTGCATACCGCCGGCGGCGTGCTGATGTACGGCATCCCCGAGTTCAGGCTGCCTAAGAAGGTTGTGCAGGCTGAAGTTGATTATGTAAAATCGCTGGGCGTGGACATCCAGCTCGATTCCGTCATGGGCAAGCTTGCCACGGTGGATGAGCTGCTGGCCGGCGAGTTCGACGCCATATTCCTCGGCACCGGCGCCGGGCTTCCCATGTTCCTGCGATATCCCGGGCGAGAACCTCAACGGCGTTTACTCGGCCAACGAGTTCCTGACCCGGATCAACCTGATGAAAGCCTACCTCTTCCCCGAGTACGACACGCCGATCAAGGTCGGCAAAAAGGTGGCGGTGATAGGCGGCGGCAACGTCGCCATGGATTCCGCCAGGTGCGCTCTCAGGCTGGGCGCCGAGGAGGTCTATATCGTTTACAGGCGCTCCCGCACCGAGCTTCCCGCACGTAAAGAGGAAGTCGAGAACGCCGAGGAAGAGGGCATCATCTTCAAGTTCCTCACCAATCCCAAGCAGATCCTGGGCGACGACAAGAGTTGGGTAAAAGGTATGGAATGCTACGAGATGGAGCTGGGCGAGCCGGACGCCAGCGGACGCAGGCGTCCCGTGGTCAAGCCCGGCAGCGAGTTCAAGATCGATGTGGATGTCGTGGTCGTGGCGCTGGGCACAACGCCCAATCCGCTTATACCCTCCACCACCAAGGGGCTGGATATCACCAAGCACGGCACCGTGGTGGCCGACGAGCAGACCGGCAAGACGGTTAAAGACAAGGTCTGGGCCGGCGGCGACGTGGTCACCGGAGCGGCCACCGTGATCAGCGCCATGGGCGCCGGCAAAAGGGCCGCCGCTTCGATCGACGCCTTCTTGAAGGGACAATAAACCGAAATTTACAGGTCCGCTTTAACTTAATTTAACTTGAATAATTGACCAGGCGTAGTAAAATATGCCTGCGCGATGAGGCTCGCCGGGGATTCATATCCCAAATAGCCCGTAGTTCGGGATGATAGCCTCTACCATTTAAATGGTAGAGGCTTTTTTATTTAGTATTATGGCTGCCGGTAGCAATGAGACTGCGCATCTCGATTCACTGCGTGAACCCGTCGGTCGCTATGTAGAAAAGTGCCGCCTGGAAGACGGCGGCTATTTCTTCGCAATGATGCCCCCGTCCAGCGCCATGGAAACTTATTATGCGATTAAAATTTTATCCATGCTCGGAATTAAACCGGACCGGCCGGGCGAAATAGGAGATTTCTTCCTTAATGCTCTAAAAAAGGATTACTTCATGGGCCTCAATGGTCTATTTGCTGCGGCCGAGGTATTATATGAACTTAACGTTGAGAATCAATCTTTATATAAATACCTCCCAAAATTAAAACTTATGCGGAATAGTGTGGGAGGTTTCGGCGTGATTGAAAATCTCGATCTCGAAGTGGTTTCGGAATTGGAAACTACCTTCCGTGTCCTCTCCGTGTTGAATCGCCTGGGCATGGATATTAATAACCAGCAGATAGTAAATTTTATCCTTAAATTCAATAATGCCGATGGAGGTTTTGGTAAGGGAGGCATTTCAACGCTGGCCTCCACTTTTTATGCTACCGAGATTTTTAAATTAACAATGTATGATGGTGCTGAATTGAAGCTCACCGTGAGCTATTTACGCGCCAGAGAAAATATGTGGCAGTTGAATTTTATAGAGGACATATACTGGTTGTCTAATAGCCTTTGCAACCTTGGACAAAGGGTACGCATCACTGAATGGATAATACCTTTTGTTAAAGCCTGCCAGCGGCCGAACGGCGGTTTCGCCAGAAAAGATGTGATCGGGATCGCTACTCTCGAAGATACTTTTTACGCCATTTCGATACTAAAAACACTTTTACATATATAACTAATTGACTGGTTATACACGCAGTTGTAAAATTATTCCAATTGAATATGAGCGATGAAGCTCGCTGACGGGCGCTGAGCCCTTTATAGCCGAGAGGCTGATAGCTTCTACTGGAGACGGTAGAAGCTTTTTTATTGGAGTTAATATGTCGGGGAAAATCAACAGTATGGATAATTTAGAGGGCATTTCAGAAGGTTTAACCGCCGGGCCTGCCCTAACCGCCCTGGGCTCTTTAGTGGCTGAAATAGATAACGTTCTTGATGGGTTCGGAAGCGAGTTCATCGGAGAAAAACAGCGGCTGTCTGAATTAAATGATCGTTTCGTCACGTCCCGTTTTCACCTGGCGATCCTGGGACAATTCAAAAGGGGCAAAAGCACTTTCCTGAATGCATTGCTGGGCGAAAAGCTGCTGCCCTCGGCAGTCATCCCTCTCACATCCGTTCCCACCTATATTTCCTGGGCGCCGGACAGGAAAATAAAGGTCATTTACCGGGATGGCAATGCTGAGGAATTCACGACTCCCGACAGTGAGCAGGCAAGCACTATCCTGGCAAAATACGTGACCGAGGAGAATAATCCTCATAACCGCCTTGGAGTGAAATCGGTTGAAGCCGGCCATCCGTCATACCTTTTGCGTGACGGGGTTGTCCTGATAGATACGCCGGGCATAGGCTCCACCTTCGAGCATAATACCGAAGCTACGATGCAATTTATCCCGCAATGCGACGCCGCCTTATTCCTGCTATCAGCCGACCCACCCATTACCCAGGTCGAAATAGAGTTCCTTAAATCGGTACAGTCCCGCATCGTGAAACTTTTCTTCATAGTGAATAAGATCGACTATCTGAATGAAAGAGAGCAGGAAGCCGCCGTGTCGTTCCTGCGCAAGGTGCTGGAGGAACAGCTCGACGCTGCCGGCAAGGAGCCGATTTTTTGTGTCTCGTCGCGACAGGCGCTTGACGCGCATGCTACTCAAAACGACGGGCTGTGGCGTAAAAGCGGCATGGCCGAGATAGAGCAGTACCTGATTAATTTCCTGGTTAAAGAAAAAAGCCATACATTGCACCTGGCTTTGACCAGGAAAACACAGGATATCGTCGCTAATTCCCTGATGCGCCTACAGCTCCAGCAGAAGTCGTTGAGCCTCCCGCTCGAGGATTTGGAGGCGCGGCTGCAGACATTCCAGCATAAATTACAGGAAGCCGAGAGAAAAAGGACTATGTTTAAGGACCTGCTGGCCGGCGATGAGAAACGTACTATCGAACTTATTAACGAGCAGTCTGGCGACTTGTATCGGTCCTACTATAATCAGCTTTGCGCTGCGGTCGAAAAAATACTGCACGGGGCGAGCGATCTGGATTCGATTGAAAAGCAAGCACGTCAGCATATATCAGAGGTAATCCCTTCGGTGTTTAATCGTGCGCTGGATGAAACAGCCAGGTAGATGGATGAGCATATCAATAGTATCATCGGGTCCTATCAGCAGCAGTTGCTCGATCTTGTGGAGGCCGTGCGCAAGACCGCCGCCGATATATTCGAGATAGGCTACGTGGGATCTCATGGAGAGGAGGTTTTCGAGATGAAGCACGAGCCTTTCTGGGTCACGGAGGGCTGGAGGATAAACTGGAGCCCGCTGCCTGAAAATGCATTCGAGAATATTTTGCCGACGAACATCAGCATTAAAAGGTTAAAGAAAAGGCTTCTGGAAGATATCGACTCAATCATCTCGCATAATGTTGGGAACCTGAGGTGGGCGACCGTTTGCAATATTACAGACTCGTTTTATCGATTCCGCATGGATATAGACGGCCAAATCGAGAAGGTTATCGAGTCAACCGGCGGAGCCATAGTGGCAGCCCGAGACAAACGGATCAGGGAGGGCGACAGCATCGAGCCAGAGCAAAACAGGATCACAGCCGCGGTTGAATACCTCGCTGATATCCAATCCGGCCTGACCCGGTTGGAAGAAACCCTGTCGAAACCGGAATGATGCAGTTAAATACATTCTTGCTGCTGGTCATCATGGGCGCGGCGTTCAGCCTCATTGCTGCAATTATGGCTTTCCTGATCTCCTACACTGAATACGAGAAACACTTTATCGATAATAAGGGAAAAGCCATGCTCATGTCTCTGGAAGCTGCTGCAGTTATATTCGCTCTATTTATGGTTGTTACTGTTGTGGCTGCCTTTTTCTTTGGCGGCGCCTCGGTAAATCACTCGCCTTGAACTACAACACTTGCCTGATGATCTTAGCTACACGTTCAATTTCATCCGTGTCCGCAGCTATATTTCCATGCCCGAATTTTAGTACAACCTCATCGTTTTTATACCTGGGTACGATATGCAGGTGAAAGTGATCAATCGTCTGTCCGCCGGCCTTGCCGTTTGCCTGGATCAAGTTAAGGCCGGCTGGCTTAAGGCTGCCATTTATCGCCCTGCACAACAATATGGCACAGTCCATTATCTCTCTGCCGGTCTCTAAAGGCATATCAAATACAGTCGGGATATGCTCTTTAGGCACTATGAGCGTGTGCCCCTGCGTTGCCGGATAAAGGTCCAGTATCGCCACGACTGTTTCGCTTTCGTAGAGAATAGCTGCTTTGGTCTTACGGTTCACTATATCACACAAAATGCAGTTGTTAGCTTTTTTCATGGGGGTTCCTCTCTTTTCCCAGTATCTCACAATGAATTCAAATAGCCAAACAATTCAACATCCGGGCGCAGGTTAACTGCAGCCGCCTCGATCGACGCCTTCTTGAAAGTCTCCTAAACAGGTCATCGCAAACGGAACAAGCAATCCTTTGTTCGAAGGCGCTTTCAGCAATGCCACGAGATTGCCTTGCTTGGACCTATTACCGCCGGCCTGATACTGGATGCAACGGGCAGCTACGAGGGAGTCTTCCTCATGCTCGCCGCCGTTTCATTGGTGACTATCGTTGTCTCATTCATCGTTCCCGAAACAGGGAGGGTAACCACGCGATAGCTGCACTGTTTAATGCTGTACGTTCTTGTACGCAGGTTTAAGCAGAAGTAGTCTGGACAGCTACCTTGTGTCCCATTTCTCATGCAGAGAGTATAATAGCTCGCATGAAGGCAAACAATAGCCCCGGTTTGACCAAACGACATACTTTCCCAAAAAGGGGTTAATATAAGTGATCTTTTGTAACTAAACAGTAAGGAAGGGAAAGAAATGAAAATCCGTCGTTTGGCTTATTTGTGGGTGGCTGTGCCGGTTATTGCCGCCACTCTCCTCAGTTCGTGCGCCTCAGTGCCCCAACCAACTCCGAAGGGCGCCCAGTCCCTACCCAATATGGATCAACAGATTACCCCGCTGGCACCCCAGGGTGCCACATTTGAATCGTTGAATCCTGATCTGGCCGACAATCCAAACTGGCTGGCCGGACAGGCGGCTACTACGGTGGTGAGTCCGGATAAAAAGACCCTGCTGGTCCTGACGAGTGGCTACAACCGCGTCTTTAGGACCGACGATAAGATAGATGCCTTCGGCACCTATTTCAACTGGCCGGATTCGCAAGAGTACGTGTTCGTCTATGATATTTCGACGAACCAGCCGGTCAAGAAGCAAGTGGTTATGGTCCCCAATACCTACTATGGGATGGTATTCGATCCTAACGGGACGGCTTTCTACGTATCCAGCGGATCGGGGGATCTTCCCTATGACAGCACCGGCGCCTTTAACCCCGCGAAGGCCGGCGGTGACAATGTACACGTATTTACCTTAAACGCCAGCGGATCCTGGCAGCAGGCCACAGAGCTTGCTTTGAACCATGCCGCGGGCAACGGCCTTGTCGTAGAGCCGCCTACCGGCGAACAGATCCCCCCCAACGAGATGGTTGCTGTAAAACCTATGGCCGCCGGCGTGGCGATTTCGCAGGATGGCCTGACGCTGGTCGTGGCGAATTATTATAACGACTCGATCACCGTGTTTACCGGAGGACTGGGCAAATGGTCCAATGGAACGGAACTCGACCTGCGCCCCGGCAAGAACGACCCTGCCAAGGTGGGCGTACCGGGCGGGGAATATCCGTTCTGGGTGGCTGTGAAAGGGACGGGATCGAGCACCACTGCGTACGTGTCAAGCCTGCGCGACCGCGAGATCGTCGTCGTGAATCTGGGCGGAAAACCGATAATAACGGCACGCATTCCGTTGAAAGGCCAACCTAACAAGATGACGCTGAACGCCGCCCAGACCCTGCTGTATGTCGCCGATGACCAGGCGGATACCATCGATGTCATCGACACTGTCAGTAACACGATCCTCGAAACAATCCCCGTACTGCCGCGTGGGTCAGTCTTGCCTGCCGCGCTGGAGAAGTATAAAGGAGCAAACCCCAACAGCGTGGCGCTATCCCCGGATGAAAAGCTGCTCTACGTGACGAACGGCAATCTGAATGCCGTGGCGGTGATTGCGTTGAGCATAAGCAACAGAAGTTCCAAAGTGGTTGGACTCATTCCGACCGGTTGGTACCCGACCTCCGTGAGTTTCAGCGGGGATGGCAAATATGTGTACGTTGTGAATGCCAAGTCGCCGACGGGTGCAAACCCGACCTGGTATTATGGCTACGGCCCGCCGACACACCAAAATGGCTATGCCAGTAATGCGTATAATCCCCAGTTGCTCAAAGCCGGCCTGCAGAGCTTCCCGGCCCCAGATGCGG
>CAWKFY010000026.1:0-48067 GCA_963848815.1 uncultured Chloroflexia bacterium
CATAGGATGCATCCGCTTACAGAATTTGAATGGTATTTTATATTTAACAGCCTAGGCCTTTTTAAAAAGCTGTAGAAAGCGGTCCTGGTATTCCGCCCATACGTTCCAGCGTTGCAGTTCGCTTACAAGCTCGGGAGCGAAAGACGGGTCCTTCCGACAAATTTCGAAAAGCTCTTCTATAGTTTCCCGGGCGTCTTTGGGTATTCCCTGTTCGTCAGTAGCCAGCCGTCCCTGGCCATAAAACTCTAAGAAATTATGACGTGCAGAGTTCCTGGTCAATTCAAAAGTAAATTTTATCAGGGAGACATCCCACATTTCCTCCACTCCTTTGATAACCGCACTGAGAGGATCGTTGCGGCTGTCGATCCGCTGATTGATTTTGTCAAGAACATCCGGCAGGGGCTGTGATACGACATTCATCTCGGTATTTTCATTTTTATATGAATAGAGAATTCCCGGCTCACGGGGATTATACTCGGACATTAATTGAATATAGCGTTTGGCCGATCCGCTGAATCCCTCCAGGTTGATCAGGTATGCAGGCGTGACTATCCTGGGACGTGCAGATATTACTCTGCCTTCCCTTACCACATTCACCTCCTGCATAAGCTCGGTTATCATGTAATAATAAACGTTCGTGATGCCGAAGGTAGCCAATTGCTGTTTGGGCGGCCTGAGTACCTGAGTGTTTTCAATGACGAATTTAATTTTATCGTCTATTTCCATCGGGGTGCACCGTTAAAAGAACATCTTAACTGCCTCGAAGTTGCGTTGTATTTGCTGCTTGCCGCGAATTATTCCGTTGGGCTCAGTATTATGGCCCGGAATGAGATATTCCACGTCTAATACCGATAGGCGCTGGATGCTTTTTTCAAGTAGAGCGGTATTTCCTCCCGGGAAATCCGTCCGGCCTACGCTCATATAAAATATGACATCGCCTGTAATCAGTATCTTCTCTTTCGCAAGATAGAGGCACACGGACCCGGGCGAGTGGCCCGGAGTAAGCATGACGTTCACCTCAAATCCATTCTTGCCGAGGTCCAATTTGCCTTCCTTCAAGAAGAATAAGGGGGTGAAGTGTGGCGGCTCCATATCAAAAAGCTCGTACAATTGCATCCCGGTGGTGAGCCTGAATGTGTTCTCTTGTTCCGAAAGGGTTACGGAGGCGCCGCTTCTGGCTGCAATCGGTTCATCGGCCTCGCAGTGGTCGGGATGGCTGTGGGTGTTGATAATCAGGCCGATGTCACCAATTTTAATGCCGTCGGATGCCATAGACGCTTCAAGGCTGCCCAGGCAGTCCTCGCCGGCATCATTGATGATATGGCCGGGATCTATAATGGCGTGGGGCTTGCCGTCCTTCAAGATATCGGTTAAAACGCAGGTATTGCAGTTGTTTCCCATGCCTTGCCAGATATAACAATAGAAGTTGTCTGATAATTTTACGGATTTATGGTATTTCATACGAGCCTGCCTCTTAAAAATGGTTATTAGATAAGGTTGATAAGCAGATGGAAGGCAGCATCGATATTTTTATGAGTATCATCGACGAGCGCATCTATAATCGAACCGGCGACCTGTAATACTTTGTTTTCCTCAGTATCTCCTAATATGGAGACCATGTTCTCTATGCGTGCACCCAATTGAACAAGAGCTTCATCGGGTATTTTTTTTGACTTGGGCAGAGAGAGCAGCGGATTGGTAAAGAGTATGGGGCGCATTAGCGCACTCTCATAAACAAAACGGGTCTGGCGGTTGGTTTTTGAAATGTTCCAGGCGGTCCTGTCATCTTCCACAGGTTTTATCCAATCGAGCGCATAGGCAAACTGGCAGTTAATATATTCGTATTCAATAAGCAGTTTGGTAGCTTCGTAGTCCTTGATGCCCATGGAAAGTTGAAAGAAGACTTCTTCAAGTTTCTCGTTATCGATGCCTTTGACCATGGCTGTGTGACGGCAATCCTCAGGTATCTGGAAGATGTTGTACTCCAAAGAGCCGTGCAGTATGGTGTGAGCTGCTTCGTGCCTTATAGCGCCCGCCCTGCCGCGTTTACTGTAGGCTGCCAGTCGATCGCTGCATATCAACAGGCGCGGATAGCCCCGCAGCACATCGTAAGTGCAAGCTTCGGCATCGTCAACGGTATTGAAGGAAAGGCCGCGTTTAAATTTTTCTTCGCGCAGAAAGCTGTTGAGGTTATCTTCGGTATCGAAAGTATATACTTCGATTTTATAGGGAGACCGCTGTCCAAACCGTTTGTAAAGGTCGTTTAGTACCTCAGAAACCTCTTTTTTAAAGCCTCCGGAGACATTGCCCCTGGAAAAATAGCTTACGTCCGATTCGGCCATATCTAATTAAAACAAAGATATCAATCTTGAGCAGTAAAGTCAATAATCGTGCTACAATAGGAAAATTAAGGTTTCGAGGTATTCGGATGAAAAGAATATGGGCGCCATGGCGTGCAGCTTATATATTAAAGTCAGATAAAGATGAGGGCTGTATACTATGTGACAAACCCTCTGAAAAAAAGGACAAAGCGAATTTCATCCTTTATCGCGGCAAAGCGAACTTCATTATACTTAATGCTTATCCATATACACCGGGCCACTTGATGGTCGCTCCCTACAGGCACATAGGTAATATGATCGACCTCAATGATGCTGAAGGCAGGGAACAAATAGAACTTGTTAAACTCTGTATAAGGCTGCTTACGGCTCAGATTAAGCCGGCGGGCTTCAATATCGGTATGAATCTTGGCAGGGTGGCGGGGGCAGGCGTTGAGGGACACATACATACCCACATTGTCCCAAGGTGGAATGGAGATCACAACTTCATGACCGTCCTGGCGGATACGAGGGTGCTTTCGGAGGGTATGAATACTATGTATGCCAAGCTTAAAGCAGGTTTAAAAGATCCATCGGTAAAGGGTTGATTCGATTTAGAATAATCAGCCCAGCAGGGCCTTTTCGAGGTTTCCTTCGCTTTCCAAGGTTGTAAGCACGATTACACGATCGTTTTCCTTGAGAATAGCATCGACACCGGGTATCCTCGGCCTTTCTCCTTCACGCATAAGCAAGGCAATGGTTGTATCGGCCGGCAGCCTCAGACGGGCAATGGATTTTCCCACTGCCGGAGATTCCCTAGTAATGGTCATTTCGACCACCTCTTCCATCTGTCCGCTCATGGTGAGCAGATGGATCAGTGAATGTGCGGGTATCTCCTGCTCTACGTGTTCCAGAATTGTGTTAGTAACTGAAATAGTTGCGTCGACTCCCAGCTTCTTAAATATTTTTTCATTATGGGGGTTATTGACCAGTGCAATAGTCCTTGGCACTTTGAAGCGATGCTTGGCTACCTGGCAGGAAACAAGGTTATCTTCATCATGGCTGGTAGTGGCAATCAATACGTTGGCCCGGTTAAGCCCGGCTTCCGTAAGTATTGCCGTCTCGCAGCCGTCGCCCCTCATGGAACAACTGCCGAGTTCGTCCTCCAGGCGTTCGCATGTTCGTATATCTCTTTCAATGATCAGTACTTCATGGCCCTGGCTAAGCAGGGCTTTGCTGAGGTAATAACCGATATTACCTCCGCCTACGATTACGATATAAAGAGGTTTAGACGTAGTCATATCTTTGGTGACAACCTCTGAAAAAGTAGATCGGCAAAAACTTCGGTGGGGCTGATAGATTCCAGTCCAAGCTGTTCATAGATATCTTTTCTCAACGGATCATATATGCGGCAGACGACACGCGGCACTTCAAAGATATGCTTGGCTATTTGCGCTGCCATCACATTACGGTTATCACCCTGGGTCAAAGCGATGAAGGCCTTCGCATTTTCGATTCCTGCTTTGCGCAGCATGTCCTCATCTGTGCCGTCGCCGATCAGAGCCGTGCCGCTAAATGTCGGCGGCAACCGCCGGAAACTATAGGCGTCGAGATCTATTACGGTCACCTTATGGCCGGCGGCATCGAACATAGCTGCCAGTTTGCCGCCCACGCGGCCGCAGCCCATGATGACTATGTTGCTTCTGTTTTGTTTTACTGTTTCGGTTCCCGGCATATCAGTACCCTGCAGGGCGCTTCCTCCAGGACATGCGGCACCGCATTGCCCATGGTGAACGAGCCAAATCGCTTTTTATAAGTCATACCCATGATTATCATATCTATGTTATTTTGTCTTGCCACTTCGATAATGGCCGGCCCCACCTCGCGCGCCTGGATAATCTCAGTATCAACCTCAAAATCGTTATCCTGAGCGTATTCTTCGGCTTCCAGAAGCACCTTCTCGGCCAGATCCATATCGGGTTTAATTATAGCATCGACAGGAAGGCTGCGGTTGACCTCAATGACGTAAACGATATATATTTTGGCCTTGCTTTTTTTTCCTATTTTGCAGGCCAGTTCCACGGCTATCTGGTCTACTCCATTGCCTCGTGCAGCTACCAGAATTTTATCGATATCCATTCGATTTATTTCCAATCTCTATAGTATTACCTATTATAGTTTTCCTACTAGCGTTATTCCAGTTTGACATCAGCCTGATGCTACTTCGACTTGCGGCGGCCCATTATCCGGCTCCGCCTTTTTATATTTATGGGTGTACCAGAATATAACCAGTCCGACGGCGATCCAGGCAAATCCTACCCAGCGGCTATAAGGCAGCATAACCACTACCGTAACCCAGATTACGGCTGTACCAATCAGACCAAGTATGGCGGTAAGAGGCAGGGAATACCCTTTAATTTTGATGTTCCAACCCAATTTGAACGGTCTTTCTGCATTGGGCCGTTTAATGCGCAGGACGATGATCGATAAATGCGCCAGAGCGAAGGTAATCATTGAGCCGAAAGCGTAAAGACCACCCAGATTGGTATACATATTCGGGACGAAGAAACCGGGCGATTGCAGCATAATAGCAACACTGGTAAATAGCACTATCGAAAAATAAGGAGTTTTAAACCTTGTGTGGACCCTGCCCATTATCTCAGGTATCAATTTAAATCGGCTAAGAGAGAATGCGAGCCTGGATATGCCCAGCAATCCTGCATTGGTGGCGATCAGCAAAATTGTGGAAACGAGTATGGCGACGAGTACGGGCAGCAACGCTTGGAGCCATCCTATGCCCCAGGTAAGAACAACCCGGTAGGCTTCGACGTTGAAAAGGTTGGCAGTCACCTGAGCTGGCACGACGCCGTGAGATATCTTGTCGGCTATGCCGGCTATAGGATCTGTGGACCAGTTTATGGCAAGCTCGGCCGGGCTCATGGTTGAGAAGGCAGCAAGTGAGATACCCGCATATACTATGAGCATGACCACGGTCATAATTATCAGAGCACGCGGTGCGCGGACCTCAGGTCGCTTAGTCTCTTCAACCATCTGGGAAATGGTCTCCAGCCCGGTAAATGCTATAGAAGCTACAGCTATACCGAATAACAAGTATTGTGGCGCAGGCCAATAGTTGGTTATCCTTTCCAAAACCAGTTGCGGGTTAAAAAAGAATAACAGGGCCATGATAATCAAGAGGGCCTGAGTCGCCAGGTCCAGTATGGCGAGGGCTATGTTTAATATCGAAGATTCACGTACGCCTACAATATTGATAGTCATTAGTAATACCAGGACGGCCATAGCGCAGCTGGTCATTATGACTGGCGAAGTCTTGAGTGGAGCCCAGAAGAGGCCGAGGTAGGATGGGATGGCATAGGATGATATGGATATTGTCACTATGTAGCCGAACATTAGTGCCCATCCGGCTAAAAATGCTGCCAGATCATTGAAAGCGTGACGGGAAAAGCTGGCTGACCCGCCTGCCTGGCGGAACATGGCGGTGCCCTCTGCATAAGACAGTGCTGTGAATACGAAGATAATGCCTGCCAGCCCCAGTGCTAAAGGAGTGGCGCCGCTGGCAGCCAGTGCTACGAGTCCCAGGGCATAGTATATTGAAGAGCCTATATCTCCATAGGCTATGCTGAATAGATGGGTTGTGCGCAGGACTCGCCGCAGCGGTCTTATTTTAAATCTTTGAGGACGGCCGAACCGGGTGCCCGGCTTGGGTTGCCAGTTTTTTTTCACTTTTTAAGCGTGTCGGTCAAATGATGGCAAATTGTAATCATCAGGTGTGGTATTGTCAACAAGGAGCGCCAAAGGATCATCCGTTGAAATAATATCGCTCAGAGTATAAAATTCTTGTAAATCCCTGTAGGTATAAGTGGAGGTAAAGAAGGATGATTAAATATGGACTAATAGCATTTTGCCTGGTTCTTGTCGTGCCTGCCCTTGCTCTCTCCTGTGCTCCGTCAGCCTCGGGCGCCAATATTATTGTTACCTACGACCAATTCGCTAAACAAAATAACATTGTGCAGGATATCAGCGTCCCGGTGGGTCAAACAATCACCGTGCAGCTGAGCTCAAACCACACTACCGGGTATTCGTGGAGCGAAACTGCTTCTATAAGCGATCCTGCTGTATTATCTCAAACGGGCTATAGCTGGGTGCCGCCTGCGGACACCGGAATAGTTGGAGCGTCTGGCAACGAGGTCTGGACCTTCAAAGCGCTTAAAGCCGGAAGCAGCACTATTTCTGAAGATTACAGCCGGCCGTGGTCGGGTGGCGAAAAAGGGACCTGGACATTTAAGCTGAACGTAACCGTTAAATAGTACTTCTACTTTTTAATGCTAAAAGTATAGGAGCAAAGCGAGATCATTGCCGCTGTAAAAGCGAGCAGTATCAAAGCTTCCCAGTAGACCGGGATGGATGTTGGTGAGCCGCTCAGAGTCGCCCACCTTAGAAGGTCGACGCCATAGGTCATCGGGTTAACGTAGCTGATGGCACGCAGCCATCCCGGCGCCGACGTTAGTGGGAACAATGCTCCGCTGGTAAAAAACATGGGCATAATTACCAGGCTCATAATAAAATTGAAGCCCTCCATACTGCTCATAAGCGAAGCTATCAAAAGTCCCACACATACCAGACCGATGGCGAGAAGGATCACTATCGGAATTAAGAGTAGAAAGGAAACCGGGGCCAGCTTGATTCCAACCAGCAATGCCAGCGGCAGAAGTATGAAGCCCTGGATAAAAGCGCTGGTCCCTCCCCCTAATGCCTTACCTATCACGATCGAAGCTCTGGGGACGGGCGCCACCAGTATTTCTTTGAGAAAACCAAATTCCCGGTCCCAGATAACCGATATGCCCGACCAGATCGAAGTAAAAAGAATCGACATGCCTAACACGCCGGGGAAGATATACATCTGGTAGTTGTCGACGCCCGGGATCTGGAGGTTGCGGAGACCGCTGCCGAAGATCAGAAGCCAGAGTAGAGGCATGATGAGAGAGGAGATAATCCTCGATTTCTCTCTCCAGAACCTGAGTACCTCCCGGTACCATAGCGCACCTATTTTTCGCAATTCACTCTACCTCATCCTGCCCATAGCGCGCATGTGCGTTTTGAGCTGGTTTTCGGCTTCCTCCTGCCGTATTTCCCTGCCGGTAAAATAAAGAAAGACATCATTAAGCGTTGGCTTGTGTATGGAGACAGACTTGACCTCAATATTATGAGAGGCTGCCAGCTCCACTATGACCGGCACCATTTTTTCGGCTTCGGCAATGGTCAGCCTGATGGAGCCATCGACTGATTCAACACTTCCAGCCAATTTGAGGTCATTGATTTTCTGTATGAATTCTTCCTGGCGGTTGGACACAATGGTCAAGACATCACCTTTTAAAGTATTTATCAAGTTGGAAGGAGTGTCGATAACTTTTATCTTGCCGAAATCGATAATGCCGATCCGTGTGCACAGCCGTTCGGCCTCTTCCATATAGTGCGTGGTCAGAATTACGGTAATTTTTTCCTGTTTTGCCAGCGCTTCAATATGTGACCAGAGGTGCTGCCGCGTCTGCGGGTCAAGACCCAGCGTCGGCTCGTCCAGGAATAATACGTTGGGATGGTGTAACAGGCCCCGGGCCAGCTCCAGCCTTCTTTTCATACCGCCCGAATATGTTTTCATGGGAGAATCTGCGCGGTCGCTCAAAGCTACCAGTTCGAGCAATTCGCCTATACGTTTTTTAGCCTGTGAAGACGTAACATCGTACAGTGTGGCGTGCAGTTGCATATTCTCCCGGCCGGTGAGGCGGTCGTCTATGCTCGGGTCCTGGAAAACTATGCCTATGCTCCTTCTAACTTTATCAGGCTGTTTAATGATATCGAATCCATTTACCAGGGCGGTGCCTGATGTCGGCGCATTAATGGTGCAGAGCATGGATATAGCCGTAGTCTTGCCCGCGCCATTAGGACCCAATAGTCCGAATATTTCGCCGTACTGGATGGTTAAATTTAGGCCGTCGAGGGCAGCTATCTTGCCGTATTTTTTAGTGAGATCGAGAGTCTCAATTGCAACAGGTTCTTCCATGTGAATGACCGCTAAATATTATATGCCGCGGCAGATTAATAACAAAATAGGCTAGGTTCTGCGCCAATGAGCCGGCTGACCTTCGGGCTATTTTTTTGAGTACGATTTTAGATTATCGGCAAACTTATTTAAATACGGATCGCCGGGCAAGATCGAAGAAAGGACACGGGCAGCCAGCGAAATAGATTTATCCAGTGCTAGACAATACTGCATAACCAGAAATTTTTCCCTGAATTTCTTAACTTCGTTTTTAATATTTTTATTCGATTTGATGCAGTCGGCCATGAATGCTGCCAGCTGCTGGAAGTCAGCCTCCTTCACTCCGAAGCGCGTCATCTCCTGGGTACCCATACGTATGCCGCTGGAGCCGATGAAGCTCTCATCGTCCGGCAGCGCCTGGTAGTTGGTGATGATATTGTTATCTTCCAGCCGTCGTGCGATATCCTCGCCAGGTCCATATTGACTGACGCGGATGACAACCTGGTGGGTCTGCGTGAAACCGTCGGCTGCGCTTCCCTCCACTGCAATGCCCTGAGCATCGAGGGCGGCGGCGAAAGCCCGAGAGTTCTTGATGACCTGTGATTGATAGTCCTTTTTGAACTCGTTCATTTCATAGGTCGCCAGAAGCAGTCCCAGCAGCGTGCCGAGATGATGATTGCTGGTCGAGCCGGGAAAGGCCCGGCTTTTGATCTCTATCCAGAGTTTTTCCAATCCTGTGCCCTCGCCCATGTTGCCGGCTACGACACCCCTTTGAGGGCCGAAGAAGGTCTTGTGGGTACTTCCCGTGACCACGTCCGCTCCCTCTGCGAACGGAGCCTGGAAGCTCCCGTAGAGGCCCAGCACGTGCGCCATGTCGAACATAAGGATCGGCCTGGGGTCCATCTTGCTCGTAATGTCGTATACAAATTTGACGGGTTCCTGGTAGAGGAACATGCTCTTACCAAAGATAACCAGCTCCGGCTTCACGGAATGTATGAGGTCGCCAAGTTTGCTGGTATCTGTTTTATAGGGGTTGTCTTTCAATACCGGAAAGTTATAAACGTTCTCTTTGCCGGTCTCAAGATTATCCTCCACGAAGTTAAATAGCGCCCCCATCGGCTGTGCACTGAGGTGCCCGCCCTTATTCAGGTCATTATTGATAACGGCGCGCATTTTGCGGGATGGCTGGTTCTTGGGCTTGTCACGGTTGAGAAATCTTACAATGCCTTTGAAGACCACCTCATTGGCCATATTGCCGCTGATCGGACGGAGTTCTATATTAGCGCATCCGAAATATAGCTGGAGCTCTTTCCTGAGCTCATCTTCGACATCCCTGATGAAATCAGTCGCCTGGTAAAAATAGACTTCCTTGCCTTTCATGGTCCTGTGCTCGGCATATCTGCCGACGGGATCGGATATCTCGCAAAGCTTGACCAGAAGGCTGGGACTCGATTCGGATGGAATAAGGTTAAAGCATTCCCGCTGCCGCCAGATGTTGTTGGCAACAGCCTTATTCAACAGGTTCTCAATTTTGTTTTGAAGATCAGCCATGGCTTACCTCTGGGGAATTTTTAATAAAGCATACATGAACGCACGGGAAATTAACAAGCTTGAGTCTTTGATTCGTGTCAGGGAAAGAGATATTTATAAAGGGTCCATAGTCGTCTTTGCAGCAGACTATTGTCGAGAGCCGCCAGCATAAGATATACTTTTTCCGGAGGCGGGCTTGAAATCGAAAAGTTACGGGAAACTATTTTTATTCACTTTCATTTCAATCTTGCTGCTCACTTCGACTGCCTGCAGCTCCACTAACAGCTTGCAGATTTTGAATCAGGACCTTACTACCCGTCAATTTCAGGGACAAACCAATACTTCGCAGAGCATGGCCGCTGTTACGGGAACTGCTAAAAACATGGAGAGTCATTCCATTACGGGATGCGAGATCACAGTTACTTTTTTTGACGAAAGGGGACAGTTTATTGGGGTTGCATCGACAACCAGGGATTCTTTAGGGGTGGGGGAAGTCTGGAATTTTACAGTGCAGCTGACCAATCCCGATGCCTGGAAGGCACGTAGCTACAAAATGGTAGCGACAAGCAGTTAAATTTAGTGGATAACAGGCATTAAGGTATAATTTCTTTCACCAGGGAAATAAATAAGGTGAGGAGGGCCAGAATCACATGAAATTGGGCAGATATATCCCTTGGGTTTGTATAGTTGTGGCAGTATTCGTTTTAGCCCTGGTTTCTTGTTCGGGGGCTGGCGGGGGCAAAGCCAACCAGTCTTTGACAGTGCAGAGTCTGAATCCCGTGCAGAGCCAGACCACACCGGGGGGCACTGTGGCCATCGAGAGTAAGGTCGTTAACCCCAACAACGCTTCTCTGACCTACAAGTGGTCCGCCACAGGTGGTGGATTTGGTGGCTCCGGCGCCAACAACATTTGGCAGGCCCCGGCGCAATCCGGTACGTATCAAATTACGCTTACTGTTGAGGACGGTCAGGGCGCCAGCGCACAGGCGACAACGTCCATCACGGTTTCCAGCAATAGGCCTCCAGTAATTATCGATCTCTCTTATAGCCCGATTAATCTAAGTCCTGGAAGCAGCACTGTCATCACGTGCACCGCCAATGACCCGGACGGAGATATCGTTAGATACAGCTGGAATGCCAGTGCGGGCATTATCTCGGGCACAGGTAACCAGGTATCCTGGATGGCTCCCAACAATACGGGCGATTTTGGCATAACCTGTGTTGTCAGCGACGGAAAGGGGGGAGAATCGAGGCAGACTGTCACTGTCAGTGTGACGGAGCCTGGAAGCAATGTGACGATTAATCTTATCCAGCAGGAGAGCGGCACCGTATCTTCGTCGGGGGATAAAGATACGTCACGCTACCGCGCCGGCGATGACAGCAACAATGTTGGCTACAATGCCTTTTTCAGCTACGATATCTTTTCTCTTAACAAGACCAAAGTCAGGCTTGCCACTGTGAAATTCGGTCCGGGAACGGTTACCGGGGATCCATTCGGTGCATTGAGCGGTCTCAGGGTCTGGCAGGTCAGCTATGGTAATGGTTTACCGGATTTCAATACCATAGGTAACATCCTTTATTCCTCCAAGGGACTTTTCAGTTCCCCGCCCAGTGAGGTGGACGTAACACAGGAAATTCAAGCGCAAATCGCTGCAGGAGCAAGCAGGTTCCAGTTGGAGGCGGCGTTCAAAAAGACCAACAACGGCAATGGTGCTGTGGATAACATTGAATGGCCGGGTGCGGTCCTCGAAGTGACCTTTGCTCCGTACACGCAGTAAAGAATTTTAGGAGGTTTTTTATGTGGGCAGGCAGGCAATCTTTAATCTTTATGGTGTTAATAGCAGTATTGAGCGTCGTTGGCGTCGCATCATGTCAACAGGCGCCGGCCGCGCCAGTGGCCCCGGTCGGCAATCAACCGCCGGTCATATCCAGTTTTACGGCGGCGTCCAACCAGACCTATCCCGGCGGCACAGTAAATTTTCAGAGCGTGGTTTCCGATCCCAATAATGACAATCTCAATTTTCAGTGGACCGCCACCGGCGGCAGCTTTGTCGAATCAGGCCGGGCCAATAATACATGGACGGCCCCCAATGCGGTGGGTAACTACCAGATCAAACTCACGGTGGACGACGGCAAAGGTGGTACGGCTGAATCAACCCTTAACATCGAAGTGGCCACCAACCATCCTCCGGTAATATCAAGTCTAAAAGCTGATCCCCCGTCGCTGCAGTTTTCTTCCGCTGCGACTCTGACATGCATTGCCACTGATCCCGATGGAGACCCACTACAATATAAATGGGAAGCACAGGATGGTACTTTGAGCGGGAATGGCAATATCGTTACATGGATATCCCCCGCTACAAAAGCGGCCGATTACAGCGTGTTCGTGACCGTAAGCGACGGCAAGGGCGGCAATACCAGGCAAGAGCTCGTCATCCCGGTTGCGGGCGTCAGCAGCGCCCAGACGTTTAACCTGGTCAAACAGGAAAGCGGCACGGTGTCTTCCGACGGAGACAGGGATACTACCATTTACAAGGCGGGCGATGATGAGAAGAATGTGGGTTACAGGGCATTTTTCAGCTTTAACATACTTCCCCTGGCAGGACTGGATATCAAACAGGCCACACTCAAATTCGTGGGTACAAATGTAGTGGGGAGCGATCCCTTTGACCCGGTCACCGGCATCGGCGACTTCCAATTAAGGGGTTTCAACTATGGAAGCACCCTCCCCAAGTTCGATGTCGAGGGCGGTGGCCAGCTTCAGAGAGCGGAAACTTACCTGAACAAACCCCTGGATACGGTCGACGTAACACCCGAGATCTCCAATGCAATATACAACCAATTGCCGCGTTTTCAAGTTGAAGCCGGGTTTATGAAACATGCCACGAATGGGGACAATAAAGCCCAATTCATACAATGGTCGGATGTGGTTCTGGAAGTAACTGCATCACCCAAGTAGCCGGGACTAATTTCAAGCTGGTTTTTCAACGGGGCGGTCTAAGGGCCGCCCCGCCCTTTATGACGGCTTTGACTTGTTTTACGCGAGGTGCTACATTATATAGTGAATTAGCAGTCTAAATGGGAGAGTGCTAAAAAATGAGCAAGGCCGCCTATAAAAGACGCGATGCAGTCTTAAAAATAATAGTAAGTGAGTATATCGCTACGGCGACGCCGGTAGCATCAGAATTAATTCTGCGCCATCACAGCCTCGGTGTCAGCCCTGCAACTATACGCAATGATATGGCTTCTCTTGAGGAGGAAGGTTTTATTACCAGGCCTTATACATCCTCGGGCGGAGTTCCCCTCGATAAGGGATACAGGTTTTATGTTGAGACGCTGTCACAGCGTCTGGACCTGCCGGGAGAGGACCAGAAGCGTATAAGACAGTTGCTGGATACTGCCATTGATGAATATGACAGGCTGCTTAAAACTGCAGCCAGCTCTATGGCAAAGCTGGTGGGAAACGCAGCTATAGTTACCTTTCCCAAGTCCGCAGAAAGCAAGTTCAAGCATCTCGAACTGGTTGAAATGCAGCAGTTTATGGCGCTGCTGGTGTTGATACTCAGCAACGCTGTACTGCGGCGACAGACCTTTAACCTGGAAGAGCATGTCGACCAGGAACAACTTAACCAGATTGCGGCCAAGTTTAATCATGAATATGTGGGTCAGACCGGAAGCCAGATGAAGGACAAAAAGATTGAACTGACTGCGATGGAGAAAAAGGTACTAAAAGCAGTTACCGACGTCATGGCCAGTGAAGATGCCATTGAATATGATAATTCCTATTTGGAAGGGCTGAGGCTGATGCTTGGTCAGCCCGAATTCATTCAACGTGAAAGAATGCTGGGAGTGCTTGAGTTGATGGAGGCCAAGGGCTGGCTCAGGCATGTTATCGACTGGCAGGTTACCGATGAAGGTGTCAAAGTCATCATCGGCGATGAAAACCGTGAAACCGGATTGCATGATTTAAGCCTGGTATTAAGTAATTACGGTATACCCGAGCAGGCTATGGGCACCGTGGGTATCATCGGCCCCAAGAGGATGGATTATCGCAAGGCGATTTCCGCTGTAAACTACATTTCCGGGCTGCTCAGTGAGCTCGTTGCCAGGGTGTGCCGGGACCAGTAAGGCTTATAATTATTAAGGAGGATATTTTGGCAGAGGACCCCGTTACTCAAGAACAGGAGAATATAAACGAGCTAATAAAAGCGGTGGCTGAGGAAAAAGAAAAGGCAAACAGCTATCTGGCAAGCCTTCAGAGATCGGAAGCGGATTTCCGGAACTATAAAAAAAGAACCGAACAGGAAAAGCAGGAAGCATTGGCTTGGACCAATGCTGAGTTAATCAGGGCTCTTCTCCCTGTTGTTGACGATATGGAGCGGGCTATAACGATGATGGACCCAGCGGCAAAGGGGTCGAGCTGGGGAGAAGGCTTCAAAATCATTCAACGCAATCTGCAGGATATTTTACGCGCTCACGGATGTACCGAAATAGAATGTGTAGGTAAACCATTCGATCCCAACCTTCATGAGGCCATCGGCTATGAAGACGGCGAAGAAGGGATGATAATCTCCGAGCACAGAAAAGGTTATACTATGAAAAACAAGGTGTTGAGGGCTTCGCAGGTGACCGTGGGCAAGGGTAAAAACGCCGGCATAAACGAAGGCAAGTAAGAGAATATATTATTAAAACGATATTTAACCCGAAGATAAATTAAAGTCACAGGAAAAGGAGGGATAATATGGGTAGAACAGTAGGTATAGATCTAGGAACGACATTCAGTCTGGTTGCCACGATGGAAGGCGGAGAACCGGTTATCATCACAAACCGGGAAGGAGAGCGATTGACTCCGTCCGTGGTAGCAGTCGATAAAAAAGGCGAACGATTGGTTGGCCTGCTCGCCAAGAGGCAGGCTATTACCAACCCTGAAAATACCATTTTCAGCATCAAGCGCCTGATGGGAAGAAAGTTCAAGGATACCGAAGTACAGAACGATATCAAACGGCTTCCCTATAAGATCGTCGAGGCTTCTAATGGAGATGCCAAGGTGGTCATGGGAGGAAAAGAATACAGCCCGCCTGAGATTTCTGCCATGATATTGCAGAAACTCAAGCTGGATGCCGAAGCTTATCTGGGCGAGAAGGTTACGGACGCGGTTATTACCGTGCCTGCATACTTTAACGATAGCCAGAGACAGTCGACCAAAGACGCCGGGACCATCGCCGGCCTTAACGTGATCCGCATCGTGAACGAGCCCACTGCTTCAGCCCTTGCCTACGGCATGGATAAGAAGAAAGAAGAGATGATCGCAGTGTACGACCTTGGCGGCGGCACTTTCGATGTCTCGATACTCGAACTTGGCGAAGGCACATTCCAGGTGAAGTCGACCAACGGCGATACACATCTGGGCGGCGACGATATCGACCTTAAAGTCATGGACTGGCTGACCGATGAATTCAAGAAGGAACAGGGCATCGACCTCAGGCAGGATAGAATGGCTTTACAGCGGCTCAAGGATGCCGCCGAGAAGGCCAAGAGGGAGCTTTCGACCACCGGTCAAACGGAGATCAATCTTCCCTTTATCACTGCCGACTCGTCGGGCCCAAAGCACCTCAATATCACGCTTACACGCGCTAAGCTTGAGCAGCTATCAGCCGATTTGCTGGAACGAAGCATCGAACCGTGCAAGAAAGCGCTGGCAGACGCAGGCCTGACCGCGGCCCAGGTTACAGATGTAATCCTGGTAGGCGGACAGACCAGAATGCCCAAGGTGCAGGAGATAGTCCGTCAGTTCTTCGGAAAAGAACCTATAAAAGGCGTTAACCCGGATGAGGCTGTGGCACTGGGCGCAGCCATACAGGGCGGCGTTCTTAAGGGTGATGTCAAAGACATACTGCTGCTCGACGTAACACCGCTCACTCTGGGCATCGAAACGCTGGGCGGCGTAATGACCCCTCTGATTCCGAGAAATACAACCATACCGACATCCAAGAGCCAGGTATTCAGCACGGCTGCCGACAATCAGCCGAGCGTTGAGATACACGTACTGCAGGGCGAACGCCCTATGTCAGGGGACAACAAGACGCTTGGCCGCTTCATCCTTGACGGGATATTGCCGGCTCCGCGCGGCGTGCCACAGGTGGAAGTTACCTTCGATCTTGATGCCAACGGCATTCTCAATGTACGTGCACAGGATAAAGGCACGGGCAAAGAGCAAAAGATCACTATCACCGCTTCCAGCGGCCTGAACAAGGACGAAGTGGAAAAGATGCGCCGTGAGGCAGATGCGCACGCGGCCGACGACACTCGCAAGAAGGAAGAGGTCGAGACTAAAAACGTTGCTGAAGCCACTGTATACTCAGCCGAGAAAACTATCCGTGAGTACGGCGATAAAATACCGTCAGATCTCAAGACCGAGGTCGAGGGCAAAATCGCCGCAGTCAGGTCAGCTTTACAGGGAACCGACATAAACTATACTAAGAACACTTTGCAAGCTTTGAATGACTCGATGCAAAAAATCGGCGCTGCGGTCTATCAACATACTGCTCCGCCGCCGGGCGGTGGAGCGGGGGGCTCCGAATCTATGGGAGGCGACACTCCTCCTCCGCCCAAGGACGAAGGCACGGTAGAAGGCGAATTCAGGGAAGTTTAAAGCTCTTTATGTGGACTAAGGCGGCGGTTTAAAAAACCGCCGCCTTTTTTATTTCCGTAGCAATTATTCTATAGCAGAAAAATTTTGATCCGGACCGGACCTGCAGTACGTTGACAGCCATCGGTTAAAAAACATATCATTTTCAGCATAATTTCTACACGAGGAGGACCATAATCCATCATGGCCAAAAAAACCTTCACCCTGAGCAACACCGCGCTGGCAATTATCGCTATCGTAGCCGGCATCCTGGTCATATTCTGGTTCGAATATGCAAAATTCATCATAGGTATTTTCCTGATCGTATGGGGCATCCTCAGCCTGATTAATAAATAGGCCATGAGATTGCTGTGTCTAACGGCATAGCCTCCATCAAATCCCAGTCGTTGTAAACTGAGAAATGTTGTACTGCGGCACGAGCGGCTTTAGCTATGATGATTGGATCGGCATATATTACCCTGAGCGGCTGCCGCGCAAGAATTGGCTCAGCTACTATGCACAGGAGTTCAACTCGCTGGAGCTGAATTCGACTTACTATGCGCTTCCGGATGCATCGGTAATGGAATCCCTCGTCAGGAAAACCGGCGAGGGATTCCTGTTCGCAGTGAAGGCCAACCAGGAGATGACCCATAAAAGACAAGCGGACGCAGAGGTTTTCAAAGCGTTTGTTTCCACGCTGGAGCCGATGGTACAGGCGGGTAAATTGGGTTGCGTACTGGCGCAGTTTCCCTATAGCTTCAGTTGCAATTCTGCCAACCAGAAATACCTTCAGTCTTTTTACGACTGGATGGGTGGGCTTTCGCTGGTTATCGAGTTTCGCAACTCCGCCTGGTTGAAACCTGACACGTTGAGCTGGATGAACGAGAGGAACATAGGTTTCTGCTGCGTTGACGAGCCTCAACTGCCGCGGTTGATGCCACCTGTGGCCGAAGTCACCGGTGATATAAGCTATATCCGATTTCACGGGCGTAATGCTGCTAAATGGTGGAAGCATGATCAGGCCTGGGAAAGGTATGATTACACCTACAACAGTGAGGAACTTGAGGAGTGGCTGCCGAAGATTGGCTCGATGAGCAAGGCATCTAAAAACACCTTCATTTTCGCTAATAACCACTGGAGAGGACAGGCTGTAGATACCATAAGGCAGGTGCGTTCAATGCTTGACCAGCTTGTCTTGTAGCTAATCATAGGTTAGAATAAGTCGCTGCAAGACGACAGGTGCGAGGTTTAGGAATGGCTGAGGCAGCCGAGCTTTTAAAACGTTTAAAAGCCGAACGTGAGAGGTTGGCGCATGAGCTCGAACAGCTGAAATCGGAGGAGAAGGAGGCTGACGAGCAACGCGAGGGTAGTCCCTTTGGTAAAAGGGAGGAGGGCGCCACGGAAACATTTGAATTAGAGAAGCGCCTTGCTATTGAAAGGAAACTAAAAAACGCGTTGGTTGACGTAGATAATGCAATTAAGAAATTCGAGTCCGGCACATACGGTATATGCGATATCTGTAAGAAGGCTATTGAGTCGGCAAGGCTTGAGGCGCTGCCGCAGGCTAACCTTTGCCTCAAGTGTAGATCACGCAAGATGAAAGATGCCAGATACTTCTAACCGCTTGACCTGGTGGAAGGGTTTGGTCTTCCTTGCAATCGCTGCTTGCATTGTAACCCTTGATATATTGAGCAAGGAGTGGATCCGCACAAACATCCCTCTGGGCGGTTCACTGCCGGAGCAATGCAGCGTAGTCATCGTCAATATCGAAAATACCGGTTCAGCCTTCGGCCTTTTTACCAACCAGGCGTTTCTGCTCAGCGTAGTGGCCATTGCCGGCCTGGTCATCGTATTGGTCTTCTTCCGATATATGTCCGAGCTCGGTTTTTTAAGCGGTATCGCGCTAAGCTTGATCTTCGCCGGTGCGCTGGGAAACCTGATAGACCGTCTGAGGTTCGGGCATGTGACCGATTTCGTTTACGTGAGGCTGTGGGGAGACGTGTTTTGGCCTGCCTTCAATGTAGCTGACTCTGCTATTACGGTGGGCGCCCTTTCACTTGCCGTGATTACACTGGTTAGCCTGAGGAAAAAGGATGCAAAGAAGGGTGACGGACCACAGGTCACTTGAAGCGCCTGGCCCGGTGGGGCGCCTGGATAAATTTCTGGCGGATAACTATCCTGAATTAACCCGGACTTTTATCCAAAAACTCATAGAAACAGGCAAAGTCACCGTCAACGGGCGAACTGTACGTGCGGCTCTGCAATTGAAGGCCGGGGACCGCATCGAAATTACTATTCCTCCTGCTGAGCCTTCGATCGTACTTCCGGAGGATATCCCCTTCGAGGTTATTTATGAAGATGGGGATGTAGTAGTAATTAATAAACCGGCCGGACTGACTGTGCATCCTGCCCCCGGCCATGCCAGCCATACCCTGGTAAATGCCTTGATCAAGCGGTTTCCCGATCTGGAGAGGTTCGGCGGATCTATGAGGCCGGGTATTGTGCATAGGCTGGATAAGGATACGTCCGGCCTGATGGTAATAGCACGCAATGAAACGGCCCGCCAGGATTTAATAAATCAGTTCAAATCACGCTCTGTTAAGAAATGCTATTTGGTGCTAGTTAAAGGAAAGCTCAAGCCGGCCAAAGGCGCTATCGACGCTCCTATTGGGCGTGATCCGTCCGACCGCAAGCGCATGGCTGTTGCATCCAGGGGCAGAATTGCCAGGACTGATTATCGTGTACTCCAATATCTCGACGGCTATACGCTGCTTGAAGCGAATATCCAGACCGGCCGGACGCACCAGATCAGGGTGCATTTCAAAGCCATTGGGTATCCGGTCGTAGGAGATGTAGTGTACGGCGTAAAGTCCGATTTGATCAAGAGGCAATTTTTGCACGCTTATTACCTGGAGTTCAAGCTGCCCTCCACTAATCTTCCGCGTGCCTTCACCTGCGAATTGCCGGAGGATCTCAGACAGGCCCTTACATATCTCGGCTGGAGATAAAAAAGAAATCTATTGCTATTTATAATGCCGATGTGATAAATTTTAGTCAAAGGAGAGGTTAAAATATGAGACCACAGGATAAATTTGGCCAGATAAAAAAAGATCATCTGAACGGTCAGAATGATATTTATAATCAGATCTCCAATGCGCCCCCGCCCGGAGGCGGAGTAGAAGAATTCGGTACCTTTGAAGCCGATTCCGCCAACAGGCGTAATGAATTGCTCTTTAATATCACAACCCAGGTTGAAGAGACCAAAGCCAAACTTAGGCAGGCCGAGATGCTGGTAGAAAGGCTAAGGCAAAGCTTAAGGGAATACGAGGAGATGTATAAAACGCTCACTAAAGGCAAGGGCAAAGAGAAATAAACTGCGTTTTTCATTTTCCGACCTTTGGGCAATATCTTTTGAGGCGCCAATACGATATAGCTTTCCTATAAACTTAAGATAAGGCGGCATTCTCATAAGGAGTCAGGCGTTGAAAGAGAAACCTAAAGAGTACTCCCTGGAATACGCCGGGTTCTGGTTAAGATTAGCCGCCGCTTTAATCGATTTTTCAGTATTAGTTGTCGGGTTATATATTTTGTATTGCGTCATTTCTCAGTCGCTTTTCTGGATATTTCCCGATATACGAAGTGTCTTCAATAGGTTGATAGATATATCACAGGGTGAACCGATATCCAAGAGCGTGATCTGGGTGATGGCAACGATAATGCTGACCTTCCTGATTGCAGGGACAATTTATTGTGTCGCCTGCAGCGCAGCCACGGGCCAGACTTTAGGAAAGATGAGCGTAGGCATTAAGATAATACGTACTGACAGCTCTCCGCTGGATATCCGCTTTGCTGTACTGCGCTTCCTGGGCAGCATATTGTGCGTAGCAACCGCTGGGATAGGATTTATTATGATCGCCTTTGACAGCCATAAGCAGGGCTTGCACGACAGGATAGCCGATACTTATGTGGTTAAACTACCGGTGAAGCAGGTTGTTTATAGTCAGACACTGGCACGGGGAGGCGTCGGCTGATATGGGAAATGAGGTAAGGGTCCGCTTTGCCCCCAGCCCGACCGGCTATCCCCACGTCGGCAATATCAGAACGGCTTTGTTTAACTGGCTTTTTGCCCGTCACAATAACGGAATCTTTATCCTGCGCATTGAAGATACGGATCAGGAACGCAAGGTCGAGGGCGCAACCGAGATTATCATGGATAGCCTTTCCTGGCTAGGTATGGATTGGGACGAGGGGCCTTTTTTTCAATCGCAAAGATTGGACATGTATAAAAAATATGCCGAGCAACTGGTTACCGAGGGCAAGGCTTATTATTGTTTTTGCTCGAGTGAGCGTCTGGACGCCATGCGCAAAGACCAGATTGCCCGGAAATTGCCGCCCGGCTACGACAGGCATTGCCGCTGTCTTTCTAAAAAGCAGATTGATACAGAGAAGGAGCAGGGTACGATACCGGTAGTGCGCTTCAAGTCTCCTATGGAGGGGCAGACCGCTATAACAGATTTAATCAGAGGTGAAGTAGTTTTTGAGAATAGCACGTTGGATGATTTTGTGCTTCTTAAGTCGGACGGATATCCAACTTATCATCTGGCCAATATTGTCGACGATCATTACATGAATATCTCGCATGTCTTGAGAGCGGAAGAGTGGCTCTCCAGCACACCACGGCACGTGCTATTATACGCGGCTTTGGGCTGGGAGCCACCGCAATTTGCCCACTTGCCGATGATACTGGGCTCGGACAAGTCCAAGCTGAGCAAACGCCATGGCGCTACGGCTATTAACGAATATCAAAATGAGGGCTATCTGCCGGAAACTATGATTAACTTCCTGGCTTTGCTGGGGTGGTCGCTGGATGATAAGACGGAGATCATGAACCGCCAGGAAATCGTAGCCAACTTCTCCATAGAGCGTGTGAGTAAAACCGCCGCCGTCTTTAATAAGGATAAGCTGGAGTGGATGAACGGTGTATATATACGAAACCTTAGCATCGATGATTTCACTCAGAGGTGCTTGCCCTTTGTCGAACGTGGACTGCCTGCGGAAGTAAAGCGGCCTATCGATGCGGGATATTTAAAACAGATTTCTCCCCTTATTCAGGAGAGGGCTAAAACTTTAAGTGAGGTCCCAAAACTGGTCGACTTCTTTTTTATTAACGAGCTTGAATACGATGCGACTATGTTGCAGGGCAAGCTTGATAAAGGTCAGGCCGTCAAGGTGCTTCAGAAATCTATAGCTGTGCTCGAACAATTGAAAGAATGGGATACGGAAGTCATGGAGAATGCTGTGCGGCCACTGGCTGAAGAGCTCGCCATGAAAGCCGGCCCCTTTTTCGGTGTACTGCGTGTCGCCGTTACAGGTCGAACTGCTTCTCCACCGCTCTTCCAGACTATGGCGGTGTTGGGGAAGGTGTGCTGTATGGAGCGGTTGAAGGCAGCCTTGCAAAAAATAAAATCCTAACAGATCTAAAGGAACAACAAATTGACTAATCAAAATGGAATATTACGTGAATTTGAACCGGTCTTCTTCCCTAAATCACTGGCTATAGTAGGGGCTACAGCGGATGAATCGTTAAAGCTAAATCTGGGTAACCGCTTTGTACAAGTATTGCTTGAATTTGGGTTTAAGGGCAAATTATTCGCTGTAGGTGTGAATGGAGGAGAGGTCAATGGCCTCAAGATATATCAGAATGTAAAGGATGTGCCGTCTGAGCTTGACTATGTGATTGCCGTCATTCCCAACCGCTTCATACCCCAATTAGTCGAAGACTGTGGGCAGAAAGGGGTGAAAGTCGTACACCTCTTTGTTTCCGGCTTTGGCGAAATTGAGGATAAGATGGGCGCCGAGCTGCAGGAGGAAATACTGCGAACAGCCAAGAGCTACGGGATACGGCTGATCGGCCCCAATTGTATGGGCACGTATTGTCCCTCCTCCCGTTTGACCTTCGCCACCGGTTTCTCTCCCGTAGTGGGGAAGGTGGGCTATTTATCTCAGAGCGGCGGGCAGAGTATTCTCGGCACCAAAGAAGCCAACCGGCGCAACATTTATTTCAGCAAAGTGATGAGTTACGGCAATGCTGCCGATATAAATGAGTGTGACCTGATCGAGTATTTCACCAAAGATCCACAGACGGATATTATCACAGCTTATATTGAAGGCACCAACCACGGTCCCAGGCTTTTTCAACTGTTGAAAGAGGTGACCCGGCACAAGCCTGTGGTCATTTTTAAGTGCGCCTCTACCGAAGGCGGATCGCAGGCTGCCATATCTCACACCAGCGCCATCGCCGGCTCCGATCTAACCTGGGATGCACTGCTGCAGCAGACCGGCGCTATCCGTGTTTACAACATCCAGGAGATGTTCGATGTGGTCTCGGTGCTGCAGCATTGCCCTGAAATCAAAGGATTGAAGACTTTGCTGGTAGGACATGGCGGCGGCTCCTGTGTTCAGGCTTCGGACGACTGCTGCCGCGTAGGGCTGAAAATGCCGATGCTGCCCGTCGAGCTGCGCCAGTCTTTGATGCAAGTCTATAAGACGGATGCCGGCAATATTTTTAAGAACCCGCTGGATATCAATCCTTACTGGGGCATAGACAAGGCTCGCGAAGCTTTCGACGCGGTGGCGGGCTGGGAGGGCGCTGATGTTATCCTGCTATTGTCTGCGCCCGAGCAGACTCCCTTCATGCCGCGGGAATTTGAATATCAAATTACCACCAGGACGCTGATTGAGTGGGCCAAGTTGTCTCCTAAGCCGGTAGTAATTGCCATGACGGTCAACACCATGCCCGGCGATGACGGCCTGCCGGAGAAATCATTTATAGAATTGCAGGAAGCGGGGTTTGCCGTATTCCCCTCTGCCGACCGTGCCGCCCTGGCTCTAACACGGGTTTATAACTATTATCAATGGAGGGGGAAAAGGGGAATTTAAGCGGTTAAATTCGTTAAAAAAGCAGGCCCGACCGAATATTCGGTCGGGCCTATTGCTTTAATTATACCTATTCTATTTTATCCAGGGTTTGCCGAGGGGCAAAATTACTTTGCCGGTGGCATGCATTATCCAGACAGCAGTGCCAGCATATAGGGCAAACAAAGAGAATAACCAGAACAGAACACCGGAAACCATACAGACGGGATTGCTGATGCCCTGGGTTGGATCGGATGGTATGCCAGGTCCGCCCATAAGGTCCCAGATGCATGGTGCGCAAAGAGCGGCTGCAGCTACAAATAATATCATGAGGCCGATTACCCATGAGATCCTCAGAGCAAGGATGCCGGTAATGATCAGGATTACTACCAGCGGAATGAAGAAAACGCCTTCAATTTGTACAGGTAGAGGCAATGAAGTCAAGGTGCCGATGGCAGGTGTGCCGATTGGAAATCCCACGAATTTGGCCATCAGAGATGCCCACGTGCCAGAAGTCAGGAAGACAGCGCCCGTGATCAAGCTTATCGTGGCGCCGAAAATGTCATTATTTCTGTAATTGATCAGGGCGGCTACGAAAACGGTAATTGCTATGCCGAAGAACCACGGTACTAACAATGCTGCGCTTAGCGAAGGTACCAGTCCCATGAAGAAAGCACCCAGGCCTATAAAGCCAACCGCCTGTGCGTACAAGCTTGCGGGTGTAGGGACTGCCCACGGACTTTGTTGTGCGCTCACTTAAAATATCCTCCCTATTTAAATTAGTTGTTCCAAGATAGGCATTTTACCGACGAACCACCTAAGTTTACTATGCTATAAGAATGCACCTCCATTCAGTTAATTTATGACAGGTTATAGGCACACTCTTCTGGTTTTAGCGTGTGATTTTACAGCTTTGCCAGTGTGTCATAACCGATCACGACATAAAAACCAGGGATTGTCCGAGACGGCGACTTGATAGATTCATTGGCTGATAAAGTGCCAATGCCTGCGACGTATAACCGATCCTGCCGTGTCTTCATCTACCGGCATGTAGATTACCGAAATAAGACCTGGATGTCAACATTCCAGCGGTTTCCTACTTTAAAAGTTCATTAAAATCACTCATTCTATTCATAATAAATTCATCACACGCTTATAGAATGACGCTAAAGGTCAACGAGGAGGTCAATCTAGTGAACAACTGGTTTAAAATTGGTATGCCTGTGCTGGTCGTTATTTTGCTTATTAATTTGCGCAGTGACCATCACCCTTCTGACAACCAGGTACGGCTCGGAAAGGCCGATTTCGTCAACTCCTTTGGCGCCGGTGCAAACTTCGACACAATATGCTGGAACGCCTCTGTGCCCCAATTGCCCGGGTTATTCTCAAAGCACGGCGACTACCAATGAGGGCAGCGGCCCGTCTGCCGATTAGGGGAATGTTGCGCTGCCAAGCTGTTGCGCACACGTTACAGCGGGCGGCAACAGCCCTGTAGGACCTGTAAGGGGTTCCTGTTGCGGCGGTTACCAGAATTAAAAAGACAAAACCTCTAAAAGTATATCCATCCTCCTGCTGAAGGGACGAAGTATCGACCACTTCGTCCCTCTTTTTTTACCTCCACGAATAAATTTCATATAAATGCCGTTTATTTTTCATTAAGAATTCAAGAATATCTCTTACAATGCAAAGTAATTACTACGAGGAGGCTTTACAAGATGAATAATGGTTTAAAAATCGGCCTGGGAATCCTGGTGGCGGTGCTTCTGGTAATCACTGCCGTAAGTGTGACACTTGCGGTAGCAGGCAATGGGACTGTCCGGCAGGCGTCAAATATCGGTTATCAGAATGCCAGTGGAGCGGGAGTGCAGTACGTTAGCGCTCCCTGGTATGGATGTCCCGCCTGGGGCAGTGCCTACAACAACCAGCAGGGAGGCACGGGGACAGCCTATTACAGGGGTTGCTGGGGCTGGTAATAAAATAGATAAATTTTCCTTACATTACACTTCCTTATGAAATAAAGGGACGAAGGCACCAACTTCGTCCCTTTAGTATGTGTATGCTAAAATCGGAGGTAAAGGATAGCCTGTAAATGGCGACGAAAACAGTACTTATAGTAGATGATGAGCCGAAGGTTTGCGATCTTATAAAGGCTTACCTGGAGAAAGATGGCTATGAAACCATCATTGCCAATGATGGGAAAAGCGCAGTAGACATCGCCCGCAATAAACGTCCCGATTTAATAGTACTGGACTTAAACCTTCCGGAAATGGACGGCCTGGAGTCCTTCCGCAGTATAAGGTCTTTTTCGGATGTGCCGGTTATCATGGTGACGGCGCGTGATGATGAGGTGGATAAAATAGTAGGTCTTCAACTGGGCGCCGACGACTATGTGACAAAACCATTCAGCCCGAGAGAGCTTGCCGCCAGGGTGAGCGCTGTCCTCAGAAGGTATGCTGAGGGCCCCAGGTCAGTTACCAAACTGGTAGTGCGGGATTTACAGGTGGACTTCGATAGGCACCAGGTAACGTACAAGAATGAGCCGGTTCCTCTGACGGCCGCAGAGTTCAAGCTGATTAGCGTCATGGCGAGGAACCCGGGCCGCGTGTTCACGCGACTTCAACTTATGGACTCGGCTTTCGGAGAGACCTATGAAGGATATGACAGGACAATCGACGCGCATATAAAAAACATCAGGCAAAAATTTTCAAAATTACAGGTGAAAACGATGTCCCTGTGATTACAGTCAGGGGTGTCGGTTATAAGTTGGAATAGACTATGAAAAACCTGTCGATTAAGCTCAGCTTGTTGTTTGCCGGACTCGCTCTGGTCAGCATCGGCATTTTGGCCATTTGGGTCAATCAATCCGTCACCGCCAATTTTACGAGTTATTGCATGCAGCATGGTGAAACATGCATGTGCCCAAACCCTACTACCGGCGTTGTGGGGTTGGGTGATACCCGAGCAAACATTCCTTCAGAATTCACAAAGGTCATTGGGCATTGCGGCCCTGGTGGCGGTGGTCATAGCTTTGGTTATCGGGTTTATCGTCAGTAACCTCATAACGCGTCCCATGCGTCAACTTGCAGCATCAGCGCACAGGATAGCGGCCGGCGATTTAACACAAAGGGTGAAACATAACAGCGATGATGAGGTTGGCGAGGTATCGGTGGCCTTTAATTCCATGGCCGAACAACTCGAAATGAAAGAAAAAAGCCGTAAGCAATTACTGGCCGATGTTGCTCACGAGCTGCGCAATCCATTGAGCATTGTACAGGGTAACCTTGAAGCCTGGCTTGATGGTGTTAGAGTACCTTCCCCTGACCAAATTGCCTCGGTTTATGATGAGACGGTGCTTTTGAACAGGCTTGTCAGCGACCTGCGTGAGCTTTCCCTGGCCGAGGCGGGTCAACTGAAATTACATCTTAATCCAACGAATGTTGAAGAACTTATCAATAGCGAAATCACTGTCTTTCACGTAAGGTGCCAGGAGAAACAAATCGCCCTGGACTCGGATATTGACAAAAACCTGCCGCAGATCAATATCGATCAGGACCGCGTGAGGCAGGTCTTACATAATCTCCTGGAAAATGCCCTGAGATACTCTCCTGCGGGAGGTGCGATCCGGGTGAAAGCCGGGCCTGAAGACAGCAGCTATATCCAGGTTTCGGTGAAAGATTCAGGCAGTGGAATCGATCCTGTTAATTTGCCCTATATATTCGATCATTTTTATAAAGCAGACAGGTCGCGCCAGCGCGGTTATGGAGGCGCCGGGATAGGACTGGCCCTGGTCAAGAAGTATGTGGAATTGCATGGCGGCAGAGTGTGGGTGGAAAGCCAGTTGGGAAAAGGAAGCACCTTCTATTTTACTTTGCCGGTTTCCCCGTAATATCCTGATTTGCAGCGAATGCCTTCAGAATGCCGGCCAACTGTGCTATTTCCTCCAATACCCTGCTATCGCCGGCAACCTGGCGTGGAGTCTTGGCCAACGCCGTTGCGCTACCAAGCCATTCCATTTTACATATAGAGGCATAGGTCTTTATATTTTCGATAGCCTTTCCGATGCCCTCCTCCGCTACTGCTACACCGGCGCAGCCTTTTCCTGCCAGCTTAGGCCAGATGGGACATGTCCTGTCCATAAAATTTTTCAGCCTTCCCGACAGCATTTCAAAGTAGACAGGTGTTCCGAAGACTATAATATCGGAGTCAATCAGGCTGGGCAATAAGGCGGGCATATCATCCCTGATTTTGCACTCACCCTTTCGGTCCAGGCCGCCTTTCTCACAGGCCAGGCAACCCTTGCAAGGCTTGATTTTCAGGTCGCGTAACAGGATCAGCTTGCTTTGCATGCCGCCGGCCTTGGCCAACCTGTTAAGTTCCGTCAGCATGAATTCAGTGTTGCCCTTGCGCGGCGAACCGCAAATGCTCGAGCAGTTTGGATTCCATTACCCGATTCCTCCTGAGTTTAGATACCGTGATTCAGTGCATACTTTAGCGTGAGCGTCAGTCTCTGTGGAAGGTGACCGATATTACCTCTTTCTGACCAGGGGTATTATCACAGGCATGAGTATTATCATGCAAAGAATAAACACCCAGGCGGCGCCACCGAACCTGTCGACATTAGTATATTGTGCCGGTAGAGTGGCTACTATGAAGAGCCCGGCAGCCAGCAAGGATATGCCGATGTAAATTGTAGCGCTGATCAAACCCGTATTTTTCATCTGATTCGTTCTTCCATTAATCTTAACTTGCCGGCGCCTCTCCAAGCCGGGCGAGATCCGCCGGCTGCGCTTAATAGGGGGTACGTAGCCTCTCATGCGCAGGGTATTTAGTGTCACCGACAGCGAACTGGTGGCCATGAGCAGCGCTGCCAACTCAGGGCTGACCAGTTGCGCAAGAAATGGATATAACACGCCCATTCCGAAAGGTATAGCCAGGGTGTTATAGCCGAATGCCCAGACCAGGTTTTCTTTTATTTTTCTCAAAGTGGCTCTGGCAACCTGGATGCCTGCGACAACGTCCAACAGATCATCCTTGACCAGGATCACGTTGCCTGTTTCCTTGGCCACATCTGTGCCTGATCCTATTGCTATGCCGGCATCCGCCTGTGCCAGCGCGGGGGCGTCATTGATGCCGTCCCCTACCATGGCCACAATTTTGCCTTCCGACTGCAATTTTTTAACTTCCTCGGCCTTATCTTCCGGCAACACTTCGGATAAAACGCGGTTGATTCCGACCTGGCGCGCTATGGCCTCCGCCGTTCGCCGGTTATCTCCTGTGATCATGATTACTTCGATGCCCATGCGCTGCAGTTCATCTATGGCGCGGACGGAAGTCTCCTTGAGCGTGTCCGCTACAGCCACTATGCCGGAGACTGCACCGTCGACGGCGAGGAACATTACTGTCTTGCCCTCATATTCCAGCCGTTCCGCTTCCGGCAGCAGTTTTTCTATATCAATATTCTGTTCCAGCATAAGCCGCCGGTTTCCCAGCAGCACTTTGCGTTCTCCCAGCGTGGCGGATACACCCTGCCCAGGAATGGCCTCAAAATCGTCGGCATCCTCAACTTCAATACCCTTTTCGCGGGCGCCCGATACTATGGCGGATCCCAATGGATGTTCCGAATTCTTTTCGGCAACCGCCGCCAGGTGCAGCACCTCTTTATCATTGCCGTTCGAAGCAACGATATTGGTTACTGAGGGCTCGCCTCGGGTCAATGTCCCGGTCTTATCGAATATTATGGCCTGCAGGCGCGCTGTTGTCTCCATGGCATCTGCGCCTTTAAAGAGTATGCCGTACTCGGCGCCTTTACCGGTACCTGCCATGATGGCGCTGGGCGTTGCCAAGCCCCAGGGCGCAGGGACAGGAGATCACCAGCACGGTTACGGAAACCAGCAGAGAAAAACCGAATACTCCGACCAGTGAGAGAGTGTAGGGTGTTAGCATCATGCGGCTAGCAGGTGTGAACCACAGTGAGAAGCCAATGAAAAACCAGAATAAAAATGTGATGAGCGAGAGTATATGTACCCCCAGGATAAACCTGCCCGCCACTTTATCGGCGATTTTCTGGATAGGGGCCTTGGTTGTTTGGGCGTCTTCAACCAGCTTGATGATCTGGGATAAAGCGGTGTCTTTGCCTATCCTGGTCGCACGGAATTTAAAAGCGCCCGTTTTATTGATCGTGCCCCCGATGACTTCATCGCCGGCCTTCTTTTCAATCGGTATGCTTTCTCCCGTGATCATCGACTGGTCTATAGACGAATAGCCCTCGGTTACTGTGCCGTCGACTGCAAGCGCCTCGCCGGGGCGCACCGCTATGATCTCATCAAGCTGAACATCTTCGGCCGGAATCTCGATTTCCCGTCCATCACGGATTACGCGTGCTCTTCTGGGTTGCAATTTCATCAAACGGCGAATGGCCTCGGACGTCCTGCCGCGTGTCACTGTCTCCAGGTAACGGCCGAGGATTATGAAGGCCGTCAGCAGGGCTGCCGCTTCATAAAAAGTTGCGTCTTTGCCGCCGAATCCGGCATCGGGCCAGAATGTATTGATGATCGCAATGCCGTAGGCCGCGCCGATGCCCGTAGCGTATAGCAGGTTCATGTCTGTAACCCCATGCAGCAGGCCGTTCCAACTATTTATGAAGAACTGTCTGGCGGGGCCAAACACGATTGGGGTGGTCAGGAAAAACAGCACTACCTTGTTGTTCAGCCAGGCCGGTATGAAGGCCGGGAAAATCCAGTACGGCTGCAGCATGCCGATCATAACGATGGTTCCCAGCGTGCCTGAAATGATGAGATTGATGAGCTGGCGGCGTATTTCTTTTTGCCTTGCATCCCTTTCCCTATCCAGCGCATCCTGCCCCTGGACTCTTTCGACGACCTCGTAGCCAAGGTCGTGGATAATATCCCTTATTTCATCCAGCGAAGTGATATCGGGGACATAATCAATGCCGGCGCTTCCTGCAGCAAAATTCACTATAACCTTTGCCACACCCGGCAATGCGCCGACCGCCGTCTCAATATTGGATGCGCAGGCCTGGCAGTTCATGCCGCCGATTTTTAGCTGTATGTTATCGGGCACAACCTCGTAGCCAACATCCGAGACAGCCTTTCGCATGTCTTCCAGTGTCACTTTGTCGGGATCGTATTCCACGCTGGCCTTTTCCGTGGCCAGGTTGACGACGGCTTTGATTACGCCCGGCAGCGCGGACAGGGCTTCCTCATTGTGCGCCACGCAGGCTGCGCACATCATTCCCGAGATGCGCAGAGAAATTGTTTTCAGTTGTTTAGTTTCACCGGCCATAGATTAATGTTATCCTTTCCGTCCAATAAAAGGGAAAAACAGGTTCACTCTTTTCTTGTAGTCCAAGTAAGCTTGACCGAATTTAAGCTCCATCTCCTTTTCTTCTATCTCGGTAATTTGGAAATAAAAAATCAACACGATCAACGGGGAGTAAAAGACAAGCAGGGATAAAGATCCCATCCATATAGCCGACCCGAAAAATATTAAAAATATGCCCAGCACCATGGGATTGCGGCTGTAAGCGTAAAGGCCCGAAGTGATCAATTCCTGCGGAGGGTTGAGGGGGACGGGGGTGCCCCGCGCTCGTATGAACTGTATCCAGGTCCAGAGCACCAGGATAACGCCCGGCGCCAGCAAAATCAGGGCCGGTATAAGTGTCCACGGCGGGTAGCTGATTGAAGGCAAATCAAGCCACCCGTCGGTGTAGATTGCCGCTACAAAGAACAAGGCCAGGAAGCACAGAAAAAGCAGGCCAGCGATAGGAGTTAAAAGCCAGCGCTTTTTGCTATCGCCGGTGGCGATGCGGAAAATTGCTTCCGCCATTCTTTCAAACATACCCATTTAAATCGGCTCCTTATAAGGATGGTTTTGCCACAGGTCTAGCCCGCAATCCGCTCCTTCAGCGTTAGCCAGGGCGTCTTTTGCAGAAAGCTGCCCGGTACATCCATTTCCATTTGCAGGAACATACTATAGGGGACGGTGAAAGAGAGGATGTCGGGATCGAGATAGTGACGCGCCGTTATATCGGTGAGGCCTATAATCGCTCTGGGGTCTCCATTTTTCGCTTCATTGAAAGGGTAGAGGCAGATGGAGCTACAGGCGGAGCCCATGCTGATTATCACGCTGTGATTGTTGGAACGGCTGTAATTGGCCAGCATGGTCAATGCAGAAAGCTGGTCCGGGTTAGCCAGGAAGATTATCAGGCGCGGAGTCTCCGAACAGGGATCGACCTTCTCCAAAGGTTTGAGTACAACGTACTTGAATGGAATATCCAGGGCCGGCACACTGTCGATCATGCTCTTGGCGAGTTCAGGCGTTTTTTTATACGCTTCTCCTTCGAATTTGCCTGGCATCCCGGTGGATAGAAAATGCGAAACGAGATCGAGGTGTTTGGAGTAAGAGTTGCCGAAACCAACTCCCGTCTTGCCTCCGGGGCAGCGGACCGCCTTACGGTCCAGTGAGACGATTTTGCCGCGTGCCGCCTCCGCGAACATTCTTATCGTGCATGACCAGCCGTTCTTTTGAGTTTAGGAGGATCTCCCTGTTTATCATTAGTAAGAATCACTGCGATCGGCGGATAGCGTAGTTTCAGCTCTTTGCGGATTATGCTCTCCATCTTGTGGAACTACCTCCCCTTCAGTGCGGAACCGGATATACGTAGTATCTAACAAATAGAATTATACAGTATGTTTCTCAGGATAAAAAAATAGAGGGCCGGTGCCAGCCCTCTATTTTTTAATAAGGAGGTTTATACTATGATTTCGGCTACATGAAGCGCACTACCATCCAGCCGAATACGGGTCCGACAAAGTAACGCATAAAGGGTACGAAGGCCGGAGTGAAACGCCGGCTCAGCTCCTTTGTATAGTCCTGCATATAGTGTGCAAATGTCTTTATATTATAAGTGAGCATAGACTCGGATTTGCTTGTATCATACCAGTCCAGGTAATAGGGCTTGCTGGTGAATTTGTATTCGGGCGGTACGGGCAAACCCATAACATTCAGTATAGCCGCTATCAGGTCGCGGTAGTGCATCCTGCCGTTGGGTCCGCCGCTGATTATAAATGTTTGGTTCTTGACCTGTTCGAATTTGGCCGCAGCATTGACTATGGCAATTGCTGTATTGTCGGGATGGCAGAACTCGATGCGGTTTTTGAGAGGAATACTGAACATGCGTTTGATATCGCTGATCTCGAAATTGAAGTACATGTTGACCGATAGGCGCAGGATGACGTAATCCATCCCGGACCGCTTGATGATATTCTCAGCCTCGAATTTAGTTTGTGCGTAAGAGCCTTTGGGATTACAGATATGGTTCTCAGCGCAAATGGGTTGTGCGGCATCGGGAGTGGGACCGTGCACTGCAACCGAGGAGGTGTAAATTAGAGGAATAGACCGGCCCGTGGACTTAATCTGGTCGACCAGCAAACGTGTTCCCTCGATATTGACCATGGCGGCCAGTGATGGCAAACGGTCTGCAACCGGAGGCAAAATGGCGGCCATATGTACGACCGTGTCAATGCCTTCCAGCGAATCCTTAATTGACTTTTTATCGGTGATATCGCCCCAGCATACCTCTACCGAATTTTTTAGCCCGGCAACGGACTTGCGGTTACGGGAATTATCCAGGTCGAAAATCCTGACTGCGAAGCCCCGCTTCAAAAAATGGCGGGATATTGTAATGCCCAGATCGGCCCGCTCCGCCGGTTATTAAGACTTTCATTTCGTTATTATTCCGATTATTAATAAGGGTGTCTGCCGTGTAGTGCGCCGATGGTCCACTTCTCCCATTGTGAACGAAGCGTGCCTTCTTCCATTGGTGAATCATGATTGCCGGTAGTAACCAGCACCCTCTTGGGTTCGCTGGCCATGGCGTAAGAATAAAGGAACTTGTTGTAGGGCGCTGCCTGATCTCCCAGGCAAAATACGAATAGCTTGGAGCAATTGTCCAGTTCAGCCAGCGCTTTGGACGGTTTCATTTTGGGCCAGAACGCTATGAACTTCTTCCAGTTTACACGTGCCTCAAGCTTGTGTGTACGTTGTACGAACTTGAATATCATCGTGATTATCCACTTCAACACCGGATGTAAGATGTGCCTGGGGTTCACAGCAATTGGATTTTTAATCTCCCCCGGACAGGCAAGGGTAACCAGGACCTTGGCCTTCTTCAATTTGCCGGCCGCCAGGATGGCGGAAAAGGCACCCATGCTGTGCCCGATCAGTCCCATACGTTTGTGATCAACTTCCGGTTGATCGTGCAGATAATCCCAGGCATCCATAACATCATCTACTATGCTGCCGTCCAGTTCACCTTCGCTGGAACCGTGTCCTCGGAAATCAAAAGTCAAAGTAGCGATACCCTCTTCCGCCAGTTCCCTGGCGCTGTGCTCGAATATGGCCTGATCGGAACCATAGCCGTGACAAAGGACGGCTCCCGGGACGCGATTATGTTTACTGGCGCTTACGGGCATAAACATCTTGCCTATAAGATTGATCCCGTTATTTCCAAAGGCGATATTCTTTTCCAAGATTGCAGCGTTGGTTTCTTCAGTGGTCGAGATTTCAAGTTCCATCATTGATACAGATACTCCTTTAACAGACATACCAAGTGTACCTTAAGCAGGATGAGGTGTAATCGGAGCGGGGTCTTACTTTGATATGACAGAAGAGGAGGTGGCGGTAAGCCTATAATACTAGGCTGGCATCATACTTTTGGATGATCCGAACCTGCAGTGCTCTCGTTAAAAAATAGAGGCCGCGGATTATTTCAGCGACCTCCAAAACCTACCTTTCAAAATACTTAAAGGGTCAAATCCATTTCAGAATGCCCATAAAGAGGATCAGGGCCACAGCGTCTACGGCAAAAATCGTACCGACAGTGATAAGCTTGTTTTTCATTGATTTCATATCGTAGACCCAGAAGGACATTAAGAAGAAAGGCATATAGCCGATCAGCCAGATCAGCCACGGCGCACGCAGGTTCCACCAGGGGTATTCCCAGGTTAGGGCGCCCACCCAGTTGAGCAGACATTCGACGCCGACGGCCAGTGCCGAGCCTACTATTGCATAGAGCAAACGGTTGGGTATGCCCAGTATCTTCAAGTTTTTATCAGCTGGGAGTTGTTTGGCCATCACGATGCCCATAATGGCGAACATGAAACAAATCTCGATATTCAGGCCGATCAGTATAACCAGTGAGCTCCCGTTGCCGGGGGTGCCCCAGACGGGAGCATAGTTGGTAAAATGAAAAACCAGGCCGTTCCAGTATCTCGTTGAACCAGTCCATCAGCCAGAAAGCCAGGCCGGCCAGTACCAGGCTCCAGTTCCTGCGTTCAACCTCGTTGGCATATACATACATTACCAGAAGCAATAAAGGGATAACGTACCATTGGAAATGGCTTCCATCGCGCAATAGTGCCAGTGCTCTGGCGGCTGAATCTGCCACAGTACACCTCCTTTAATAAATGTTTACTTTATACCGAGGCGCTTTCTTAACTCGCCGGCCGTCTGTTCAAGATCAGCCGTGGTGGGCTGTTTCCTGGCTGAGAGGATCTTTTCCGTGGCCTTCCTGACGGCCAGCATCCTGGGGCTGATTTTTGCTGTTTGGAGTCTATCAAGAGCTGGGATATGAGAGGTCCGAAGATTTCTCTCAAAATCCTGAAAACGTCGTCCGAAGAGCCGCCGATGCTATCAACCGTCTCAAAAATCAAGCCGCCTGCATTGGAGACAAAGTCAGGTACGGATATAATGCCCTTTTTAAACAGTATTTCCTCTGCCTCTTCGGTTATGGGCAAATCGGCTGCGCCGGCTATGATCTTGGCCTTTATACTGTTAGCGTTTTTCTTGGTTATGACCCAGGGCTGGGCTCCGGGTATGAGGATGTCCACCTTCAACCCGTAAAGGTCTTTGGGCTTAATATGTTTAGCCGGTTTGAATTCGGTTATGGCCTTATCTCCGGCTATTTTGCGGGCTTGGAGAAGCGCCATAACGTCGAGTCCGTCTTTGTTGAAGATGGCCCCGTTAACTGTAGAGATGGCCACAACTTTAGCGCCGGACTCACTTATATAGCGGGCTATGGCGCCGCCTGTTTTTCCGAAACCTTCAATAGCGACCCGTGCGTCCTTGATATTCAGTCCCGCCGACTGGCAGGCAGCTATAGCGGCTACAACCACACTGTAACCGCTGGCATGGTTCTCCAGCGGTTCCCCGTCAATCGCCTGTGTGAAGAGGCCCGTGGACCTTTTGGCTGTGCACGCCGTTTCGTAGAGCACCGCAATGTCATCGTGGTCCGTGCCCATGTCCGCGGCCAGGCTGAGGCCAGAACAGAGCAGGTTTTTTATCGCATTTCCGAAAGAGGCAAACAGCTCGCGGCGCTGAGGTCCGTGCATTGCGGGTTCGGCCCAGATGCCCGCTTTGGCGCCCCCGACAGGAAGGTCAAGGAATGCAAATTTATAGGTTGTTTCCCTGGCAAAACGAAAAATATCATCGGTAGTAAAAGCGGGTAGCAGGCGTACGCCGCCGGCCGAGCCCATAATAGATGAGGTATCCACTATGGCCACGCCCCTCATCCCCGTCTCCGGATCATAGACGTGCAGAAGCTTTTCGGGCCCCAACTGGTCCGTCATGTTCATCCACAGCGGCATGATAGCTACCTCCTTTTATCTGTTTGGCTTTTTTTACCATAAAGCATATTAGAATGCAATTGCCCGGCGTGCGGTCAGCTTTGAGGCGGATTTCTTTTGTGCACGTTGGAGTATATAAATATGGCGATGCCCAACAGTACGATTATCGGGCTCACGAAAATCAGCAGGCTGAAGGCGGTGGCCCCCCAGCCGACGGTGAAGATCTTAAAAATGTCGTGTACCGCCCAACTGATCACGAATAGCGCTGCTCCGCCTGCCATCAACCATTGTCCTTTCATCTTCTAGTCCTCTGTGAATTATTTTTCAGTGGCTGGCACCTGGGACAGTAGTATGTCCCCCTCTGTCCCACCACCATTCTCTCGATCTTTCCACCGCAGACCGGGCAGGGTTGGCCTTCGCGGTGGGCGACTGCAAACTCTTCATGGGCTTTGCCGGCCTGCCCGTCGGGACAGCGGTAGTTGCGGATGCTGGCGCCCCTGTTGCTAATGCCCTTCCTGAGTACATATTGTATGGCACGGTGAAGGCGTTTAATTTCCGATTTATCCAGAGAGTTGCCTGCCCTCATGGGATGTATTCCGGCATGGAAAAGCGCCTCATCCGCATACATATTGCCGATTCCCGCAATGCGCTCCTGGTTGAGCAGCAAAGTTTTTACCGGGAGTGGGTCGTGAATCCATGATACTCGCCAGGTAATCCGGCGTGAAACCGGCGCTGAGGGGCTCGATCCCCAGCTTGCCGGTTATATCAGCAGGGTCTTTGACCAGATACATGGTGCCGAACCGCCTTACATCCGTATACAGCAGGCGTCCGCCGTCATCCAAAGAAAATTCGATGCGTGCGAACGGCTCGCGGCCCCTGGGGTTCCAGAGCAACGCGCCCGTCATGCGCAGGTGGATAATCAGGTTGTCCCCTCCCGAAAGGCTGAAGATCATGTATTTGCCGCGTCGCTTTAAACCCAGTATGGTCTTGCCGGTCAGCCGCCTTCGAAATTCAGCGGCCTCTATATTTTGCAGCGGCCTGGTATCCTCGATTTTGACGCCGGTAAAAGTGCGACCCACAAGGTGTGGTTCCAAACTGGTTTTAATGGTTTCAACTTCGGGCAGCTCTGGCATCAGCTCATCTCACCCCAGTTCTTGCCTACCTTGATATCTATCTTCAAAGGTACTACCAGCTTCATGGCATTGGGCATTATTTCCTGCACCATAAATTTAATGAGCCTCCAGTTCCTCGGGAGGTACCTCGAAGACGAGCTCATCATGTACCTGAAGTGTCATCCTGGTTTTCATGTTGCGTTTGCCCATCTCCCGGTGCAGCTCTACCATGGCTATCTTAATGATATCGGCCGATGTGCCTTGCACGGGCATGTTGATGGCCATTCTTTCCGCAGCCTCCCGCGCCAGGCGGTTGGTGGAATTGATCTCAGGTATGTAGCGGCGCCTGCCCAGCACCGTCTGCACGTAACCCAGGCGGGCTGCCTGCTTCTTGGTGTTCTCGATATAGGTCTTCACGCCGGGATAGCGGCTGAAATAGGTGCTGATAAAAAGCTCGGCTTCTTCTCTGCTAAGATCGGTTGCCTGCTGCAGGCCGTATCCACTCATGCCGTAAATTACGCCGAAATTGATGGTCTTGGCGGCCCTGCGCATCTTGGGGGTAACCTCCGAGTCGGGCACTCCGAAGACCTCGGAGGCCGTATGCGTATGAACGTCCTCGTCGCGTTGGAAAGTGGCTATCAGCTCGGCGTCTTGCGATATATGTGCCAGCGCTCGCAGGTCTATCTGCGAATAGTCGGCCGATAGCAGGTAGCCAGCCGGGCTGCGCTATGATGGCCTGCCTGATCTTGGCGCCGAGTTCACCTCGTATAGGGATATTTTGCAGGTTGGGCTCGCTGGAAGAGAGCCTGCCGGTGGTCGTGCCCGTTTGATTGAAGCTGGTGTGTATCCTTCCCGTGTGCGGGTTGACCAGCAGAGGCAGCGCATCGGTATAGGTCGATTTCAGCTTGGAAAGCTGCCGGTATTCCAGGATGTATTTGATAACAGGGTGCGCATCGGCCAGCGCCTCCAGTGTGGCCGCATCCGTCGAGTACCCGCTCTGCGTCTTGCGACCGGACTGGAGCTTGAGTTCCCCGAAAAGTACGGTGGAGAGCTGCTGCGACGAGTTGATGTTGAAGTCATGTCCCACGGCGTTGTATATCTCGGCTTCCAGCCGCAGCATATCGGCGCCGATGCTGGAAGACATCTCATTGAGCAGCGCCCTGTCCAGCAGCACGCCGTTCATCTCCATCTCCGCCAGCAGCGGGACCAGCGGCATCTCTATATCATTGAATAGACTCCACAGCTCCTCAGAACGCAGTTCCTTTTCCAATGATTCCTTGAGCCTGAAGGTGATATCGGCGTCCGTTGCGGCCAGCTCTCCGACGCGGTCTGTGGGGAAGCGCGCCAGCGGGGTTTGTTTTGCTCCGCTGCCGGTCAGGTCCGAAAGCGAGGCGATCTCTATACCCAGCTTGTTGAAGGCCAAAGATTGGAGTTTCAATGATTTTTCACCTATCAGGTAAGCGGCGATCAGGGTGTCATATGCCACATTGCGCATGAATAGACCGTTCTGGGCCAGCAGGATAATATCGAATTTGCCGTCGTAGGCTATTTTGGCATATTTTTCCTGCTCGATATAGGGGCCAAGCACTTTAAATACGGTTGATTGTGGTAGTTGTTCAATCAGGCTGAGCGTCTCATGCCCCAACGGAATGTAGTAAGCCTCGCCTCTGGCCGGCGAGATAGCCAGGCCCACCAGGCTGCTGAGCATGGGGTCGTCGCCGCCAGGCACGACCGAAAGGGCGAAGGTGCCGGCATAAGACAGGCGCAGGGCAAGCTCGTCAAGCTCCGCGGCCGTGCTGACGATGCGGTAATTTTGCTTTACCTCAGCCGGTTTGGGTGCGGCCGAAGGCTCTACCCCGATCTCGCTGGGGAGCCGTGACAGCAGTGAGGAGAAACCCAGTTCGCGGAACAATTCGACCACCTTATTTCGATCATAGGCGCTGACGGCGCAGGTCTCTATATTAAATGGTACAGGAACATCGGTGACAATGGTGGCCAGCTCACGGTTTCGCATCGCATGCTCCCTGTTTGCCGACAGTAGCAACCGGAGCTTTTCCGGCGTGACCTCTTCGATGTGCCCGTAGATGCCCTCCAGGTCGCCGAACTGTTGGAGCAGCTTGACCGCGGTCTTGTCTCCAATGCCGCGGATGCCCGGTATGTTGTCTGAAGAGTCGCCGACCAGGGCCTTGTAGCTGATGAGCTGAGCGGGTGAGAGGCTGTATTTTTGCTTCACGCCGGCCTCGTCATATGTCACGGTGTCGGCGAACCCGCGCCTGGGAGCCATTACCTTTATACCGGGCGACACTATCTGCAGCATGTCATTATCGCCCGTTACGATCAGCGTTTCTACACCCTTGGCGGCCGCCTGTCGGCTGAGCGTGCCGATGATGTCGTCGGCCTCGAAACCGTCCATCTCGAACACCGGTAAATTAAATGACTCCGAAAGCTCATGCACCCTTTCGATCTGTGTTACCAATTCATCGGGAGTCTTGGGCCGCTGCGCCTTGTAGTCTTCGAACATCTGGTGACGGAAGGTGGGAGCTCGGCGGTCGAAGGCGATGGCCCAGTAGTCCGGCTTATTTTCGCGCAGAAGTTTTAACAGCGTACTGGCGAAACCCTGTACGGCATTGACCATCTCACCCGTCTTGGTGATGGTCAGCGGAGGCAGCGCATGGAAGGCGCGATGAACGAGTGCGTTGCCATCGAAGAGTATTAAAAGGGGCTTTTCTTTAGACATCTCCCATACCCGGCCATGAACCGCTGCTTTTAAAGCTCATTATATATTATACGTCCGTAGATATCATCAAGACTTTGTTAAGGCCCCCAAATACGTTAAATGGAAAGTTCATGGAATTTTCAAAAATAATCCATCAAACAATCACAATTGTCAGGTAACCTAGTTTTCAATATTAACGGGAGGAAGGAATGAAGCTCTATCAGATAGTAGCTAAGGACATAATGCGCCGGAAAAGGCGTGTTCTGTATGCGGCGCTGGGGGTGGTCATCGGGACCATGACCGTAGTCGGCGTGCTTACAATGGCCTTTGCGGGACAGGCCAAAATCTACAAACAGCTTGAGCAATACGGCCCCAACCTCACAGTGATCCCGGCCATCAACAACCTGGATATGAAACTGGGCAACCTCAGCATGGGCACTCTCACGGTGGGTGAAAACTATATACCTCAGAGCCAGATACCTGCCATCAGGCAGATAGCGGATAGCAATATTCGTGAAGTAATGAAGATTGATGACCAGGGTGACATCGCCACGATCGCGCCCAATCTCTATGAAAATACCAAGATCAATGGCGTATCGGTAGTTGTGGTCGGCATCGATCCCGAGCCGGAGCTGCTGGTCAAGTCATGGTGGAACGTGGGAAAGGGCAACTACATAGACGGGCCGGACCAGGTGCTGGTTGGTTCGTTGACGGCCGAGCTTTTGAAGCTGAATGTTGGAGATACAGTCCAGCTCAACGGCAGCAATTTAAAGATAGCCGGCATCCTGGATGAAACCGGCTCCAGCGATGACTACAGATTTTTGCGCCGCTGGATTCCGTTCAAAAGGCGTTTGATAAAGACGGCATGATTTCCTCGCTGGACATACGGGCGTTATGCAACTCCTGCCCGGTGGAAACGATTGCCGACAGCATAAATAAGAATATTCCCGGAGTCCGCGCCGTAGCGGTAAAGCAGATAGCCAAGTCAGAGATGGGACTCGTTGATAAAATGAGCAACCTCATGCTCTCGCTGGGCGGCATTACGCTGGCGGTAGGGTTGTTCGGTGTGGTTAACACCATGATGTCATCGGTACACGAGCGGATCAAGGATATCGGCATTATGAGGGCCGTCGGCGCATCCCGCAACCAGATAATCAAGGTCTTTATCTACGAGGCTTTGATTATCGGCATTCTGGGAGGTATCGTCGGCTATTTTCTGGGGACTGCGCTGGCGTTTGCCATCGGACCGCTGGTCTTCGATGGCACGGCCATCAGCTTTGTGCCGCAATACTTCCCCCTGGCGTTAGGGGTATCCATCGTCGTAGCCGTAGCTGCCACCATTTACCCGGCCATCCGCGCCAGCCAGATCAGGGTGGCTGATTCCTTCAGGTCCATATAGGACGCGGAGAATTCAGGAGGAAAAATGCTGGAAATAAATGATGTGACCAAGATATACGGCGAAGGTACCGCCCGCGTGGTGGCCCTGGACAGGGTCTCGCTTAAGGTCGAAGACGGTGATTTCATAGCCATCATGGGCCCTTCGGGGAGCGGCAAATCCACCTTTCTCAATATTATAGGAGGGCTGGACCGGCTCTCCGATGGGGAGGTCATGCTGGATGGAAAACGCATCGACAATTTATGTGAAAACGACCTGGTCGATATCAGGCGGGGCAAGATAGCCTACGTGTTTCAGCAGTATCATCTGCTTCCCTCCCTGACAGCTATGGAAAACGTGCTTCTGCCGCTAATATTCTGCGGCGACGGAACCAGCGAAAATGAGGCGCAGACCATGCTGGAAAGGGTGGGTTTGGGCAAAAGATGCGAGCATAAACCCAGCCAGCTAAGCGGCGGCGAACAGCAGCGGGTAGCCATTGCCAGGGCACTGGTTAGTAATCCCAGCCTCATCCTGGCGGATGAGCCCACAGGCAATATGGACCAGAAAACGGGGAACGAGATACTCGAGCTGTTCAAGCAATTAAATAGAGAGGGGCGCAGCATACTGATGGTTACTCATAGCGCCGATATAGCCAGACAGGCCAGGCAGATAATAACGCTGCAGGACGGCCGGATAATAAGCAAGGCGATTCAAGAAGTTGTGAGGTAAAAATGTTTAAAAACGTAAATACGAACCACATGCCCAAAGGAATTTATATGGCTGCAATTGTCGCTGTACTGTTGGTTGCCGTCTCACTGGTGCTGGCTGCGTGTTCGGCGGCCGGGGCCGATCCGGTCGCGTCGGGTGAAACGAAGGCTGGGCAGCCTGAGTTCAAAGTCGTCGGGTTGGGAGTGAACCCGTCCCAGGTCAACCCCGGAGAGAAAGTCTACGTCGTTGCCAACATTGTTAACTCGGGCAATGCGGATGGAGTCTACAATGCCCAACTGAAAGTCAACGGCCTGGTTGAAGCTGTGGGAGATGTAAGTATCCCTGCGGGCGGAAGCCGGGAGGTTAAGTTCAGCATGTCCAAAGACTCGGTGCAGGAATATACCGTTAACCTGGGAGAGATGAACGGAAAATTCTCTGTGGTCGCGCCGCAGTCGCAAGGCACAGCATTGGCCGGGGTGGACATCCCGGCTGGCCAACCAAGCTGCTGCCAGACACCGGCCGCAACTGGTGTAACTTCATCAGCAATTCCGGCAGCCGGTTCGAGCTGTTGCGGTGGAGGCGGGCAGAGTATTGCAACACAGAGTAGAAGCTGCTGCGGATATTAAAACGCATGGTCGGCGAAGCCCGATGAAGAAAACTATTATTGAGACTATTTTTATACATAAAGGAGGAGTAATTAATGAAAGGACAAATAACAGTAGGAATATTCTTGCTATCGATGCTATTGGCGCTGGCTGCCTGTTCGGGGTCCCCGGCCCCGGCGGCATCCGCGGCCGTTGAACTCACGCCCGCCTCGCAATCATCATCGGAAGCCGTAAACCTGATGCCTGTCTCGCAGCAGGGGCCCGCTGTGTCTGCCAGCCCCGTCTCGAGCACTACACCCCAGCCTTCCGGGCCCATAAAGGTGACAGAGCTGGCGCCGACGGTGTCCGGCGACACAGTTACCATACCGGTCAGCGCAGTACAAAAGGATTGGAACGTCCATTTCTACGTGGATACGCCCCAGGGCAGGCAGGGCTTTATGGCCTATAATCTTGACAATCAAATATACGTTCGCGCCAGCATCTGTCCGCCGTGCAGGGGCAAGACTTACTCGCTGGACGGCAGCACGCTGGTCTGTGATACCTGTGCCACTACGTTCAGTGCCAAGACCGGCATAGGCATAGCAGGCGCATGTGTTAACTATCCCAAGGCGTCGGTTGCCTACCAGGTTTCCGGCGGCAATATCGTAATGAACATGAACGACCTGACAACGGCCTACCAGAATACGCTTAAACCCGGACTGCCTTAATAAACAATATCCCCCCTATTTTAAGCAGGGCCGCCGTTTAAAAACGGCGGCCCTGCTTTGTCCACACTGTTAAAATCAACTCCATATATAGCCGGGCGATATGGTATACTGGTACTTTATACAGGAGTAAAAATTAGATTGGCTAAACGTGATATCCTGTCGGTCGCGGATTTAAAGCCCGGCGAAGTCGAACAGCTTGTAAAGCAGACTGTGAAGTCCAAGAAGGAAGCCTGGCCGCAGGTGCTGGCGGGGAAATCGATCGTCCTTCTGTTTGAAAAGCCCTCCCTTCGCACCAGGATGAGCTTCGAGCTGGCCGTGCATCAACTGGGCGGTTATGCTATGTACATGTCGCCCGATGAGGTCGGATTGGGCAAACGCGAGTCCGTGCCCGATGTGGCGCATGTGCTAAGTCGTTATGTGCAGGGCATTGTTGCCCGCACCTTTCAGCACCGCACGCTGGAGACGCTGGCCGAATTCAGCAGCGTAAGCGTTATCAATGCCCTGTCAGATTACGAGCATCCGTGCCAGGCGCTGGCCGATCTGACCACGATCTTTGAGCGCAAGGGCAAATTCAAGGGTTTGAATCTCGCTTTCGTGGGCGACGGCAACAACGTGGCCAACTCGCTCCTGCTGGCCTGCTCGATGGTCGGCATCAACTTCCTCATCGCCTCGCCCCAGGAATACAGCTTGAAGGACAACGTCCTGATGATCGCCAATAAGTATGCGGAGCAGAGCGGCAGCCAGATCATGTTGCTGGAAGAGCCTGCCATGGCGGCCAAGGATGCCGACGTGATTTATACCGATGTATGGACCAGCATGGGGCAGGAGGAGGAGTACGAGCAGCGCTGCATAGCCTTTGCCGAATACCAGGTAAACGATAAGCTGCTTTCATATGCCAAGAAAGATGCCATTGTCATGCACCCGCTGCCGGCGCACCACGGCGAGGAAGTGGCGGTGGGTATCGTGGACCGCTACCGCTCCGTGATTTTCGACCAGGCCGAAAATCGTCTGCATTTCCAGCGCACCCTGCTGGCTGATTTGTACAAATAAAAATTCACCCCGGCCCTAAAATCTCCGTAGACTTACGTATTAATTATTAATGCCTTTATCTGGTAGAATTGTGGGAGAATCATGAATCCGATCGTCACTATTGTTGGCCGGCCCAATGTGGGCAAGTCGACTTTATTTAACCGTATAGCCGGCGCTCCTATCGCCATCGTCGAAGACCTGCCGGGGACCACCCGCGACCGCATATTTGCCGATGTCGAGATGCTGGGACGGGAGGTGACGCTGATCGATACCGGCGGCATGGAGCCCGAATCGCCCAACGATATGAGCAGGAAAATCAGGAAACAGATCGAAGCCGCTATTAAGGAATCGGATGCAATTATTTTTGTTGTCGATGTCAGGGAAGGCCTGATAGCAGCCGACCAGGAGATAGCCGATATTCTTCGCAAGTTGGGGAAACCGGTCATACTGGCTGCCAACAAGGTAGAGACCGAGAAACTTAAGGAATCATGCGCCGAGTTTTACCAGCTTGGCATGGGCGAACCCCTGCCGGTCAGCGGCCATCACGGCAAGGGCATCAATGAACTGCTGGAAGCGCTGGCCCGCGTCCTGCCTCCGGCGGAGGCCGCTCCCGAAGAGAGCGACAAACCGAAGCTGGCTATCGTGGGACGGCCCAACGTAGGCAAGTCCATGCTCTTAAACGCCCTGGTGGGTAAAGAGAGGGTGATAGTCGATTCGACCGCAGGCACCACGCGTGACGCCACCGATACGGTCGTTAAGCATAAAGGGCAGGATGTCGTGTTGATAGACACGGCCGGCATACGCAAGAGGGGCAAAGCCGGGACGGGACTGGAATATTATGGACTGGTGCGCACGCTGCGCGCCATCAACCGTTGTGACGTTGCTCTGCTCGTTATGGATGCCTCAGAGTTTATCACCGCACAGGATACGCATATAGCGGGCTATATCAAGGAGGCCTGTAAAGGTATCGTCCTGATAGTCAATAAGTGGGACCTGGCCGACCAAGACCTGCAGAACGATTATGTGGCGGCAGTCGATAAGCGCATGAAATTCGTGGCGCACGCTCCGCTGCTATTCACGTCCGCTTTAACCGGCCTCGGCGTTAAAAACGTCATACCTATCGGGCTGGAAGCGTGGAGCGAGAGGCAAAAGAAGTTGCCTGATGATGTCATTGACCGGCTGGTCCAGGATGCGGTCGCGGCACATGCGCCGCCGCCCAGGGGCACCAAACGGCTGCAGGTCTTCAGGGCTTTCCAGGCCGGAAACAATCCCCCTTCGTTTACCTTCATGGTCAACGACCCCCGGCTGGTGCATTTTTCCTATGAACGCTATCTCGAAAACAGGCTACGCCAGACGTTCGGCTTTTCCGGAACGTCGCTCAAGTTACAATTTAAAAAGGCCGGCAAACGGCCGACTAAAACCGGAGGAAAGGTCTCATGATTTTGATCATAAAATATGTGGCGGTAGCGCTTATGGCCTACCTGATAGGGGCTATACCCTTCGGCCTCATCGTGTCCCGCAGGATGTACGGTGTGGATATCAGGAAGTATGGTAGCGGCAATATTGGCGCCACCAATGTATTCCGTGTGCTCGGCGCCAAAGCGGGGCTGATAACGGTTGTGCTCGACCTGGCCAAGGCGGCCCTGCCGGTATTGATCGCCGGCTTTATCATAGCCGATGACAAAATATTCGTGGCCGGGTATGACATCCATGCCCAGTTTGCGCAGGTGCTGGCTGCCATCATGGTCATGGTCGGCCATAACTGGTCGGTCTATATCAAGTTCAAGGGCGGCAAGGGTGTGGCTACCCTGGTAGGCGGGATGCTGGTCATCAACTGGTTCGTTTGCCTGATTGGGTTGTTGGTGGGTGGCGTAGTCATCCTGATAACCAGGTACGTATCCCTGGGATCGATACTTGGCGCCCTGGGGATGCTGCTGGTTTTAACCGCGCTGGTAATTCTTGCCATCATGGCGCCTGTCTATCTGATTTATGGCCTGCTGGCGGTCGGCCTTATCGTCTTTCAGCACCGCACCAACATCATGCGGTTGCAAGCCGGCACGGAGTCCAAGCTGGGAGATAAAAGCGCCAGGGTTACCTGACGTGTGGAAGCAGCGATCAGCTCAAGTATTGCAGCAGGTCTGGACCGGGGCGGGCATATCCGTCGGCCTTGGGCAGGCTCTCCGCAAGCTCTTCCAATAGCTGGCGTTGCCGTTCATCGAGCTTGTCCGGAGTAAGCACCTTCACGATGACAATTTGATCGCCGCGACCCCTGGCATGGATGCGCGGGAAGCCCTTTTCCTTTATGTGGACGACTTTGCCGTGTTGTATGCCGGCCGGCAGCTTCAGTGTGAATTTGCCTTCCATCGTGGGAATCTCGACGCTGCAGCCGAGCGCCGCCTGCGTAAAATTCAAAGGCAGCTCCATTATGATATCCGCATGCCTGCGCACAAAGAACTTGTGCGGTTTGATGTCAAATCTTATATAAAGGTCTCCGGCCGACCCGCCGTAATACCCGGCCTCACCCTCGTGCGTCATCTTCATCTGGCTCTCTTCATCCACGCCCGCAGGTATGGTGGCCGTCAGCTTGCGCCTCACGCGCTCCCTGCCCTGGCCCTTACAGTGTGTGCACGGGTTGGTTATGATCGAACCCTCGCCGCCGCAGCGGGAACATGTTGAAGTCTGTACAAAGCGGCCGAAAATGCTCTGCTGCGTGCGCCGCACCTGTCCCACACCGTTGCATTCCGGGCATTTCTCCGGGTTGGTGCCGGGCTTGCTGCCCACGCCTTTGCAGACGCTGCACAGCTCCACACGGCTGACCTCTATTTCACGCTGAACGCCGGAATAAGCTTCCTCGAATGTCAGGCTTACCCTGGCGACCAGGTCGGAGCCCTTGTGGGGCGAGCGCCTTTGCGCCGTCGACGTCGCTCCGCCGAAGAATGCATCGAAGATATCGCCCAGGCCCCCGAACTCGAAGTTGTCGAATCCCATATTGCCGCCGCCGTCCCCCGGCGTCCGCCCGTAGCGGTCGTAATAGGCCCTTTTCTGCGAATCCGACAGCACCTCGTAGGCTTCGTTGACCTCTTTAAACCTTTCCGAAGCCTCCGGATTGCTGTTGCGGTCCGGATGGTAGTCCATGGCCAGCTTGCGGAAGGCCTTTTTTATCTGCTCATCCGTAGCGTTGCGCGGGATGCCCAGCAGCGAGTAGTAGTCTTTGTTGGTTGTCATATGTAAAAAACCTCAATTTCCCAGTATATACGATTAAAGATTGCGTAATCAAATTTTAGATACGAGCTCATCGGGACGGTGCATTTTCCGGGGGCCGGCGGACCGTCATGCTATTTGTATCGTTTTTCATATTAGTTGTATGATTACAACGAACTATGAAAGACAGGATCAGAGAGGCGCTGGCCGGCCGCAGCAGGCTGACCATCAGCGATGCCGGGCTGACCGATTCCGCCGTGCTTCTTCCCATTTTCGTGAAAGACGGCAGGTGCCATATCGTATTCACCAAGCGCACCTCACATCTGGCGCACCACCAGGGACAGATATCGTTCCCCGGAGGCGGCCGCCACGATAGCGACCAAGCTGCCGTGGAGACGGCCCTGCGTGAAAGCCGGGAGGAGATAGGCCTGCAGGAAAAGGATGTTGAAATTCTGGGCCAGCTCGATGACGCCGCCACGGCCACCTCAAACTATCGCATAACTCCGTTCGTGGGACTCATC
>CAWKFY010000027.1:0-52658 GCA_963848815.1 uncultured Chloroflexia bacterium
CACATAGCAGGAATATAGCAGCCCATAGATAGGATCGTTTTGTGCCGGTGGACTTGTCACATTCAAGGCAAAGTTTATATAATCTACGATGGATTTTAAGTAAAGGAGTAACACAGATGAAGTTATCCAGGGAAGTCGTCATAGTAGACTATTTGCGCTCTCCGTTTTCCAGGTCGCGCCCCAAGGAGCCCGAGAAGGACCTGCTCAACGATTACACAATGGACGAAGTCATAGGCATGCTCTGGAAGGAACTCATAAAGAGGAACAACCTTGATCCCAAGGTCATAGATGAGGCGGTGGTGGGCGTGGCCAGGCCCGTAATGGAAATGTGGACATACGGCGGCAAGTTGCCCGCCTTCTTCGCTGAGCTCCCCGTGGAAGTGGCCAGCCAGCAGGTAGACCAGCAATGCGGTTCCTCGCTGGACGCCCTGAGGACGGGCGTCATGGCCATTTCGGAAGGTTTCGCCGACGTGGTGCTATGCGCCGGGATGGAGCATATGACGCACATCCCGCTGGGCGGAGGAAACCCGGCTGTTAAGATCAGCCCCAAGCTGAGCGCCGACCCGAGATACAAGAAATACGATATCGATTTTTCGAGGAATATGGGCTTTACGGCACAGAAACTGCAGGAGCTGGCCGGCTTCAGCCGTGAGCAGATGGACAAATGGTCTCTGCGCTCGCATCAACTTGCAGCCAAGGCCCAGAAAGATGGCTTCTTCAAAGACGAGATACTGCCCATCGAGATAACGCTGCAGGACGGCACCAAGCAGAAGTACGACTACGATGCCTGCATAAGACCTGATACTACTTTGGAAACGCTTTCGCAGCTCAAACCGGCTTACAAGGCCGACGGCACCATCACCGCCGGCAACTCCTCTCCGCTGAACGCCGGTGCGACGTCCATGCTTATCATGTCGCGTGACAAGGCCAAGAAGCTTGGCCTGAAGCCCATCGCCAGCTTTGTCGCGTTCGGCGTGGCCGGCGTCGACCCGACCATTATGGGTTCGGGACCGGTGCCCGCTTCAAGAAAGGCATTGGAATACGCCGGTATGAAAGCCAAGGACATCGACTTCTGGGAGATCAACGAGGCCTTCTCGGTGGTGGCGCTTTACGCCATGCGGGAGCTTGGCATTCCGGAGGAGAAGGTGAATGTGAAGGGCGGCGCCGTGGCCATCGGACACCCGCTGGGCGCTACTGGCCTGAGGCTGGTGGGCACGCTGGCCAGGATCCTCAAGCAGGAGGGCGGCAAGTACGGCTGCGCCACCCAGTGCTGCGGCGGCGGCCAGGGAGTGACCGCCATTATCAAGAAAGAATAGCCATTTTCTTCGTCCGCAACATTAAAAACCGGCCTGCTGGGTCAGCAGGCCGGCTAGGTATATTCAACAATTTGCCATTCCTTTAGCTTCCATCACCACAGCAGGGCGGCGGCACAGGCACGGAATTTCAAAGTTTTTACATAAAGTTTTCGAAAGGCTAAATATTTCTTAATATTTCGCTAGCATACTGGTTATGATCAATAACGGAGGGCTTAAAGAAATTGGATAAAAAATATTTCGTCATTATTATCATCGTACTGGTCCTAAATTTTGTCATCGGATCAACCGGCGTGGCACTTGCCGCCGTCTCATTAGCTAAACAGTCTCAACCTGCCCGGACTGCAACAATAGCTAGAAATGTGACAACTGGCAACAGTATAACCGGCGGCCAGAGTCAACAATCGTCCACACCGCAGGCTTCCGGACAGCAATCGTCCAGGCCTCAGTGGGGCAACCAGGCTTCCGGACAGCAGTCTTCCAGACCACAGTGGGGCAACCGGGCTTCCGGACAGCAATCGTCCAGGCCACAATGGGGCAACCAGGCTTCCGGGCAGCAGTCTTCCAGGCCGCAGTGGAATAATCAGGCTCGTGGACAGCAGTCTGCCGGGCATCAGTTTGGTGGGCGCAGATTTAGTGGCCGTATGTTTGCCGGACATAAGTTTAGCGGGCATAGGTGCGGCGGGTATAGAGGTGGCTAAACGCTGATGCGGTCTCCAGCACAGCGTAAACAAATAACGTTAATCAGGCTATTCTATTAGAACAATAAAGGAGAGGGCTTTAGCCCTCTCCTTTATGTATTTATCCCACTATTTACTATTTAAGCTGCGTCACTTTCTCCGGTCGAACCTGCGCCTCAGAAAATGTGTTTGATTATTTATTAAGATCGTAGCTATTCTCCTTATGAGGGATTAACAATCGACTTGATTTCTAAAAACTCATCCATGGCATACTTGCTCCTTTCACGGCCAAGGCCCGATTGCTTGTACCCGCCAAATGGGGAATAGACATCATAATCAGCGCCGTTAATGAATACCTGGCCTGTGTTGATTTGTCTGGCAACCCTTCTGGCTCGTTCCGCATCTCCTGACCAAACGCTCCCTGAAAGGCCATAAACACTATTATTTGCAATTTCTATTGCCTCTTCCTCGCTATTGTATGGAATAATGGACAAGACAGGACCAAATATCTCTTCCTGCGCAATCGTCATATCGGGTTTAACATCGGCAAAGATGGTTGGTTTGACATAAAACCCTTTGGGAAGGTGTTCAATTCGCTCAGGACCTCCTGTTATAAGCTGGGCGCTTTCTCGGATGCCGATATTAATGTATCCACAAACCGACTTTTGCTGCTGAAGATTAATCAAGGGCCCCATATAGACGCCCTCGGTAAATGCATCGCCAACGATCATAGATTCTGCCACCTTCTTGGCCAATTCGGCGACCTCTTGCTGTTTGTTTACGGGTACGATCATTCTTGTCAGGGCAATGCAAGTTTGCCCCGAATTTAGGAAGCAATTATAAACCCCCTTCATAACAGCCGTTGGAAAATCCGCGTCCTCCAAGAGGATATTCGCTGATTTGCCACCCAGTTCAAGAGTAACCTTTTTGATTGTCTTTGCCGCTGCCTGCAATACAGCTTCGCCGGACTTTGTGGAACCGGTAAGAGAAACCATATCAACTCCCGGGTGGGATGAAATCACTCGGCCGACTTTTGAGCCTGCCCCCGTAACCAGATTGAAGACACCTGCGGGGACCCCAACTTGGTCCATTATTTCTGCCAGAATGAATGCATTGAGTGGGGCCAACTGACTCGGTTTGAGTACCATGGTACATCCTGACGCCAACGCCGGTGCCACTTTTCCCATTATTTGATGGAGAGGATAATTCCATGGGGTTATAAATCCACAGACCCCGATCGGCTCTCTCACAACCTGAGTCCGACCAATGGGATGCTCAAATTCATATTTTTCCAGGATCGATATAAAGCTTGAAAGTGTAATAATGGGTAGTCCCGCCTGTATCATTCTTGACCATGCAGACGGCATGCCCATTTCTCTGGAAATGGTATCGCCAATTTCATTTTGACGAGCTGTCAACGCTTCGACAATTTTTGCCATCAACTTCATTCGTTCGGGCACCGTTGTCTTCGACCAGGCTGGGAACGCCTTCCTGGCAGCGGCTACGGCTCTGTCTACATCTTCTTCATTTCCCATGGATACAGAGGCAATCGCCTCTTCACTACAGGGGTTGACCACTTGCGTCTTTTCTGTCCCAATGGGTGAAACCCATTTTCCGCCGATATAGAGTTTGTCGTATTTCACCATAGCTCATCTCCTTTATTGGTTTTTCCATCAGACCAGAGCGGTAGCCTCAATTACTCAGTTTTCGGAAAATTAATATTCCAAGACCTGATCCCATCCGTCGTGTGCTCCTCACATCTAACAGACTGACCTTTTCATACCTCGCTCTCTCAATTCGAATATGTCTCTAATTGTGATAACCTGGAAGGGCAAAAGATTTATTTCAGGATGGCACATAAATCTTTTTTATATCATGGATTATTACCTTAATCTGGAGTAGCCATTGCCATGTTATTTCATAATTATCTTCTCTGGTCGAACCTGCGCCTCAGCATCATGGAGGCGATGGCGACCTTCTGAATCTCAATGGTGCCGCCGGCCAGGCCCCAGCCCCAGGCATCGCGCATCATGCGCTCCACAGGGTATTCCTTGGAGTAGCCGTAGCCGCCGTGCACCTGCAACGCCAGGCCGGTCACTTCCCTGGCCATCTGGTTGGCGAAGCATTTGGCCAGGTTGGCTTCGAACGGCGCAGGAAGGCCGGTGGCGGCGTTGACCGTCGCCCTGTATATGAGAAGGCGGGCAGCTTCAACCCTGAGAGCCATATCGGCCAGCATGAACTGAACAGCCTGGAACTCGCAGATTTCCTTGCCCCACTGCTTGCGGCTCTGCGAATAGGCGACGGCCTCTTCCAGCGCCCCTTGCGCAATGCCCAGGCACATGGTGGCGTTGCCGCAGCGCTCCAGGTCGAAAGCCAGCATCAGCTTTCTGAACTCGCCTTCCTTGATGATCAGGTTCTCCTTCGGCACGCGGCAGTTATCGAAGATCAGGTCGCAGCTCGGCATGCCCCTCAGGCCCATGAGCTGTTCCTGCTTGCCAAAGGAAAAGCCGGGCGTGCCCTTCTCGATGATCACTGCGCCGATGCCCTTGGCGCCTTTATGCTCGCCGAGCCTGACGTACACCATGTAGGCATTCGACTCGCCTCCGCCCGTGCAGAAGCGTTTCTGACCGTTTACGACGTAATGGTCGCCGTCGAGCACGGCCCTGGTGGAGAGGTCGGTCAGCGCCGACCCTGCCTCGGGCTCGGTCATTCCTATAGAGATCAGCGACTCGCCCCGGCATACGGGCGGCAGGTATTTCTGTTTCTGCTCTTCGGTTCCGAACTGCTCTACGACCTTGACCGGACCCACATTCGATTCGAATACGGGCGCGGCGCACATGCTCGATATCCTGGCCAACTCTTCAATGGCCAGCACAGCTTCGAAGGCCGAGCGGCCCTGCCCGCCATACTGGACCGGCAGGCACAGGCCCATGAGCCCCAGCTCCGCCAGTTTTTTCAGGTATGAAAGCGGCATATGCTCGCCTTTGGTTTCCCACTCACCCGCCCTGGGACGGAACTCTTTTTCCGCCAGGTCGTGCACCATCTTCTTCAACATCAGCTGTTCTTCGGTCAATTGAAAGTCCATCGTTATAACTCCCGGTTTTATTTAGTTGGCTCATCCCGCTTTAAGCGGGAAAACTGCCTGGTTAATTCTTCCTTTATCACTTTGCCGCCCGGATTCTTGGGCAGCGACGCTGTGAACACTATATACTCGGGGATTTTGTATTTGGCAAGCTTGCCCGAACAGAACTCCTGTATCTCCTCCGCCGTGGGGTTGGTGTTGGGCACGGCAACAATGGAGGCGGCGGCCTTCTCCCCCATGACGGCGTCGGGAACCCTGTAAACGGCCACCTCGAGCACCTTGGGGTGCAGGTAAATGATGTTCTCGACCTCCACGGGGTATATATTCTCACCGCCCCGGTTTATCATGTCTTTCTTCCTGCTGACCACATAGAAGAATCCGTTCTCGTCACGTTTGCCCAGGTCTCCCGTAAAAAACCAGCCGTCCCTGAAGGAATCGGCGGTCGCCTGCGGGTCTTTATAATATCCTCCCGCCACGTTAGGACCTTTAATAGCTATTTCTCCGACTTCACCTGCGGGCAACTCCCGCCCTTTCTCATCCACTATTGCCGCTTCGCATCCCAGGCTGGGACGGCCGATGGAGGTGGGGTTCTCAACACATTCCCTGTCCAGTGAAGCGAGTGAAATAGAGGCTTCGGTCAGGCCGAAGCCGTTGAAAAACCTGGCGTTGACAAAGGCCTTCTTCATCTGAGACATCAGATCGGGAGACATGGGCGCAGCGCCGAAGCCTGCCATACTGACCGTGCTCAGGTCATACTTAGCGACTTCGCCCGACCCGAGCAGTATCCTGTAGATGGCGGGCGAACCCACCAGAAATTCTACCTTCTCTCTCTCCGTTATTTCCAGGAAGGTCTTGATGCTGAGGGCGCTGAGCATAATAATTGTATTGCCCATCTTCAGGCAGGGTACTAGCTGTTCCTGCAGGGCCATGACATGAAAAAGGGGCGCCACTATTAGCGTTTTACTGCCCCCTTCCCTCACCTCGAAGCCAAATATGTCACGCATATACTGTTCCATGCGGATGGCGCTGTGGATAAAATTGCGGTGCAAGATCCGGACGCCCTTGGCCTTGCCGGTGGTGCCGGACGTGAAAAGTATGGTATGCAAGTCCTCCTCTTCGCAGTCTGCACCAGGGTGGTTGCCACCCGCGGCCCAGATTTCGGCCAGGCCGTTTTTCTCGATCTTGTGTTTGATCAATCCATCCGATGCCCTGTCCCATATCTCACCGTCGACGACCGCTGCTACAGGCTCAGTCATATTGAGTTGATGTTCCAACTCCCCTTTGGTAAGCCGCGTATTAAGCACGACTGAGACAGCGCCCAGCTTGGAGATCGCAAGAAAGACCGGGGCAAAGGCATCGTCATTTTTCAAAAACATCGCCACCCTGTCGCCCTTGCCAACCTTATATTTGCTGGCAAGAACGGAGGATAGTGCATCAGCCCTCCTGCCGAGCTCGGCATAGGTTACAGCGACGTCGCCGAATTTTACGGCCTGGCGCTGCGGGTACTGCTCCAGTGATTTTAAAAACATGCTGTAAACGTTGACAGGCCGATTGGCGTAAACATTCACCAGGGCATCGCCGATCTTCTTTTTTTCAAACCTATATTCAGTGTCCATGCTTGCTCCTGCCGGCTAATAATGCCATGCTGACATCAGGACGGCAATTGATGATATGTACAGATATGCGGCCGCAGATGCAGCCTGCGTTAAAAACTTAATCTATCAACAATAGTTTTTTACTTCTTATGGATGACCAGGTCGCCCAGCCCCATATCTTCCAGGACCTTGGGGAACAACACGAAGGCCGGCTTGATCACGGGTAAGAGCTTGAGCATGGCGACGATATTGCCGCCCTGGCTGATCTTGCCCCTGGCTACCGCCGCCACCGGGTTCTCATAGCCATGCCAGAAGCTATGCGAAAAATCGGCCGACTGTTTGGACCACACGTCTTCTTTCACAGCGCACGGACCCAGATAATAGGTGCCGTAGTAGCCGGGCTTGGACGGAGGATTTTTCAAATCGATGGTAATCTCGGCGTCCGGGTCCGTATAGATGAACTTGATTATTATCCCGGCGCTACCGAACTTGGGCCCTATTTTCTCGTCTGTGAGCAGGCGCTCCATCAGGTGGCCGTAAACATCATAAAGCTGGTTGCTGTCCTTATAGTAATGACCCATGGTAAACCTCCTGCTGTGCAAACTTTTCCGCTCCACGTTGCGGGAGCGAGCCGGGACAGGGAATACTCTTAAAGTGCGAACTGGCTGCGACTTATTATCTCGTCCTGTGCCACTTCGCTCAGGTCGGTAAAATAGACTGAATAGCCGCTTATTCTCACCACCAGGTCGCGATATTTTTCGGGATGCTTCTGGGCGTCTTTCAGCTTCTCGGTGCTTACCATGTTGAACTGCACCTGGAAGCCACCCCGCTCGAAATACCCTTTGACTAAAGCCATGAGGTTATCCGGCTTAATTTTGTTTCCGGCAAATCTCAGGTTAAGGTTACACCCGTTATACACCCTGACCAGGGGTAGCTTGGTCACCGAATTCATGACGGCGGTAACGCCCGACACGGCGCTGCCCTCGCTGGGGGTGAGGCCGTTGCCCAGTATTGCGCCGGCGGCCCTGCCGTCCGGCGTGGCGCCTGCAAAGGCGCCGAAAGCGATATGGAATGCCACCGAGAATATCCCGGGCCAGAAATATCCGCCCCTGAAATTCTTATATTTTGCCAGCTCGTCGCAATAGTGATCGACTATCCTGGCCGCCATGGCGTCGACTTCGTCATTATCGTTTCCATACTTGGGCACCCGGTTCAGAAAATAAGCTTTCTTATCTTCGTTGCCCATCCAATCGCTGCTCATGCCATTCGGCCAGTTCGCCGATAGACATTTTCCCGTCTTCAAAGACCGCCTTCTTTAAGGCGTACAGGCTGTCCGCAGCGTTGGAGAAACCCATGTACTGCACGCCCGTGGAATTGTAAACGGCGCCTCCCCTCGTCAGGTCGATGCCTTTTTCCATGGGCCCTTCGATCATGGCCGAGGCAAAGGGGGAGGGCACGTTTTCGGCTATGGCCCTGTCCAGCGCATTCATGCCCTTGACCACCTGGCCTATGAAATGCGAGACCTGCGTGGCATAGGCATTCCAGACATCGTCGAACGAGGTAAAGCCGGCGGGATCGCCGGTCTCGAGTCCCGACTGATAGCCGAAGATATTGTCGATGCCGTTGCTCAGCGCAAACTCGACACATTTGATCCCGTTGAACTGGACGGCAAAGGTCGAGCCGAAGGTCTTGCCCTGGGCGTTGGCCTCCAGGCATCCGACCACGCCGTAATCGCGGGCATCCTCCAGCGTATGGCCGCCCATCACCAGGGACTTTACAATGGCATCATCGTTCAAGAGGTGCAGCGGCACGCCTTCCCTGGCGTAATCGGCAGTCTTCATGAAAAAGCCGTCGGGCGCTTTGGAGCCCAGGCGGACGCTGAAATTGGGCTGCACCGTCCGGATATCGGCAAACGCATCGAGCCCGATATAGCTGATCTCATTGGTGGCATCGTTTCCGTCCCTGCCGACCCCTCCCACCGTCACGTTCTGCGTCGTCTTCCCCTCGGCGCCTTCGCCGCCGGGGATGAAAGCCTCCTCAAGCACATTCCATATCTCGTTGGTCTTCAGGAAAAGCAGGGAAAGGAGTTCCTTGGCCCTGTCGGCCGTTATTTTCCCCGCCTCTTTATCGGCTTTATAGTAGGGATAGAGGAACTGGTCGAATCGCCCGAGCGAGATAGAGTTGCCGCCCGATTCGATCTGGGCGATCAGGTGAATGAAATAGACGCTTTGCACCGCCTCGTGGAACGAGGCTGCCGGGTGTTCGGGCACGCGGTCGCAGACCCGTGCTATCTCTTTCAGCTCGGCTGCACGTACGGGATCGCTCTCCTTTTCAGCCATCGTTCGCGCCAGGTCGGCATAGCGCCGGGCGAAGCCGATGGCAGCTTTGAGTGAGCGGATGACCGCCTGGTAAAAAAGGCCTTTTTCCGAGGACTTCTCAGCCGAGGGCAGCCCTGCGTATTTTTTCTCAGCTTCCTTGATAATGCCAGCCAGGCCCAGTCTAAGGACCCTGGCATGGTCCATGGTGAAATGGCCGATGCCGTAAGTGATCTCCAGCATCATGGTGAAGATGTATTTATCCATATCCTCGGCCACGTCTTCAGGGATCAGCTTCTCGAGGTACTCCTCCACGGTCTTGCCCTTCCAGAAAGGAAGTATCTCATCCCGCAGCTCGTGCTTCTCAGCCTCGGATATACCGGCCCGCTGCAGCACCCTTTTATCGAAGTTCTCCAGGTCCCCTTCCATCCAGCGGGACTTGTTCTCGGGGAAAAGTGGAGCTCCCTTGAGCTTGCTTGTCCTGCAGCCGACAATGATCTCCTCATCCCTGATGACGACGCTGATGTTCTTCAGAATGTGTTCCAGCGCCAGGCTCATGCGCGTCAGGGGAGGCTCGGACCAATGCCGGGCCATCGATTGAGTCACGTATCTCGCCCGCTCGATGCATACCTCCTGAGGGGCATTGATAATGCGCTCCCTGAGCCTGTCTACCCGGGACCGCGGCGCTGTCATTACGGAACCGCTTTGTTCTTTCATAGCGGACCTCCCTCCGGATGCGGTGGTTACACCTTGATATCCATGAAATTCACCAGGATATTATCCCTGACCGACATGGGCAGCCATTTGTTGATCATCATAAAAAACGAGTCCCTGAAAGCCATCTGGTTATGCAGCTTGGGCTTATCGGACTTCAATACCTTGAGAATTATGTTGGCCGCCTGGCTGCAGGTGGGCGCCGTTTTGATAAGCTCGTTATCCTTATCGATAAACCTCTTGGCCCTCTCCCTGTAAGGCGAACCCTCCGGCGGAAGGTGATGGATCTTGGCGGCAAACTTGGTGCAGACCTGCGCCGGTTCGATCAGGGCCACTCTGATGTTGAAGGGTGCGACCTCCAGCCGCAGGGCATCGACCATGCCTTCGATGGCGAACTTGCTGGCCGTATAGATGGATTCAAATGGGAAGGGGATCTGGCCGACCAGCGAAGACATGGCAATGAGCTTGCCACCGCCCTGCTTTCTCAGCGCAGGGATGAAAGCCTGGAAAATGGCGGCAGCGCCGATGACGTTGATCTCCAGGCATTTTAAAGCCTTTTCCAGATTGACCTCTTCGAAAGGGTCGAAAAAGCCGATGCCGACGTTGGACACCACAGTATCGACCTTGCCGTACTTTTGCAGGACCTGGTCGCGGAACTTGAGGATACCGGGCCGGTCGGTGATATCCAGCGTAGTCAGCAAATGGTCTCCCCCGATTGCCTTCAACTCCTCTCGCAGGGAATTAATGCCCGCTTCATCCATATCGAAACCGGCGATAGAATCTCCGGACTGGGCCAGGAGTTTCGCTACGTCCCGTCCCATGCCGTCCGCCAAACCGGTAATTACTATTGTCTGAGCCATATCAACCTCCTCTTTATTTGATAAAATAATATTTACATGTAGCAGGGACACTATTGAGCAGCTTGAGCCTTGTACCACTCCTTCATCTGTTCCATGGATTCTTGTAAAATCGGGATAAATGAACTTGTAGCCGGTTTTCTTGAGTTTCGAATTATCTACCACGTAGTCATCATAAAGGTACCTGACGGCATCAAATTCCAGGTCCGGCACCTTCCCGCCGGCCGTCATTCCGTTGAGCTTGGCCACAATGCCGACCAGCCAGAGAGGCAGGTGCAGCGAAGGCGGCTTGGTACCGAAGGAAACCGCTGCCAGGGTCAGGGCTTCTTCGACGGTGGGATGGCTGTCGTCGGCGATGTTGTAGGCCTGCCCCACTGCCTCATCCAGGTGGGAGAGGTACTCCACGGCCGCAGCCACGTCCTCGGCGCGCACGTTGGATAAAAGCTGTTTGCCGCTGCCGGGAATGGCGGTGATGGAAGTCGGCCTGGAGAAAGCTTTGCCGGCGCCATCGGTGCAGCGTGGTCCATAGACCGTGCACGGCCGCGTCAAAATGGCGGGCAGTCCTTCCTTGATCCTCTGCAATACCTTGTTCTCGCCGTCCCGCTTACTCCTCCCGTAATCGTCCTGCGGCTCCCTGGGGCTGTCCTCCGTAAATGGGGTGCCGCGGTACGGGCCGTAGGCGCTGGTGGAAGCGACTTGCACGAACCTTTTCACCCCCTTCTTGAGGGCCAGCCCGGTTATCAGCTCTACGCCGGCCACGTTGGTAGGGTAAAGATTTTTATATGGCGTGGAAAAATTACATATAGCGCCGAGGTGAAAGACCCTGTCAACATTGCCTTCGAACAGGGCAGGCACAGTCTCCGGCTTCGTCACGTCGGCGGGCACGTACTCGACGCCGAGCTTATCGAAGAAGGATGTATCCTTGCGGGGACGAGCGGAGGCCCTGACCCGGACGCCCTTGGATACCAGATATTCAACCAGATGGCTGCCCATGAAACCGGCAGCGCCGGTCACTAAAGTTATGCCGTTGAACTCCATGTACCTACCTCCCGGTTTATTCTCTTGGCTGTAGCCTTTCCTGCCTGTGGGGACGGGCAGGCTTATGTGAGGATTTATCAGAGGTAAATTATACTATTTCAGCGCATATATGCAAGCTTGAACGTAAATTGACCAGTCAATTAATGGAAAATAGTCTCAGGACGGTGCAAAATGATTAATAAGCCTGGCTGATTATATTTAGAAATGCGCTGCCGACGGCGATTGACCAGCTTGATAGATTACATAAAGGGGTCTAAAATAGCCTAGGGCAAACTGGCAGGCCTGGAATTGCAACATCCTGAATGGAGGCGAGCGTTTAAGGTGCTGCATCGGCTGTTTTGCAGGGATAAGGAGTGTGTGCTTATGAAACGCAGTAATTTCTATGTTTACCTGTTCCTTCCGGCTATAGCGGCCTTGCTCTGCATAATTCTTGCGGGATGCACGCTTCTCAAACCCGCCACCCCATCCACGCCGGCGACCCCTTCGATCCCAGCCGCCTCAGTCCCATCCTCCAACGTGACGCCCTCAACTCCTGCAACTCCCGAAGCGCCCATCACCCCACCAGCCGTAGAGCAGCCAGCGCCCACCCAGCGGTACGTTGCCCGTCTATAAGCTATTTCTCTGCATCGGCCACTACCATTCCGCCCAACGGTATCAGCATACTGGTATGGAGCGTGAGCGGAGCAGACTCGGTAAGCATCGACAACGGCATCGGGAAGGTGGATGCCCAGGGCCGCCATGCCGTCCTGCCGGTCGCCAGCACGACCTATACGCTCACAGCAACCAGTTCGGCCGGAAGCGTGACCGCACAGGTAACAGTGTCTATCTCACCACACCAGGCCGCCTCGCCGCAATACAGTCCCGGCTACTATCTCACTCGTATCGGACAGACGGCTGTCGTCGGATCGCCGCTGACTATCAATCAGAACGCAGAAATCTCCAAGGGCTATAAGTGGGTGGTTGACTACTACGACTCGAAAATACTTTCATACGTGGGCAGCAACACTACAACGCTTAACGCCATTGCGCGGGGCGTGGACACCCAGCAGCAGTTTATTTTCCAGCCGGTGCATTCAGGCGATACAGTGATAGTTCTTTCCTACGTCAACGGCAAGACCCCGACGCAATTTGATTCGACGATCTATAACATCCATATCCAGTAATGGTAGCGAGGTGCCCAGGAACGATCTTGTTATTATTTAATAATAATTATATTATTATAATTAAATAATATAAGATTACATTAATTACTCCGGAGGGGTAATTTGGACATAAAAGTTCTGGTACCTTTGGATGGCTCCAAGTTGTCCGAAATAGTCTTGCCTTATGCCGAGGCGCTGGCAGGACGATTAGGCGCTGAAATTATTTTGCTATTCGTCGATGATTCGGCCAAAGGACGCTATAAAGACTTGTTTACCAGCTATCTTGAGAAAATGGCCGAGCTGGTAAAAGAAGGAGCGAGAAAATTCCTCTCCGCTGAGACGGCAGGCCATCCACCCATAGATGTGAAACCGGTAATGCTTTCCGGCTACCCGGCCGAGAAGATTGCAGAGTATGCGGATAAAAACGACGTAGCGTGCATTGTCATGGCTGCCCACGGTCAATCGGGCATCAGGCAATGGGCCCTGGGAAGCGTGGCCGAAAAGGTGGTCAGGGCTACCTACAAGCCGGTCTTACTCATCAGGACCAATGGCGTCGTCTCTCGCATACACGAGAGGCAAACTACCAACAAGGTCCTGGTCCCTCTGGATGGGTCGGCACAAAGCGAAGCAATAATTCCTTTCATGGAAGAATTTGCCTCCAGGCTTCACCTGCAGATAACCTTGCTTGAAGTGCTGCCGCGCGGCTACTACATTCCAAATAGGGGCTATGTTCCTTTGAGTGAAGAACAATTGCAGACGGATAAGCAATCAGTATCCGCTTATCTTGAAAAGATAGCAGTCCGCCTGAGAGAAAAGGGGATCTCCGCAATGTCTGAGGAAAAATTTGGTTTTGAAGTCAAATTTGGCAATGCCGCGGAACAGATTATAAAGCTCGCCGATGCCATGCAGGTCGAACTGGTAGCGATGACAACGCATGGACGCTCCAGTATAGGACGAACCGTTTTCGGCAGCATTGCAGAAAAGGTCTTACTTGGAGGGAATACACCGCTTCTACTGGTAAGGCCGCCCAAAGCCAGCCGGGAATCAACCGGACATTAACAGGCTAACTTAATATTGTAAAAATATTGGGGTGTCTTTCCTCTTATAAAATACATATTACCGAGACCGCTGCCTCACCGCCAACCAGGTTATCATACGTTGACTGGATTATGGAGTTGAGGTCATCGGCAACACAGCTTTAAAAACACTCTTGAAAAAACCTGTCAAAAAGCGTCTCTTTCAGGTGCTTCTTTCTTCATTTTCCTTTCATCCGCTCGAGGATGTGAATGGTCATAACAGCCTCTTCATTTGCCAAGTTACCGCCGCCATTTTCCCCAAGGGCAAGTCTGCATCCTTCAACCTGCCTGGGACCCGCCTCATGCCTGAGCTGTGTGACCAGCTCATGGATCATGCCTAAGCCAGAGGCGCCCACCGGATGACCGCGTGACATTAGTCCTCCAGAGGTATTGATGGGGAGCTTACCGCCCAGCTTTGTGACGCCGGTTTCCGCAAAAGGTCCGCCCTCTCCTATTGGACAGAACCCCAGTGATTCGTATTGATGCAGTTCGCCATATGCGGTTGCATCATGAACTTCGGCAGTGTTGATATCTTTCGGACCAACCCCTGCAATATCGTATGCCTGGCGGGAAAGACGAACAGCGATGTCCAAGTCCGGTTGGTCATACTTTCTGCTGGTGCCCGAACCTAGTACAGAGGCCAGTATCTTTACTGGCCTGGCTGATTTCAGTTTTTTCAGAAAATCAGCAGAACAGACGATCGCCGCTGCAGCCCCATCGCCCACCGGTGCGCACATGGGCACAGTTAGCGGCCAAACGACGGGTTTTGCCTGTAGAACTTCATCCACGGTCATGGTTTTCTGGAATTGGGCATTCGGGTTCATGGAGCTGTGGAAGTGGTTCTTCGAAGCAATAATCGCGAGTTGCCGCTGGGTCGTTCCATATGTGGCCATGTGCCATCTGACTCCGGCTGCATAGACATCCATAAAGGCGCTTCTGCTTTGACCGGCTCCACCCTCGTCTTCATTGACCGGTATCTCCAGCTTCAATCCTTTCACAAAGTCCCGTATTTCTTTCAAGCGCGCCTCAAAATCGGAAACATCCATGCCTGCGCTAAAGGCCATAAAGGATTTCATTTTGTCCTCGTTGTAAAGCTTCTCCATCCCGATGGCCAACGAACATTCATACAGCCCGCAAGCTACGTCCTTGTAGGCACAATGGAGCGCCGTGGATGCACAGGCACAGGCATTCTCCACGTTGGTAATGGGAATGCCCTCTATGCCCAGAGGCCGCAATGCAACCTGGCCTCTTATGGAGTGCTGCCCATTAAAGAAGCCCCAGGACATATTGGCAAAAAATACTGATTGGATATCACTGATTCTTAACTCAGGGACATCACTTATAGTTTTGGCGAGAGCTTCAGCAACCAGGTCTTTTTCTGTGCGGTCCATATGCTTGCCGAACTTGGTCATGCCCACTGCAATAATGTAAACGTCACGCATTTGTTTGTTCCTCGCTTATCTTCTCGGTGACTTAAGTGATTTCAACCTGCGATCTCTGCAACTAATCCATGCGATTCCACTATATCCCCTAACTTCTGAATACTCTCTGGACTCATTGGTTTGAGCGCACTCAACAAATAAGGCATGGTCCATTTGGTTCGCCCGTACTTGGACTGCCCAAAATTGTGATAGGGTAGAAGTTCGATCTTTTTAACCGTTTTTAGCTCCCGGACAAATTCTGCAGTTGCTTTCATATTGTCTTCCGAGTTATTAAGAGTTGGGATTACCGGAATTCGAATGATAATTTCTTTTCCTTCACCGTCTATCATTCTCGCTGCTCTTTTAATATTCTCTAATATCAGTTTATTAGATTTGCCTGTCAGTTTCTTATGCTGTACCGGGTCCATATGTTTTATATCCATAAACAGTAGATCAGTATATTCTATTATGCTCTCTAAACTGCTCCATTTAGCATACCCACAAGTTTCTATGGCCGTATGCAAATTTCTGCTTTTGGCTTCCTTGAGAAAATCTCTACAAAACACAGGTTGAGAGAGAGGTTCTCCACCACCAAGGGTAACCCCTCCACCTGATCTCCGGTAGAACACCCTGTCTTTTTCCACTTCGTCAATCAACTGCTCTATGTTGAACGATTTTCCGCATACTTGTCGTGCCTTACTGGGACATACTTCGACACATTTGAAACATTCATTGCATTGTTCTTTATTCCACTTTATTCCTTCAGAAGACTTGGATACAGCTTCTGACGGACACTCACTTATACATTTTTGGCAACCTATGCATAGCTTCTCAATAAAGAGCAAACTGGGCACGGACCGCTGACCTTCAGGGTTAGAGCACCATAAACAGCGAAGAGGACAGCCCTTCATAAATACCAGCGTCCTAATTCCCGGACCATCGTGAACAGAGTACCGCTGAATATCGAATATCGTGCCCAAACTTTTGCTATTGCTCACTCAAATTTCCTTATTAATCAGGCCAAGTGTTTTATCTTATGGTGATTAACATATTTCTAATTTGTATTTGACTGTGTAACGCCCCAGTACTTCATTCACTTTATCTGAAATCAAATTGCTTGAAACGTTATCAGCCGGTTTAATAGACAGAGTAGCAAGCGAACCATAGACTTTATCTTCTGTCACCCTAACAGTTATAGAATCAACTAACTTCCCAAGGGATTTAAGATCAGTTTCGAAAACACGTTTGATAATGTCCCAGCGAAGGGCCGGTTTAAAGATTTTGCCAATCGGGGTCAGAGGCATCTCTTTCAAAATATAAACGTCCTTGGGAATAGCCGCCTTTTCACTCATCTCCTTCTTTAAATATGCAAGGATTTGTTCTGTTGCAAGAGATGTCCCCTCTTGAAGTTGTACGTAAGCAACGGGGATCTCTCCTGCATGTGCATCCGGCCGGCCTACTGCGGCGGCAAACTTCACTCCCGGAAGCCGGTAGAGCGGCTCTTCAATAATAGCCGGGTCAATATTATGCCCACCTCGTATGATCAGTTCTTTCTTACGCCCCGTGAGCCACAGGTAGCCGTCTGCATCCAATCGCCCCATGTCGCCAGTATTTAACCATCCATCCCCGATCCAGATTCCACGATTGTGTTCTTCTTCAAGATACCCTTTAAATACATTAGGACCCTTGATGCATACGCAGCCTATTTCATTATTCTTGGCCTCTCTGTAATCTTTACCGTCTTCTATAAATATCTTCAACTCCTGATAGGGAATACGCATGCCTACGGATCCAATTTTCCTCTCCCCATACATTGGATTAAGGGAAGAACAAAGTGTTCCCTCGGTAAGACCATACCCTTCGACAATTATCATGCCACTGTGGGCTTCAAACCGCTTGAATACATCCACAGAAAGTGGCGCTGCTCCGCATGATACAAATCGAAGTGATGAAATGTCCGCATCCTTCTTGGGAATGTCCAACAATACGGAAAGCACAGTAGGAACACAGGAAAAAGTTACTGCACGATAACGTTCCACAATCTTAAAAAAGTTTTTCAAAATTGCGGGATCACGATATCCACCAGGCGAGAGGAGAACCACATGGCCGCCGATTGAAAATGGGAATATGCCGGTTGCCATGGTTGCATTACCATGGAACATCGGGAGCCCGCACAGCCAGGTGTCTCCTGTTTTCAGCTCGGAACCGGATATTAATTGAAGTATTGTTGCTATCGCTGCTTCATTGAAATGAGTACGACAAGGCAGTTTGGGCCTTCCAGTTGTACCGGCAGTGCCATAAATGGAGGCTACATCCTGAGGATCGATTATACGTTTCGAATCAAGCTTATCAGCACTATATTTTGTAATGACCTCATCGTATCCATAGATCCCTTCTTTCTCATCGCTTGGACCCATGATGCGGACAATAGCCTTGAGTTTGGGCAGGTCCTTACGTATAGCGACCACCTTCTGCCATATATCTGTACCGGGAATTTCACCCAGAGCCACCAGAACCTTAGTGCCTGCAGCCTGGCACATCTCCTTAATACCGGAGGGCTCTAAAAGAGGATTTACCGCATGTATTATTCCGGCGGCCTCACCTCCCCAGACAATATAGTGTGTGTAATGAAGGTTGGGCAGAACATAAGATACAACATCGCCGGGGCCTATTCCTAGATCATAAAGAAGATTTGCTGTTTGGTTTATCTTTGCCCAGAACTCCCGGTATATAACCTGAATAGGGTTGTTGTACTGGTCCCCTGAAAGAAGAAGGCTTATCGCTGGAGCATCGGGATTGAACGAAGCACCCTGCTTTATAATATCATAGGTGTTAAATAGCTTGATCCGATCACCAAATGGGACTTTTTCGATCTCTTGGATATCCGCCAGAGTTGCTACTTTATAAGAATCCATGTTTACCTCTGCTTTATCTGTTACTCACGAGCCCACGATTTAATCCATTCTCTTTGAATGGTTATGCGTAGGCAGTGTGGTCCTTTCCTGGCTGCCGGATGGAGCTCGCAAGGAGTAGGGGAGGGGGCTTCACCCGATGCCGGCATCCGATAAGAAACTTAAACTGAATGCACAGTCCTCGATATAATGGAATCCTGAACCTCTTTGGTCAGCTCCACAAAGTAGGCACTGTAACCGGCTACCCTTACCAGCAGGGTTGGATACTTCTCAGGATGAGCCTGCGCATCTCGTAAAACATCTTTATCCATAATATTAAACTGTACGTGGGCGCCACCCTGGTCGAAGTATGCCTGAATTAAATCCGACAACCTTTGTCGACCTGCATCATTTGTCAGGGAGCCATACGCTAAATACATATTTGTAATCGTGCCGTGTGTTTTGTAATGTGGAATCTTGGCAACTGATTTGAGCGCTGCCGTGGGCCCTTTCACATCCGTACCCATATATGGCGCACATGAATCACCCAAGGGTTCCCCGGCCTTTCTGCCGCTCGGGAGCGCACCCACTTGAGCACCAAAAACAACACTGCCGGAGAGGGGGGCCAAAGCTAACCCGACCTGATGGCGCAGCCTGGCGGTTGCCTGGTCCGGGTCACGCTTCGCCAAAACACCCGGGAAAGTTTTTACATAATCGCAAAGCCAGACAAATATTTGTTGTGTAATCCGGTCTGCATAGTCATCGTCATTTCCATATTTGGGCGCTTGCAGGCACATCTGACGGATATCCTCGTATCCCTCAAAGTTATGATCAAGGGCCTCACACAACTGGTCCATGGTAATCTTCTTGTCGTCATAAACCAGCTTCTTGACAGCGGCCAGAGAATTGCCCAAATCCGGAATTCCCATACCGTCCAGCCCGGGGCAAGAGGAGCTGTATGCTCCCCCTTCATGGAAAGGCAGTCCGCGCTCAAGCCCATCCTTAGTCAATACAGACTGTATTACGACCGGATAATGCCGGTATAATTCGACGATGATTCTGGCGAAAGCCACATCGGACTGTACTGCAGTCGCAATATGCTTCTTTACGGCATTTTCGAAATCTTCATATGTTTTGAAGCTGCGCGGGTCTCCCGTTTCAACGCTAAGCCGCTCACCACTCTTAAGGCCGGGCATGCCGGCTCGCTTGCACCCATTGGTGAACGCCATCTCCACTGCCATACCCAAATTGATCCAGGTTCCCGGCGTCCACCAGTAGGCGCCGCGTTTCCCCACCTCCATGCAGCCACCGGAGCCATAATCATTAGCTTCAGCTATATTGACACCGTGTTGCAGCAAGATCTCCTTTGTAACCGTATCATTGTAGATTGAAGGATGTCCCATGCCTGCTGCAATCAAATCAACCATTTTCATTCTAAATTTCTCCGGCGATCCGGGATGCAGCCGCACAGACAGATGCGGCTGAATTGTATGTGTTGAGATCAGGGAATCTATAACAAGATAAGACAAATCGTTGGTGGCGTCATTTCCATATTTGTCCGTGCCGCCTACTTGCGTATTCAGAAATATGGCAGACCCGCTGAGGAATGATGATGTAGTGCTGTCTGCCAGGCCGCCGATCGAGCTTAGCTTGATCCAAAGGCATTCCAGTATTTCCTGGGCCTCTTCCTTTGTCAATAAGCCTGATTCCATATCTTTTTTGTAGAAGGGATACATGTATTGATCAAATCTGTTTAGAGAAGTGCCCGTGCCGCCCTCCATATGCCATGTGCAAAGTACGAACCATAAAGCTTGAACAGCCTCGCGGAAAGTTCTCGGCGCTTCGTGCGGAACATGTTGACAAATCTCACCGATTTGCTCAAGCTCTGCCTTCCTTTTAGGGTCTTTCTCCTCGTCCGCAAGTTTCAACGCATATGCCCCATACTTCCGGGCGAACCGTTCAATAGCTTCCATTTCCATGATAACCGCTTGATAGAAGAGGTTTTTCCCCACATCATCGACATTCATGAAATCCCAGGCATCCAGCCTTTCCTGTGCTCGCTTTTTAATACCATTAAGGCCGTTGGCCATAATATATTCCCAATCGGGGTTCCCATGGGTGCCAAGGATACCTGCCATGAATATGCCTTCTACAAAACCGGCCCCATAGCATCTCTCCAACAGAAATTGAGGTGCAGTCGAAAACAACCTGGCAATTATGGTCTTATCCTGCCAATAAGGACTGATTTCTTCCTCGAACTCTTTTATCTGCTCGGGCGTAGAGCGGACAGGTAAGACCTTCCGTGTGACTATTGCGCCAAGCCCGCCTTCCATCATTATCCAGTTAGATTCTAACTCCGGATGGAGAGGCCAGGATTTCAATGCGCTGCCTTCGCCACCTACGATCAGCTCACCTTCCAGGATGAATGGAGGAGTTGTATCTAAAGCCTTTGCAGTGGCCATTGCTCTTCTGGTAATGGGAGCCAAAGGTTCGGTGATTTTATAGACCTCAGTATAGGCTCTGGCCCTTTCCAGGCATATTGCATGTTGCTCAGATCTGGCCTGGACATTCAGCCTTTTAACTCTGTCTGTGGATCCATTATCGAGCACCTCATTTTTAGTCATTTTTGCACTCATCTGACATACCTCCTCATAATAACGCATTTATTTACATACCTAAGTCGCATACTTTGGTATGTTTCAGTTGGGTGATTATAGTTAGTTGCATTATTTTTGTCAATACTCCGCATTGACTCATAATAACTGTTACCGAAATGGAGGTGGTTGCGTCAATAATAGTGTTACCGAAGGAGGTTAAAGGTGACATGACGCGACAAGGCATTTTGGTATACCTGCAGGCGGTAAGACGACCTTACCGGTGAAATTGGTCTTGCTCCCGAAAAGAAAGTTACTTTAGTGCGCAGTATCCATTAATCCGGGCGCAGTCCCTTCATGATAACCGATAAAGTTTTTTCCGCTTCTTTTTCCAGGTCAAAATGGCCACTGACAAGGCACCAGTCATAGATCACGCCGCGGGCACATCGGATTAGCATGCGCATTATGTCATCTCTATTAAGGTCCCTGCGAATTTCTCCGTTGGCCTGCCCCTCTTCAACAAGCTTCTGGGTGATTTTATATAGCGCTCTTTTTTCTGATGCGATAGCAGCAATCCTTCCGTTCAAATTGATCTGTGAGCGAAAGGTAACCTGGGTTATGTCGATACCTATGTCTTTTATGCTTACTATACTCTTCTTCAGAAAAAGAAATAGTTTTTCAGTGATATTCTTGTGGCGAGGCAACTCCGTAGACGCATATTCTTCATATATAGCGTCCGCCCTCAAGAAAATATCGATTATTACTTGGTCCTTAGATTTGAAGTGGTGGTAAAAGGCGCCTTTTGAAACGCCTACCTTTTCGCAGATATCATCGATGGTGACATTATCATATCCTTCTTTAGAGAATAACCATAAGGCATTTTCCCAAATCTTCTGATGAGTGGCAAGCGCCCGCTCTTTACGTTTGGTCAACTTATTTTTCGGCATGGCCACTTCCCTCTAATTACAATGGACAATTTTAACGAGGTTCTTTATTAAGATCAAACTGGTGAAGGGTGAAGGGATGAAAGATTGCCGATTCCGTCGAATCCGTCTAATTTGAATCGACTCAGCCCACGTAGACTCTCTCGAGCGGCAGCCACTCTGCCGCTAAATTCACCATCAGCCGCGATGTGGCCCCAACCTGGTCCTCTATATCAGCTGCGCATTGATACTCTTCGCCCTGGTGGGCTGCGTGATCTTCATAGCAACAAGAACATTAATGATGTTCGGCTTTTACGGGGAAAATCACTGAATTACGCCCAATCGTAAACTGCAGAATATCAAACTCGAAATAGCACAAACCTGAAGCCGGCATCGAAGCTCTCCTGTCTCCTTAAGTGGCCATTAAGCTTATCCCATTTCCCTGATCGGAGGTCATTTTCCAGGATAGCTATGCCTTTCTGCACTGCTGACGGGGAAGCCAGCGCAAAGCCGGAGGTGTTCTGTCTCATTACAGGGTCCAGATATATCTCCGGCCTGTTCCATCCCGAGCACATATTTTTATCGGCAAGGTCATGGGGCAAAGGGAATTTAATAACCTGCGCTGACCAGTGCTCGATGCCGGAAAAGATATCGATGACTTCTTTTAACGGTGGGAAACTTTTAAGAACATGCTGTTCGATTTCAGGAAAATAATCATTGAACCAGAATTTTTCACTCTCCCTCGGGTCCATAGTCAGTATTACTAACGGCCCGGTGGGGCAAACTCGGGCTACTTCTTCGGCAGCACTGCGTATATCAGAGAAATGATGGACCGCCAAAACGATAACGACACCGTCCATCGAGGCATCCTTTAGTGGAAGATACTCTGCAAAGCCCGGAATCCACGTGATGTTATCGTTTGGGACAGCCTGTTTACGCATGATGTCGGATGGTTCAACGGCAAATAATTTATAGCCTGAATCGGCAAGCGCGTTAGTATAATTGCCGGTACCTGCGCCGATGTCAGCGATAATCTTCCCGGCCGGCAGGTTTAAAAGGTCAACGATGGTTTTCAGGATCCGCTTATCGGCAGTCCGGTTCTTATTGTAGCTCTCTCCAATAACGTCGTAGGCTGCGTCGCTCATCTTAGTAAGAGAAGAAGCCTGGTAATGATTATCCGAGGGTATCTTATCACACCGCAGGAGAAAAGACAGGTACTGGATGCACTTGATCTTAGTAAAGTTATAAAGTCCGGAAAATTAAAATCCGTATTGCGGTGCCCTTATAAATACTTCTTATACTCATGCCCAATGCCTCTGGCCTCGGCCCTCTGCCGGAACCATTCGAGTTCATTCTCGGGAACACCGGGAAGATCGTTCACAGCCTTTTTGACCATCTTCATTGCCCCGGAGGGACATGTGGTGGAGCAAAGGCCACAGCCGATGCAGTCGCCGATCATCGCACACTCGTCGATTTCGATTGCGTTTGCCTGGCATCGGTCCAGGCAGGTACCGCACGCGATACAAAGGTCCTTATCTACAACGGCAACATAATTGGATTTCGCCGCAGCGTTTTTCCTATTCAGGTTATACTGCCTCAGCGGATGGCAGCAACACTTACAGCAGTTGCAGACGTAGAAATGCCCCGATTTCGTATTGGACGTCATGTGGACCAGACCGGCATCCTCGGCCATCTTCAATATGTCGTGGGCCTCTTCCTTCGTAAGGGCACGTGTCCCCTCTGCGTTGTCGAATGCATGCTCTATAGGAGCAAAAGAAAGGCATACTTCTATGGGCTTGTCGCAACGGTGCCCTTCGAGGGCCCTCGATTTTTTACAGATGCAATCGCGTACACCCCAGGATTTGGCGCTCTCGATGAGCTGTGCGACGCTCTCGTAGGGCTCAACGCAGGAGCCGTCCGGTATGTCGATGCCTACGGGGATCACCTTCATGAGCGCCGGGTTATGTCCGAAAAATTCCTTTCCGAACACAACGTCGATGTACTCTTCGAAGAGCTCGACGAATTCCGTGTCCAGCCTGTTCAGTTGGAACTCGTAGATGCCGAACACGAAGGGCAGCAGCTTGTAGAGAGATACCGGCCCCAGGTGGATGCCGAAGATCTGTCCCTTGTCCGACATCCGGGGAAGTATCTTTTTCAGGTACTCCAGGTCGATGCCCGTCCGCTCCGATATCTGCTCGGTGCTTTCGAAGTTCAGCCTGAGTTTCTGGAAAAGTCCCGCCTCCTCCTCGGTAAAGACCTTTCGTAGAATCTTCATCTCCACCCCGCTGTCGGTGGAAGGATACCCGTTCGGAAGGGTATCGAGAAGCCTTCTCAAATCAGCATAGACCTGTTCATCCATTGGCATTGCCTCCTGTATAATTGCCGGCATGCACCCCATTGATCATACCCGTGCATGATGCCGGATTCGTACCGATAAGGCATCAGCAACCATCTGCTAATTTTTTTTCTTTAATAGCTCCAGCGTTTCATTACACCATGATATGATCATTTCCGATCTCCGTATTCCGAATTTAAGCGTGTAATTCCAGTATGGATAGTCATCGGATTTGATAGCCGATATTTTCTTCGCAACCTCGCCGTATATTTTAAGCAGTTCCTCGTTTTTCTTTCTTTCGGCCATTATCATAGACTCGACCTCATGCCGATCATTCTGCCGGCCGAAAAACAGTTTCAGAAGCATCTCGTTGCGGACCGGCGTTTCTTCCGGCGATTCTCGCAGCCAGTCCAGGAATTCCCTTTTCCCCGCCGTCGTTAGCGTATATACGTTCTTGGCATGGTAGTTGCCCGATTGCCTGGTAAGCTTTTTTACCAGGCCATCCTTCTCAAGCTTTTTTAAAATGGGATAGATATGACCGAAGTTTTCGTTCCAAAAGAAGCCTATGTTCCAATCCACGGTCTTTTTCAAATCATACCCCGAGGCCGGGTTCAGGCTGAGCAATCCCAGAATCGCGTATTTTGTTTTATTAATCTTAGGCATTGTCGCTCCCTTTGAAAATATATATCTTAATGTAATATATCACTGTGTTATATTATTTGTCAAGCGTTAGAGCATGATATTTTTGGGCACAGTATGCTAATGCACAATAGAAATCAGAGGGCCAAGGTTGCACAGAACCTCTGCCCTTGCGGGATACAGTCACAATAATTGAACATGAAATTGCACTGGTAAAGAGGCGTAACTACGTAACACGAATTGTTTGACAGGTAAGTGTGCGCTCAATGCCTTCAACCTTGTGAAGATGCTCAGTGATAAGCTTACCCAGGGAGTCAATGGAGTCACCTTCTACTTCTGCGATGATATCATAGGGTCCCATGACAACATCCACAGATTTGACACCATCGAGCTTTTTAAGTTTGTTGAGCACTCCCTTAGTCTGGCCTACCGATGTGGTGATGAGTACAAAAGCTTTCGCTACCATGGTATCACCCCCTATTTTCAAACAACCATTAAAGCTAATCCTTTTCTTTCTCTTATACACCTATAGCCAACAACATAATAGCCCGATTCGTCAAACCTGAGTCTTATCTTACGTTCGGGATTTACAGATGCAGCAAATGCAATTAACATCGGTAATCGTCTCGAATTCCTTACACTCTTACAGATGGGCCGCTGGACAATGAAACCATCAAGCTCTATTTCCACATATTTATAACGATGTTTGGGATATGGCAAGTCTTTCCCTTCTAAAATAGCTCTATATTTACATATTACTGAGATTGTTTTTCGTGGCATCTCCCCACCTGCCCTTTCATTTCCCACAAGATTTGAATTAGTTTTAAATATCTGTAACCTTATTATAACATCAACAGATTCAAATTGAATACGGATATCTACAGAAAAATGAATGGCAAAGAGTAACGACTAACCTGAGCAAATGCTCCCTTTCGACCGAGAGGTAGGGGCGACCGACTCGCCTTGTTCAGCGGAAGGCTCTTGGAACCTGCCCACCACTGCACAAACATCGGTATGTATGTTCAGCCATAATAAAAATTATAAAGTCCATTGACTGAATTTATAGCGTTAATTCATCCCCAACCACTCCTAATAATGTCCTAGGCCGTGTCCTTAACACCAGCCATTTTTCTAACGTTACAAACATTAACACTGTCACATTTTCTCTTGTATAATATTGCTGAGAAGAAATATTGTATAGTAAGATACCAGCAGGCTTCTGGTTTGTTGGATAGCAACTATGTGGCAGATTTATTCATGTCCCCGTTGCGGGACGACGGTAAACTACGGTGAAAGCGCTTGCCCCAATTGTGGGCTGATCTTTTATATGGGAGGAACAAGCGTTCCCCCATATGGCCAGCACCATCCTAACCAACCGCAGACATGGAACCAGCCTTCGTCATATTATCAATATTCCGCCGGCGGGAATCTGAACCAATATCCTCAACAACATCTATATGGCCCTGGCATAACAACGCCCGAAAAGAAGAGCTCATCGGGACTCGTTGTGTCTTTGATAGTTTTCATAGTCATTCTATGTGTAGCCGGCGCTACTGTTTTTATAATGAATACAAAATCCTCAACCAAGTTGCCCATTGCTGAGCCCAATCAATCAGCATCATCAACAAGCACACCTTCAAAAACTGAGGCATCCGGAACACAGGTGGTAACGCCGGATGCGACCACTACTCATATGCCCACTGCCACTAATGATGCTGATTCTGTTACTTCGTCAGCTACGGTTACAGTCAATCCGGCGATTGCCCCTGTGGTAACCTCTTTTACAGCGACGCCGGCCACCATTAGCTCGGGCCAATCTTCGACACTTCAATGGAATATCACTGGAGCAACTTCAGTTTCAATTAACGGCATTGGTTCCGTCAATTCTACCAGCGGGACACGGTCTGTCACCCCCACTGCAACCACCACCTATACCCTCACTGCTAGCAATGGTGCTGGTTCTGTAAACTCAACAGCTACGGTAAAAATAAGTTCATCAACTTCAAACACAGCATCATCATCGTCAACATCATTGGGGTCATGGGGACAAACAGGCGGTCAATCAGGGAGCCAATCATCAGGTGATACAGGGGAATGGCAGACGTGGGGAAAATCAGGCGGTCAATCAGCGGGTCAATCATCAAGTGCTATAACACCTGAGAACTGGGGCAAATAACGTACACTGACCCCAAAGGCACCGGATGCGAATTTCATTATCCAAATAAAAAAGGAACGAAGAGGTCGATTTTTCGTTCCTTTTTTCAGGAGAAATAATAGGTATCAACTTATGAAGTTTATGGTCTGCTAATGGCGCTTTCATACTTTGCAACAGCATTACAATTACCCCGCGTTCCTTTGCCGGCACCCTGGAGATTGCTCTCTTCCATACCGGTTACAGAATAACTGAGGCTACCAGTAAGATTACCAGGGTAATACTACAAGCAATCATTCCCGTTAAAATGGACGCCAGGTATCTGTCATGAAATATTATGGTGGCTATAACCCGTCCGTTCATTAACATGTTCATTTCTTTTCTCTTTGTTTCTATATATCGTGTATTCTTGGTTCCCTTTCTTAAAGACATTCTAACATTCTCAAATGAACGGGCTATTAACCGGATATGAACGTGACATTAACAGTTGGTCTCCCCGGTAAATCAGTCAATTGCACAACTGTTGCCTTTCGGCCATGAGGTCACTATTTAAAAAAGATAAAAGGCAGGCGCTGGAGGCACTAGATGTTTATGTCGTGGCGACGCCCGAAAGGATGAAAATCCGTATTGCGGTACTGCTAGAATTTATTACCATTGAACAAACATCGGCATGCAGTACCGTTAGAACTTATTACCACTGCACGAACATCGGCATCAATGTTCCGCTGTAAGTATACCTACGTCGAGGGCAAGGGGTATACGTTCTCAAGGACGTAAGAAAAAGGCCGGGCCAAATAGCCTATTAACTCATACGTCATTGAGACCGCTGCGTAAAATTGCATAATATCCCGTTGCACAATAGACTTCGAACATTGCAGAACTGACAAAACGAGATATCAGGGAGGCAGTGATATGGCCGCGGTCCGGTGCCGAAAGTAGGCAAATCTGGGCTAGAAAAGCGCCCGCGATCAAGGAGAAGTCGCAAGAGGTGACCTGCAAAGATGAACGGGAATACCCTAGTTCTGACGTTTCGCTTGAAGGGAGAACCCACAAGGAGTAATCTATATGGAACGCCGAGGGGATCGTTATAGGCATTCTGGCGGAGAGGGCCTTTGTACGAACGTACGCGTGAAGCGATAGGAGTGCACCTATGGATGTGAAAGTTGTTGGCATAGTAAAGGACGTAAGAACCAGCACGCCGGTGATTTACGCTATTCTCTCGATCCCGGATTACCTCGAACTGATAGGACGCGATTTTGAGAGTTTCGTGATTCAGCGACGGCGTGAGAAGTACAAGGCCTATACGAGGATGAAGCGGGATCTTATTGAGGGCGCTTTGCTGCCACCAATCACACTGGCAGTGCGGCCCCAGTTTGTCAATGAGATTAGGACTTTTGCGGAAGCTGGCGACATTCCCAGGCTAGCGGAGCATCTGGCGCGGACGGGGCAGGTGAACATTTTGGACGGGCTGCAGCGTACGTACATCCTTACGGACTTGTTGAACGAAGGTGTTCAGTTCAGGGAGGGACAGAGTATTCTGGTGGAGTTCTGGCTGGAGGGGGAAATCGAGCATCTCATCTACAGAATCATAGTACTCAACGCTGGTCAGAAGCCTATGTCCATGCGACATCAGATTGAACTTCTTTTCATGACGCTCAGAACAAAAATCGAGGCGCAAATTGCCGATTTGCAGTTGTTCACTGAGAGAGAGAGCACCAGGAGGACAAGAGCACGTAAGTACGCTTTGGATCGTGTGGCCACGGCGTACCAGGCCTACATTACCAAGTCTTCAGATGTCGAGAGGGAAAACGTGGTTGCACAGATGCTTATCGAAGGCGACGTGTTCGACGCTGATGAGACTGATCTATTTAACCAGTTCAACGACTTCATGAAATACCTCGGCATCTACGCCGCGTTGGACGATGAGATATGCCGCGTATATGTCGCTGCTGACGAAGAGAAGAGCATCCCTACAGGAACAAGTTGGTTTGGCAGCGAGAACGTTATGAATTCCTTTTTCGCGGCTATTGCCCAGCTTGGGGCTGCTAACCCGACGTATGGGGAGCGGATTGCAACTGCTCTGGAGAAAATGGCTAGGCAATTGAGAGACGCATCAATAGGTGCGGACCCCATGGGGCTCGAAACCCTGCATCGCATAATAAACAACATAAATCCACGGAAGGTCAACGTCGGCTTCGCGACTAGAAGACTTTTAACTAACGGTTTCAAGGAGTTCTTCCGCGAGTCGGGGGACCTTGATTTTTCTTCCTGTTGGCTGCGCGTCACGGAGTAGGTTGGTGCTACGTGAATAGGGAACAGATATTACGCCTCATAGATGAAGGCGGCTTGAAGGGGCTCACCGTCTCGGACGTTGGCGAGATAGACGGCAACGTCGTTATCAGGAATCTGGTCCCTCTTGCTCTCGAATCCGTTAGCTGCTCGTTTTCCACAACAAATGATCCGATCATTAGAGATACCAGTGGGCAGAGCCTGGGCACCTTGTGCATGCTTAAAGGTAAAGGTGTCGTGCAGGTTGAGCAGTTCACAGAATGGCAGCGTGCTGCATACTTGACGGATGCCGAGGCGGACAGTGTTGGAGAGAATTACCTCTTTCAGCACGACTACTTGGTTCTGGACGTGGATAAATACGAGACGTACAAGGCCGAATACAAGGAGATCGCACCGCTTTGGGGCAGGTTCGTGCATATGAGGACAGATGGGGGAGCGGCGCCGTGCTGTAAAATTGACGTAGAGGCCATCACGGCACAAACTGGGATAGTGTGGCCCACCAATCTGAACCGCATCGCTGCCAGGCGAGCTATACTGTGCGCTCATGCTTATGATAGGTACCTGAGGTTTTATCACCAGTTGGAACTGATATTCGATTGGATTGTTTACCGTCAAATCCAGTTATTGGGAGACGATCTCAAGGATTACGCGGGAATCATGTCGCGATACAGGGCCGAGGATCTGAGCAGACTCAAATACTTGGTGCGCGAGTACTGCGCAGACGATGCGGAGTTGCAGCGTGGTTTGGTCGGCGCAGCGAATTACCGCTTGATTGCCACCGATGCTTTTCACAACTTTTCCAAGGAGGGGGATCCGCTGAAGGAAGAGAGGAAATGGGAGGCATTTTGGACCCTTATCGATACCAGCGATTTGAATCCTGCGGCTGCTAAGCGAGCGAACCTTGCGCAGACTCAGGATCAGTATGGCAAATTGATTCGAGATGTTGCCGCATACTGGATATATCGGATCCGGAGCTCCATCGCTCACAGCAGGATTGGCGAATTCTTGCTAAGGGATGAGGATGAGGAGTTCGTGGCCGGGTTCGGGGAGCCACTGCTGGTAGGTTGTCTTATGCAAGTGTTTTCAAATCCTGCAGTCGTTGCTCTGGTTAAGTAATGGCTCGCATCCTGCTTGGGATGTCACAACCCTCATACCTGTCATGTGCAAATATGGAATCGAGTTCTGGCGTACCGCGTGACATGCACAGTCTGCAAGATGCGGGAAACCGCCGTCTCTGACACGAAAATATAGCGCGATTATGCGACCTACGAAAAACTAGGGATCATTTAGCGAGTCTAGCAGACGCCAAAATCAAACTGGACGAATTGCACGGATGAGTACTAGACAACCTTGAAAACGCAACATCTGAAATAAAGGCGTTAGCCTTTGATGCTCTAGATGTAAAAGTTTACGCTAAGGGTAATTACGATGATGTAGAGATTCAGGGTGTCATTCCGCTAGCTTAACCTACCATTGAACAAACATCGGCATGACAACGTGGTCGTAGTTATCCACGCCGACCGGCCGGATGACGCCTGGGTTGGAGGGGGTGGTGACTTCCAGCGATACCTGCGCCTGCTTGATGACCGAGAGCACATCCGATAGGTAGCGGGCGTTGAAAGCAATCTTGGCGGCTTCGCCGTCCACCAGCGCATCGATCTCGCCCACGTTATCGCCGATCTCGTCGGCACGGGCCGAGATGGTGACCTTGCCAGCCTCTACCGTGGCGCCGGGCGTGACGATCACGCGTGCGATGCCGCTGCCGTCACGTGCGAAGATGGATGCCATTTTGATGGCCCTCTGGAACTCGGCGACGTCGATCCTGGCCTTGGTCCCGTAGGTCTGCGGTATCAACTGAGAGTAGTTGGGGAAGGTGCCCTGGATTATCTGCGACACCATCTCGATATTCTTGAGCTTGAAGAGCACCTGGCTCTTCTGTGCGTTCTGTGTAATCTCAATTTCCTGGTTGGGATCGGTCATAAGGCGGTGCAGCTCGTGGTAGGCCTTGGCCGGTATGATCATGGATACTTTCTCTTTCACCGGCTCGATCAGGTTGCAGCGGTGGACGGCCAGCCTGAAGCCGTCGGCGGCGGCCAGGGTAAGCTTACCGCCCTCGAACTCAGTCTGCACGCCCGTAAGCACCGGGCGCGATTCCTCGGTGGCCGCTGCGAAAGCGACCTGGCTGATGGCCTGCTTCAGCTCCTCCTCCAGTATCTTGGTCATGAAGCCGTCTCCCACCTGGGGGATAGGCGGAAAATCCGCCGCATCCAGTCCGTTGATCCTGGCTTCGTAGCGCCCGCACTTGAGCTCCAGCGTGTGGTGCTTGAGGTTGAGGCTGATAACGTCGTTGGGCAAGGAGTTTACGAACTCCGTGAAAACGCGCGCAGGCACGGTTATAGAGCCTTCATTTTCTATCTTGGCCCCTATCCAGGAGCTTATGGCGATCTCAAGATTGGTGGCCGCCAGCTTGAGTTGAGACTGGTCGGTGGAAATCAATACATTCTGGGTGATAGGTAGGGTGGTTCTTGTAGCGACTGCTCTGCCGATAATACCTAAGCCTTTGTTAAGATTCTCCTGCAGACACGACAGCTTCATAGAATACCCCCAAATATAATAGTGCCCAAAGTATACAGTCCCGATTTTTGTAAGTCAATGACCTTAAATAGTATTTTGGACGTCGTCAACAACTATATATAGTGGTATAAAATATTTAACCTTTTTTCACTATATTTCGTGAGCTGGGCTACGCGGACGATGATATTGACGTGCTCGCTGAGAAGGGCGTAATCCTCCTATGATCCTTTTCGCAATGGCAGGGTGCCTTTTGCGGTCAACCAGAGATCCCATATATGCTCGGGTGACAGTTTCATCTTGCGCAGCAAATCGTATTTAGCTTTAACCGTAGAATTATCATAAAGGTAAAAACAAGGGAAGATGCGGGGATATTTACGGATCATCTCCACCGGCTCGCTATCCAATTCGTATTCGGCCAGATGGAGTTGAGGGGAATATTCGGGATAAAAATGCAACGTGTTGGCATACTCCTCAAAAAGTTTTGAATAAGGCAGGGGTGTGAGCAGGTTGGCTTTAACGCTGACTCCTTTGTCCGCCAAATAAGCCATCATCATTAGCGTTTCATAGAAATCCTCCCAGGTTTCGAAGGGGAATCCCCATACGAAAGAGGTCTGTACTATGGGAATGAATTTGCTCGCCAATAAAGCAGCTTTACGGCCTGTTTCAGCATCAAAACCTTTACGGATGGCCTGCAAAACGCGATCTGAACCGGATTCCAACCCCAAATACACTTTTGGCATCCAGATTCTGCCATCAGAGCGAGCATATCCTCGTTCAAATCTGAAGCTCGGGCGTAGCACGCCCACTGCACATTTAAACCCGTTGCGCCAAGCCGGCGACAAAGATTCCACCATTCGACCCTGGTCCACCGTCAATGTATCGTCCACAAAAATAAAAATTGGTGCAGGACGAACCAAATGTGAAATAGTAGTAATTTCATCCACCAGTAATTCAATCGGACGAGCACAATATTTCCGTTGCCAATAGGGAGCTACGTCGCAGAACGTGCACGGAAAGGGGCACCCTCGTGAAGAAATGACATTTATCAACTGGTAACGAGTTAGTTCAATGAAGTGGTAATCCATCCGGCCCAGGCTTTCCAAGTCGGTGATGCGTGCGCGTCCCGTGTTTGTGTAAACCTGTCCACGATGACGATAAATGACTCCCGGTACATCCATCGGTTCCCTACCGTCCCCAAGGCAATCAAGTAGTTCGCATAAAGTTTTTTCGCCTTCTCCATACACAACAATATCAATCCAAGGAAACGTTTCAATGATCTGCGTGCCGGCCCCCGAAGCCCCTATGCCTCCCAAAACTGTAGTCAAAGCGGGTTTTTCCCTTTTTAGCTCTTTAATCCCTGCTATGACAAGCGGTAATGAAAATCCGGAAACACTAACCCCCAATACTTCATCCTCAGTATCGCAAAAAGTAGCTAAGCTTCTGGGTTCACGTGAATCCAGCGGCCGGGCCAACTGATAGTCACGTAGCCGGACCGAATGCCCGGCGCTTGCTACGGCCTGTGCCAGACTGAGAACTCCAAGCGGGGGGACTGCTTTAGCGGAAGGGAAGTCAGTGTTTACCAAAGTGATGTTCATGCCGTCTCTCCGTCATCGAAGGGTCTTCTTCAACATGTTTACCGCCTCCTGCGGATCCGAATATACCAGACTGTAACACTCCACCCTTTCCAGCAAACTTGAAAATAATTCAAAATCTTTATGGTTGTACACGTCTATAGAACCAGTAAGTGGATGAAAGCGTTGCTGCATCAAAGCAACTAACATCGTGGCCGGCGACATTTTTTTTAACCGGGTCTTCATCTTCGGATTATAATGAGGTAGACATATAACCTTCGGAGTCACCAGCGCTGGTACCGGCCTTTCCAATGCCACCAGGAGCCTTTTTTGATCAGCAATTTTGAATCGCTTTATCTGCCTCGCTTCCGCCAGCAGTGGCGCCACCAACGGTTCATATTCGTCGCGGATGGTTAGCGCCCGCGGGAAAGGCACCACCTTCAAAGATTCTCTGGTAATTAACGTGACATCATCTGATGAACAACTGTAGTCCTGTTCCAGTAAGAGTGTTGAAAGCAACGTTTTGCCACATCTAGCCGCGCCACATAGTATCAGTCCTTCATCCCTAAAGGAAAGGGTGGCTGCATGTAATGCGGTAAATTGTTTTAGTAATAAAAAAACCACCTGGCTGAATAGATTTTTTACTGTATAGTACGCCAGCAGTGGAGTTGTACGCAGAACGAATATCAGTCCCAATTGACGTGCTACCAAAATATGGCCGTGTATCACCCTGTCGGGGAAAAAAACCTTGGCACAACGGGTAAATTGTGATTTCCCGGCCTCAAGTGCCAGCAAGGAAACATCCGCTTCCCCAGTTGTGTTGCTTTCAAAATAACTATAGCCCAGCCTCATATGGTCCATGAGATAGCGTGAATTGGTATCAATTATTGCCCGGACACCGTAAAAATCGAAGCACATATGCAGCGCTTGTCGGCTTTGGAGTTCCTGCACTTCCAGCGAGCGCCGGTCATCAAGTGAGTAGAGAAGATTCATACCTAATTTCCCTCTTCGCTGCTCTATCTAAAGTGGCTTGGTATAGCTCACACATAGGACAGGTTGTCATCCATCGTCCGTAGTTTGCCCAGGTTAAAGCCAGGCTTCCCCCGCCACAGCGGTGGCACCAAAAACACGAATTACACTCTCCGATCATTTGCCTGCGTGTCACGGCCAGTTCCCGGAGGCGGCTATATACGGCGGAACTCAAAATCGCCGCCCAGCCTTGCTCAGCCGGTCTTCCAAGGCGGAAGCAATCATCATAAAAAAATGGCCCGGGCAAAGCCCAACCATCCGCCTGTAATTTAATGGTACGTCCCAGTATTTTTTTTATGTCTCGATCTGTAAAAACTGTCTTTGCTTGTATTAGATCATCACTTTCCGAAAAAATAAGCCTGGGCCGCTCATTTTGTTCGGCTTTTTCAAGAAGGCGTAAGACTGGAGTTATCATCTCCCGGGAATAAGGACTCTGTGGTGACCGGACCTGACCTCTAAGCGGTTCAAACAGACCGATGTAAAGGGTCCCCACACAATGTTGTCTTGCGAAATCCCACAGTTCATCTATACAGGGCAGCAGGGATCTGCTCAACACACAAGATAGCATTACTTTGTTGGTTCCCAGATAACTTAGCCCTTCTGCAAAACCTGTATATGCTGCAATGAACGTGTGTTTTCCCCTCAACGTCTCATGTATCGCCGCATTCGGCCCGTCCAGACTGACGGCCAATAATCCCGAGACGTCACGCAAACTTTTCAATACATCGCGCCTTACGGCCCTTCCATTCGTGAACAACGTTATAGCTAAACCCAGGTCGCCTGCTTTGAGAATCAAACTGCCAAGATCAGGCCGCAAGCCAGGTTCACCGCCACTAATAGTGACAAAACTCCCCCCCCGATCACGGAAATCGCTCAATAAAGAACACAGGTAATCGTACCCGGGATCCTTTACAGGATGTTTCCGTGACCGTACCGAGCAATGAGAACAACGCAAGTCACATCTTGCTGTGACCTCTAAGTAAAGGTGCTCGGCTGATGCAATTTCGTTAAAATTGACCGGCTCAGGCACCCAGTAGACTACGGCAGGCTATGACCGCACCCCCTATAACCGACGCATTGAAATCCTTCTCCGTTACTTCTTTAACAGCAGGTTTCTTATATCCCGTTCGCTGCGCGCCGGCAATTAGCCCCAATTTCTCCATTGCAGCAACCGTCTCCTGTGTATCTTTCAATGCTTGGGCTATTTCAATATTAAATGCATCAGCAAGTTTCGCTGCAATAACGTCCTCACTGTTTTCGCCTGTAGCAAGCTCGAAAATCATAGCACATGACTCATTTAGTACATGGTATTGGTTTGTCTTACGATTCAGCGTGACTATTTCCGACCCCAACCGTTTCCACATGGCTTCGATATTGCGCACTGGATTTTTAGTTCCACACATCGTTCTCCTTCCTTTTCGCATCATCTTAAATTGACTCAAACATAGCGCTTCATTCAAATAAGATCAATGAAAAACATTTTATCTAGGTCATCCTCATCACCTCCCATCATTTTATCGACCAATTAAATGAATAACGTCGATCCCCCGGCATATCCAATTTGCGCAATTACAGGAGCTGATTGATATTGACATAAGGAAATATTGAAAGGCATTTCGTATTCGCATCCGCTGCCGCCATACATATCATCCTTTCGCAAATAATTAAGAGTATAGCGATAATCACTAATAGCATATCCTGTAAGATAATCTTTGTCAATATTACGCATACACCTGGATTACTGTCGATGTGAATTCATGAGTTAACGCCAAATTCAGTACTGCGCTGCTTGATAAGAAGCTCGGGCAAGAGCAAGCTTGAACCAACTGGGGCTTTACCTGAAACCCGGGAATCATGCGCCGTGAGATTGACGAGACTGCAGGCAAAGGCGTAATCTTTAGGGACTAAGATGGAAATTATACCTGCAATAGACTTGAAAGGGGGCAAATGCGTCCGCCTCTACCAGGGCGACTACAACAAAGAGACCGTTTTCTCCGAAGACCCCGTAGCCACCGCCCTGAAATGGCAGGAGAAGGGCGCACGGCGTCTGCACCTGGTGGACCTGGACGGTGCGGCTTCAGGACAGGTGCGCAATACTCAGGCGATTGAGAATATCGTTAAAAATACCAGGCTGGCGGTCGAGCTGGGTGGGGGGATCAGGAGGGAAGAGGTAGTGGAGCAGCTCATCAAGCTGGGCGTTCAGCGCGTGATACTGGGGACCGTCGCCGTTGAGCAGTCGGAGCTGACCAGGCGGATCATTAAGAGGTTTGGCGAGGCCATCGTCATCGGCATCGATGCACGCGATTCATACGTGACGACTCACGGCTGGCAAAAGATTTCAAAGATAACTGCAGTTACTTTGAGCAGCATGATGGCCGGCATCGGCGCCAAACGTATAATATATACGGACGTCAAACGGGACGGCACGCTTACAGAGCCTAACTTCGAAGCCACCAAGGAGCTGGTCGATGGCCTGAATATTCCGGTCATCGCCTCGGGGGGTATCTCAACCATAGAGCACCTGCATAAACTTGCCCAAATCGGGGTTGAAGGTGCTATCATTGGCAAGGCCCTTTATACCGGCGATTTGGACCTCTCGGAAGCCCTGGCCGTAGCCTGATCTGCAGCGGCAGCGGCCACCCCCACCACCAGAATTATAAGGAGTTAATTATGTTGAAATTCGATGATAGAGGACTTATACCCGTCATTATCCAGGACGCGGCCGACGGCACGGTCCTCATGCTGGGATATGCCAATAAGGAGTCGCTCAAGCTTACGCTCGAGAGCGGTGAGATGTGGTTCTACAGCCGCAGCAGAAAGGAACTCTGGCACAAGGGCGAAACGTCCGGCAACGTGCTGAAGGTTAAATCCATCGCCAAGGACTGCGACAGCGATACGCTGCTGGTCAAAGCCGAGCCCGCCGGCCCCACCTGCCACACCGGCAACCGGAGCTGCTTCTTCACGGATTTCAGGCCGGAAGACGTTTAGGCGCCGGCTAAGTTCAGCGGCGCCACGTACCCGTGGGCGACTTTGCGGAAGTGGAATCCATAGATCGCCAGCGTAATCGACATCGGGAATTGGCGCGGCCGCTTGAACATCGTCCAGAAGACCAGTTTCCAGAAATGCTGCCTGCCCTTCTCTCTTATCCCCAATATCCAGAAGGACTTGAAAAGCGCCATATAATGCTCCGCCTTTATGTGTCCCTTTCTGGGCGACTTTTGCTTATATTCCTTTAAAAAGGTTATCACTCTCTCGTAATACTGCTTGGGCGCATAGAGCGTGTCCACTATCTTCTGGTAGCCGTCCATCAGGGTCTTGATATTCATTTTGGGCACGAAATTGATCGACAGGTCGGTGTTATTTCCCGTGAAATTGCCGGTAAGCCGGTTTTCGCTCTTCAACCGGTAATACAGCCTGGTATTCCGCGGGGCATGCAGCAGTCCAACCATGGCCGTCACCACGCCGCTGCCCTGCACGAAGTTGATGATATCCTGGAAGATGGCCTGCTTGTCGCTGTCGAATCCGACGATAAATCCGCCCTGGACTTCCAGCCCGCGGTTCTGAAGCTTCTTGACCGCCGTCGTCAGGTCGCAGCTCACGTTCTGGGTCTTGCCGCACTCCGTGAGGCTTTCCTTGCTGGGGGACTCGATCCCTATGAAAACCTGATTAAAATTGGCCTCGACCATCAGCTTCATCAGGTAGTCGTCATCCGCCAGGTTTATGGATGTCTGCGTTAGGAACGAGAACGGGTAATTCCTTTTCTTCATCCAATCGATAATGGCCGGCAGTATCTCCGTTTTCAGCTTCTTTTTGTTGCCTATAAAGTTATCGTCCACAATAAATACGGTCTCACGCCAGCCCATTTTATAAATCGTATCCAGCTCCCGCAGCAGTTGGTCCCTGCTCTTGGTCCGGGGCACCCTTCCATTCAGCACCACAATGTCGCAAAACTCGCAGTCAAAGGGGCAGCCACGTGAATACTGGACAGACATAGACGAGTATTTGTTCATATCGACCAGGTCCCATTTGGGCACTGGCGCCAGCCTGATATCCGGCCTCTCTTCCGAAGTATAAATATGTCGGGCGCAGCCTTTTTTCAGGTCTTCCAGAAATGGCGGCAGGGTAACCTCGGCTTCATTCAGCACGAAATAGTCTACGCCGGGAAAATCCTCATATTGCGTGGTAAAAAGCGGACCGCCGGCCACTACGCACGCCCCCAAACTCTTGCACTTGTTGATGACCCTGGTGGATGAATCCTTCTGCACCACCATGGCGCTGATGAAGACCATGTCAGCCCATTTGATGTCCCTGTCCTTCAATTTATTGGTGTTTAAATCCACCAGTTTAAGTTCATGTTCGTGCGGCAGCATGCCGGCCACGGTCAGGAGGCCGAGAGGCGGAAAGGCGGCCTTCTTATTAACGAACTTCAGGGCATGTTTAAAACTCCAGAACGTATCCGGATACTCCGGATAGACGAGTAAGATTTTCATTTTATTAAATTCTCCCCACGTGATACGATCGTTGAAACAAACCGTACAAGTTATAATTATACGCTCACAATTGTTAAATAGATATTAGTAGTTCAGCGTATTTTTATGACTTTTATCAATTCTATCCGATAAAACCCAACCCTCCAAAGGCAAGGCTAAGTTTGCCTGTTAAGCCCTTTCGGCCGCCTTCCTGGCCCTGAACCGCTCGTTCTGGGTCAGCAGCCTCTTCCTCAGCCTTATGTTTTTGGGCGTGACCTCCACCAGTTCATCGCTATTGATGAAGTCCATGGCTTCCTCAAGGCTGAACTTCAGTGGAGGCGTCAGCTTTACGGCGATGTCCGAGGTCGACGAACGGATGTTGGTCTGCTTCTTCTCCTTGCAGACGTTGACGGCCAGATCGGTGGGACGTGAGTTCATGCCTACGATCATGCCTTCGTAGACCTGCGTTCCCGGTTCAATAAAGGTTATGCCGCGCTCCTGGGCGTTATTGAGGCCGTAGGTGACGGCCGTGCCTTCCTCGGCTGCCACCAGGGCTCCGCTGCGTGTAGAGGCTATCTCGCCCGCGTACGGCTCGTAATCCAGGAAAAGCGTATTCATGACGCCTTCGCCGCGGGTTGCCGTCAGGTAAGCGCTGCGGAAGCCGATCAACCCCCTGGTGGGTATCTTATATTCCATACGCAGGTTGCCTTTGCCGTCATTGTGCATATCGGTCATCTTGCCCAGCCGCTTGGCCAGCATTTCGGTGATGACACCGATATAATCTTCACGGGTATCCAGTATGAGCTGTTCCATCGGCTCCATTAGCTTCCCTTTTTCCTCATGCATGATCGCTTCCGGACGGGAAATCTCGAACTCATAGTCCTGCCGGCGCATGGTCTCCACCAGTATGGCCAGGTGCAGCTCGCCACGTCCGGAAACCAGGAACAGGTCCGGGCTATCGGTATCCTCCACGTGCAGACTGAGGTTGACCTCCAGCTCGCGATAGAGACGCTCTCGCAATTGCCGCGAGGTACAATACTTGCCCTCGCGCCCGGCAAATGGCGAGCCGTTCACGCCGAAGGTCATTTTCACTGTAGGTTCGCCGATCTCGATGCGGGGAAGGGCGTCCGGATGGTCGGGATCTGTCACTGTATCGCCGATGCTGACTTCCTCCAGCCCGGTAATCGACACGATCTCCCCTGCCGAAGCTTCTTCTACCGCAAGGCGGCTCAGCCCCATGAAAGTAAAGACATCGTCCACTGCATATTTCCTGGGGATACCGTCCGCTCCAATTACGGCTACTATATCCTTGGCCTTGACGCTGCCCCGGCTGATCCTGCCTATGGCAAACCTGCCCTTATAATTATCATAATCGAGATTGGAAACCAGCATCTGGAAAGGGCCGTCATCTACGGCCGGGGGCGGGACCTGTTTGAGTATGGTCTCGAAAAGCGGCACCATGTCGGTCCCTTCCACGGCGGGATCCGCAGTGCAGGTGCCGTTACGGGCGCTGGCATATAGAACGGGGAAATCCAACTGGTCGGAGTTGGTAGCCAGCTCCAGGAAAAGGTCCTGCGTAAGGCTGACGACCTCTGCTATTCGTGCGTTTTCCCGGTCGATCTTATTGATGACCACAATGGGTTTAAGTCCCTTGCCGAAAGCCTGCCGCAGCACAAAGCGGGTCTGCGGCATGGGGCCTTCCACCGAGTCGACCAATAGCAGGCAGCCGTCCGCCATGTTCACCACACGCTCGACTTCGCCGCTGAAGTCGGCATGCCCGGGCGTATCGATGATATTTATCTTGACGCCGCGGTACATGACGGCCGTGTTCTTGGCCAGTATGGTTATGCCCTTCTCGCGCTCCAGGGCGTTGCGGTCCATTATCAGTTCGCCCATCTGCTGGTTCTCGCGGAAGACCTTGCTCTGCTTGAGCAGGGCATCGACCAGGCTGGTCTTGCCATGGTCGACATGCGCAATAATAGCAATATTTCTTATATCTTCACGGAATGCTGAAGTCAAGGTAGCCCCCTGAGACGGACTATCGTAAGGACGGTCTCAACCGCTTGCGGAAATGGAAATCATACGTAGACATCTACGCTATATGGTATCACATCGACAGTCCCGATATTAAATTTACAGGGCCGATTGATCTTTTTCCAAAATATATTGCCGTATTATTTTCAGTGATGCCTCCACCGCTTCGGGCTTAATATATTTGGTCGTGTCTTTGGGGGTATGGTACACGAATCCCTGCTCGTAGTCGCTGATGTTGAAGCTCATGGCCGCCAGGTTGGTAGCCTCTATATCGGCCTCGCCGAAGGCGGCTGCGTCGGTGCTCCCTCCGCCCGGCGACATGCGGGATATGACTGCCCTGTAGCCCATGGCCCGTGCTATATCCACGCATTGTTGCGCCATCGATCGTGAAAGCTTCACGGTGGAGTTCAGGTCGGCATCTAAAAAATTCAGGTCTTTTAACTCGTAGATCGTATCCATATTCAGCACATAAGTCTTGACCTCCGTCAGCTCTTCCCGGTGCGCCTTTATATAGGCCCGCGCCCCCCGTATGCCGCATTCCTCGGCATCAAAGGAAGCCAGCACCAGGCGGGTGTGATCGAGCGGGTCCTCCGACCCGCCGAAAATCCTGCCTATCCCCGCGGCTATGGCCACGGCGATCATGTTGTCGCCGGCTCCGGGGACAACCTGCGAGGTGGTGAAGAAGAGCAGCGGCAATTGAAAAATGCCGCCGATGATCAATACCAGCGCTATCCACTGCGCAAGCTGTAGACCCGAACAGGGATATTATGGAGGCTACGAGAGAGATAATGAAAGCAGCCAGCAGGAAGAGCACACCCACTCCCATGATGGGCGTATACAATTTCGGCATGTGCGCCAGTATCTGGAAAACGTAGGCGGCGTCATGGTGGGCGCTTACGATGACCTGCTGCCGCACCTCGCCCTGCGGCTCGATGGCGCCCGATACGTTATAGGCCTTGCTGGCAGGGAAAAAAGGGTCCAGCAGCGGCCAATAAAAGACGAACTGGCCGGTGAAGACGAAAATGCAGAGCGCCAGCCCGCCCAGCGCCCACCAGTAATAGCCGAAGTAAAGCAGGACGGCGCAGATTAAATAGACTACCACCAGCCCCGGGATATACTTGAGGAAGCTCCAGGGATGGATGGTAAACTCCTCTACCTTGACCGAGCCTGCATCGCAGAATTTCTCGAATTCCTCTTTGACCCTCAGGCCGGCCTTGCGGCAGGACTCGCTGCCGGTTATACGGCCGGGATAGTTCTCCACCACTTCGTCGGTGAAGGCAAAGGCCGCTTTGACGTCGGCTTCGTTTACCGGTCGCACGTCTGCTTTCATACTTGTTTACCTCCCGGTTTTATTTCTCAGAAGCCCAGCCAGGTCGTTATCTTTTCCACCGGCTCCCTGGGAGTCACCAGTTTGTTGGCAGGAAAGTCAGGGTCGGGATAGCCGATAGAAATTCCGGCGATAAGCCGCTTCGAATCCGGTATATTGGCGAATTTACGCCATACCTGGTCGTACATTATGCCCTGGTCGGCTATACAGGTAGCCAGGCCGATAATTCACTGCCGCCAGGCAGATGCTCTGACATATCGCCCCTATGCCCAGCATATCGAGATGGAATTCCATCTCCTTATCGGCGCAGATAACGATCTCGCAGGGAGCGTCGAACATACGGAACCCCCGGGACATCCATTTTTTACGTGCTTCCTTGTCGTCTCGTTCAATCCCCATCAGCTGGAAGATCTGCATGGCCAGGTCGACCTGCCGCTGCCGGTAGACACCCTCGTAGGGCTTGCGCAGCATATCGTTGGTAGGAAAGCTGGCCGAATCGAAGAGCCTGCCGCACTCGTCTCGTATCTGGTCGAGCACACTCCCGGCAGCCACCACGAATTCCCAGGGCTGGGTATTCATCCCTGAGGGCGTGCGGATCGCAGCTTCCAGAATGGCCTGCATGATCTCCCTCGGGAACCGGGATCTTTCTTAAAGCCGCGTATACTTCTACGGGATTTCAGCGCTTGAATAACATCCATGGGCAGCCTCCTTATTTCTGTCTGGCACTTATTCTATACTTTTTAAGCCCGCATCGTCATTGCGAGTCTATTTCCTTGTTTTTAGGTCAATTTCCAGCGTCTCTCCTCTTGCATTTTATATCTGATAGGGCTAACATGAGACGCCCATTTAAATAAGGAGGAGCAGCATGAGAAAGGTGCTGGTCACAGGTGCTACAGGATTCATCGGCGGACATGTTGTCAAAGAGAATCTGGCCAGGGGAAATTCTGTCCGTGCTATGGTACTGCCTGGCGATCCGGCGGAGAAAACCCTGAAAGACCGCGGCGTGGAGGTGGTGAACGGCGATATCCGTGACTACGGGAAGGTGCGTGAGGCAGCGGATGGCAGAGAGGCGATCTTTCATTGCGCAGCGGTCGTCACCGACTGGGCGCCCAAGAAGCTCTTCTGGGACGTAACGGTTAAGGGCGCCGAGAATGTCGGCAGGGCCGCCCTCGATGCCAAAGTGAAGCGACTGGTGGACATGAGCACCTGCGACGTTTTCGGCGTCGACGAATCGCGCGTGATGGATGAGACCCTCCCGCTGCGTTACTGGGGCGAGCCGTATCCCGATTCGAAAATAGACTCGGAAAATATTATGTGGCGCTACCACAAGGAAAACGGCCTGCCGGTGACCATGGTCTATCCCCTGTGGGTTTACGGGGAAGGCGACCAGACCTTTGTACCCCTGCTGGCCGACGCCATCGTCAAGAAGGAGCTCATTTTCTGGCGTAAAAACGCCATCGTATGGCCTACCTACATCGATAACCTAGTCGACCTGCTGTTGCTGATATCAGAGGACGACCGGGCTGTGGGGAATGGCTATCTGGTACATGACGGCGAATATACCACCCTGGAAGAGTTCTGCGATGTCATAGCGGATACCCTGAACGTACCGCGTATACGGACCTACATCCCTTACTGGTCCGCCATGACTGCGGCCAGGATTATGGAATTCATCTGGCGGGTCGGGCGCATCAGCAAGCGGCCGCTGTTGACCACCTATACTGTGACCAACCTGGGCTCACGCTTTCGCTTCAGCATCGAAAAGGCCGAGCGGGAGCTGGGCTGGAAGCCCAAGATCAGCTATAAAGAGGGCATGAAACAGACCATGGAGTGGCTGAAAACACTGGACGTGGCATCGCTAAAACAGAAGTGAGGTGCAACTATGAAAGATTTTAACAACAAGACCGTATATATCACAGGCGGCTCGTCGGGCATCGGCCTGGCGGCGGCCAAAATGCTGGCGCAAAAGGGGCCCGCGTCGCCATCTTCGCCCGCAGGCAGCCCGTGCTGGAAGAGGCCGTAAAGGAGATCAGCGCCTGCGGCTGCAATCCCGAGCAAAGATTTTATTACGCGGTACTGGACGTATCCAATCATGAGGACGTTAATAAAGTACTGCAAAAGGCGGTATCCGAATTCGGCGCTCCCGACGTGTTAATAAACTGTGCAGGCAGGGCCAAGCCTGCCCGCTTCGAGGACATTCCTTACGAGCAGTTCGACGAGACTATAAAAGTCGACCTCTACGGCACCTGGAATACGTGCGCCTTTCTTACCCTCTCATGAAAGAGCGGGGCGGGTATATTGTGAACGTGTCCTCCATCTGCGGCTCCATCGGGGTCTTCGGTTACGCCGACTATTCGGCGGCCAAGTTCGGGGTCATCGGGTTCTCCGAAGCCCTGCGCAGCGAAGTAAAGCCGCACGGCATCAACGTCTCGGTCCTCTGCCCTCCGGATACCGATACGCCCGGCTATGCCGAGGAGAACAAGACCAAGCCGCCGGAGACCGTAGCCGTATCGGGGACCGCCGGCTGTATGAAGCCGGAGCAGGTAGCAGGGGCACTGCTCAAAGGCATGGGCAGTGGGCAGTTCATCATTATACCCGGCGCCGACGGGCAATTTTCGGTCATTATGAAGCGCCTTTTCCCCTGGCTGGTGGAAATGGTGATGGACTCACAGATACGCGGGGTGCAGAAACCAAAGAAGGCCCAATAATATCGGGGTGCTGCGTTGGATTCGGACCGGCGCTGGCCGTGGTCTGCGGTAAATCGCTGTGACAGGCGCCGTGCGCTTTTACAGGCGATCCGGCATCGCAAATTTACCCTACCCTCGCTTTTGATGTTAATATTCTGGATAGCTTAAAGGCGAAGGGCATGAATATCAGGGTAATCGGGACGGTCGGCAAAATAGGCTCCGGAAAAGACGAGGTTCTCAAATATCTGCGTGACAGATACGGCATCCCCTTCATTGCCACCGGCGACATTGTGCGCGGCATAGCGAAAGACGAGGGCAAAGAGCCGACCAGGGAAAACCTGGAAGAGATCTCCCAAAGGTATTTCCGCAAATTGGGCAAAGGTTGCTTCGTAAGGATGGCGGCCGAAGAGATAACCCGGAGGAAATGGAAAATCGCCGGCATCAGCGGCGTCCGGGCGCCTGCCGACGTGCGCATCCTGAAAGAGCATTTCGACGCTAGCTTTACCCTGATACGCATCGAGGTGACCAACCCCCGTCAGCGTTTTCTTCGGCTTAAACTGCGCCATGAGGGAAGGGATGCCGCCACCTATGATGCATTCCTCGACCAGGATAAAAATGAAGAGGAAGTTTTCAAGGTCAGCAAGGCCGGGGCGATGGCCGACTACATGATCAAGAATGACGGCAGTCTGGCTGATCTGCACCGCAGGATCGGAGCCCTTGTTCGTACCGGCAGCCTGATCGTCCGCTAGATACTCCGGCACGGAAAAGTTTTCACTCCCCGGCAGGTTATCTGGTATGCTATATAAATTGGCAATCTTATAGCTGCGCATAGCGGCCCGGACGGCCGCCGGCTTTGCGGATTTATCTTATTAAAAAAGGTGAAACTTCAATGAGAAAACCGGGCAACCTGATTTATTTAATCATCGCAGCCTTAATATTATTTCCTTCCTGTGGCAATTCAACCGATGAATACCTCAGGCAGGGGGACACCTATTATGACCAGGGCCAGTTCGTCGAAGCCATAGCGCAATATACCAAGGCCATCGATGCCGATCCTAAGCTTGTAATCGCCTATACGCACAGGGGTGCGGTCTATAACGCCAGGGCGGAGTGGGACCTGGCCATCGCCGATCTGACCAAAGCTATACAGCTGGATCCCAGCAGGCCCGATAATTACCAGAACCGCGCTTTTGCCTACCTGGCAAAAAATCAATATGATCCGGCCATAGCCGACCTGATCAAGACCGTTGAGCTGGACCCCACAGCCAAGCTGGCCTATACCAATCTTAGCTGGCTATACGTGAAAAAAGGCGAATGGGACAAGGCCGTAGACGCCGCCGGAAAGGCCATCGCTCTCGACCCCACCGATTATGACGGCTACTTCAATCGCGGCTCGGCCTATTATGAGAAAGGGGACACAAAAGACGCACTGGCTGACATCAACATGGCCATCAATATTAACCCCAACCTGGCGCCTGCTTACTGCTACCTGGGCAAGCTCTATGTCATCTCAGACAACATGACAGCGGCGATACAGCAATTCGATAAAGCTACGGCCATCGATCCCGACCTGGCCGAGGCCTACAAGATGCGGGCGCTGGCCAATATCGACCTCAAGAACGTGGGCGCCGCCCAGTCGGACTTGAATACAGCTATTTCACTGGACGATAGTGACCCGATGGCTTATTACTATCGCGGCCACCTTTTCAATTCGAATAGCGATTTCGACCACGCTCTGCAAGACCTTAATAAGGCCATCGACCTGACCAACAGCGCACCCGCGGCGCCCGACAACCATGATCCTTTTGCCAACGATCTGGCCGGAATGTATCTCGAGCGCGCCATCTCTTACAGGGGAAAACTGCAATTGGAGGACGCGGTCGCCGACGCCAAAAAGGCTGTTGAACTGAATCCGGATAATGCCAGAGCACAGGTGTCGCTGGGCGAAATGCTGATCACCAATGCCGATGTGCAGGATGGGCTCGACGTTCTCAACAAGGCCATCCAGATGGACCCGACGATACCGGAAGCCTATTTGAACCGGGCGGCGGCCTACGATATCCTGGCCCAGATGTCGAAAGACCTGTCCTATTACCCTCTGGAGGCAGCCGACCTGCGTAAGGCCTTAACGATAGCCACGGACCAGACTCAGATAGATACGGCCAACGCCAGCTTAAGGACTATGCAGAGTAAGGGCTATATACCCTGATTTTCTATTTGAGCAGATTCTTGAAGAATGCGGCCACGGCTCTTGGCCATCTCTGGCTCGTAGCCACCCCAGGAATGGTCCGGCGCCTTCCATGATCTTGGCGCTGACAGGTCCGGCAGCTTCCCGTCCGTAGACTTTTATGCTGGCCATGGAAACCTGCAGTCTTTGCTGCCCCCCAGTATCAGCAGGGGCTTGGTACATGTCTTGAGCAGGGCCGAGGGTGAGCTTTCGAAAGACGGCGAGATGAGCGCCATGCCCTTTGACACGCTTGTCATCGCAGGCAAGAGGCAGGGCCACCCGGCCGCCGAATGAATAGCCGGCCAGGCCCATTTTGTGGGGATTTACGTTGGGCTGCTGCATCAGCCAGTTCAGGGCAGCCCTGATGTCCTTCTGCTCCTCAGTCCCTGCGCCGTAGACTCCCTCGCTTCCGCCCACGCCCCGGAAGTTAAAAATCAAAACGGCGATGCCCTCGTTGCCCAAAGCTGCAGTAATGGCATAGATGACTTTATTCTTCATCGAGCCGCCGTAATAGGGATGGGGGTGGGTGACCACCACGGCCGGAGCTGCTTCCTTTTCAACGTCGAAATATATGCCCTCAAGCTTCAACCTGCCGCAGGGGAAGGTGATGTGTTCAGCTTTCATTCCTTTTTCTCCATCCGGCTGCCCCACCAGGCCTTCAGCCTGGCCAGCACGGTCTTCTCAAAGCCCTGGTCGGTAGGGAAATAGTAGCGTTTGCCCTTCATGGAGTCCGGCAGGTTCTGCTGCTCCACGAAATGTCCTTCGTAGTCATGGGCGTACTTATATCCCTTGCCGTAGCCCAGGTTCTTCATCAGGCCGGTAGGCGCGTTGCGCAGGTGCAGGGGCACAGGGTCGTTGCGCGTGGTCTCCACATCCTTCTGCACCCGGCCGTAGGCCGTGTACAGGGAGTTGCTCTTGGGCGCGGTGGCCAGGTAGACCACGGCCTGCGCCAGGGCCAGGTTGCATTCAGGCATGCCGACGAAATGAACGGCCTGCTGCGCCGCCACCGCCACTACCAGCGCCTGGGGATCGGCCATGCCCACGTCTTCCGAGGCAAAGCGTATCAGCCGCCGCATGATATACAGCGGGTCTTCGCCGGCCTCCAGCATGCGCCCCAGCCAGTACAGGGCGGCATCCGGGTCGGAGCCGCGCAGCGTCTTATGCAGCGCTGAGATGAGATCGTAGTGCTGGTCGCCGGCTTTATCATACAGCAGGGCCCGCTTCTGCATGGACTCCTCTATGTCGTTCAGCGAGATATTCCGCACGCCGTCCTTGCCCGGCTTGACAGCCTGCGAGCCGCCATCTCAAGGGCGTTCAAGCGCCACCCGTGCATCGCCGTTCGATGCGGTTACCAGGAGCTGCATAGGCGTCGGGGGCGAGTTTGACGTTCAAGTTAGCCAGCCCGTTCTCACCATCCTTCAGCGCCCTTTCAACGATGGTTTTGACCTCTTCGTCCGTGAGGGCATTGAGGGTAAAAACGCGGCAGCGGGAGAGCAGGGCTGAGATCACTTCGAAGGAAGGGTTTTCCGTGGTGGCGCCGATGAAAGTGACCTCGCCGTTCTCCACGTAAGGAAGGATGGCGTCCTGCTGGCCCTTGTTGAAGCGGTGGATTTCGTCGATGAAAAGTATGGTGCGCTGCCCGGTGGCCTTGCGCCTTTTGCGCGCCTCGTCTATTACGCGGCGCAGGTCGGCCACGCCGGCGGTTACCGCGCTCATAGGCACAAAATAGGAGCTTGAAACATTGGCGATGACGTGGGCCAGCGTGGTCTTGCCGCTTCCGGGAGGCCCCCAAAGGATAATGGAGGGGAGCTGGTCGGCCTCGATGGCCTTGCGCAGCACCTTGCCCTCGCCGATGATATGCTGCTGGCCTACATACTCGGTGAAATTGCGCGGGCGCATCCTGGCCGCCAGAGGCATTACGGAAGAAGTATGTGGGTCTTCAGTATCCCCGGCGCCCTTATTGCCTTCCAGTTCGGGCGAGCCGAGGTCGAAAAGGGTCATGTTGATTGAGTCTCGTTTTTCTTGAGTTCGGGAGCCAGGCTCGAAGCCCGCTCATAATAGTCTTTTATCTTCTCCAGGTAGGTTATCCTGGAAGCTATCAGCGTAACTGTGGCATAATCTTTAACGCCGTAAAAATCGCCGCCCCTCACCTCGCCGTTGTTGGTTAGCTCTCGCATGCGGTTGCCCACCGACCTGGTCATGTTGATATTGGCATTCTTGCCGGGCACGCAGAGCAGGTAAAGCGCCTTACGTGCGTCCTCCAGCTTGCATTCGATGGAAAAATGGCTGAGGGCCGAGCTCATGGCCTCCATGGCTTTGACGGTCTCTTCACCCTTGTTCTCGAAGCCATCCGCCTTCTTGAAAAGCGAAAATCCGGCCGAAGGTAACTGGGCGCTGCCGTAGCCGATAGCGGTCCAGCCGTTAAGCGATTGGACGATCTCTCCAATCCCTATATTGCTCGTCCCCACGTATTTAGGATCGACCTTTTCGCTGGCACGGCACAGGTCGAAAAAGGGAAGTACGATCTCCCTGTTGATCTCATCATTGCCGGCCGCAGTTTTAACGCTGGCCTCGGACCTCACCTTCTCATTATCGAAGAGGAAGATAGCGTCGGAGGTCTTGTCTATCGACTTGAGGCAAAGGGCGGTATTGTAAACATTCAAAGGCACGTTCTCCTCGGAGCTGAACGGAAGCACCAGTATGCCATACACTGGCTTGTTAACATACCTCTCCTGCAATTTCCGGGCCAGAATGGAAATACCGCCCGAACCCACGCAGCCGGCGCTGCCGGCCGCCAGAATGAATGCATCGGTCTCGAAGAATTCACCCGCCCTCATGGTGGCTATGATGCGGTCGCCGTTGGCCCGCATCAGTTCTGCGCCTACTTCCGAGGCCCTGCTGGAGCTGTCGGGTGCAGGAAGCTGTATCGTGAGCAGCTTATCGCCGACTTTTTTAACCGTGTTAAGACTGGCAAGGTCGTCGTTGATGGCATATGATCTGACGAGGATTTCAACGCCGGTCTCGGCTTTGGCTTTGCTGTTTAAACGGACGAACTCCGCCGCCAGGTTGCTGCCGCAATCGCCTATCCCTATGACCACCAGCTTCATAAGCACTCCCTCCCGGGCGATAAATACAGGCTGTACGCCCCGCAGGCCGCGCTGTTATGCTGTAAAATTCGATACATTACTTCCGTCGATATATACCATAACAGATACGGGATGGTATATCAACACCCGGTTTCACTTGTATCTGCGAACCTGGAAGCTGTAGACCTTGATGGGTTCGTTGCTGCCGATGCCGGCCTTCTGGCGGCAGATTGCGATCTGCGTCTCCACATCTTTGACTCCTTCGAGATCCGGCAGAAGCAAGCCCCGCCTGTAGCCACACTGGATGATCACGCCATGCTTTTTAGGATCGAGTTTTGACAGGTCTTCCACAGGCTCGGGTGAAGTGAGGATATCGACACTGTAGTCGAGGTCGGAGAGCTCCGAAGGCCTCACGGGGTTGAACCTTGGATCTCCGGTTGCTGCGGCAATGGCGTTGCGCACTATCTCTTCGGCCACGTTAGCCTCGGTAGCTTCAAAGGTGCCGATGCAGCCGCGCAGTTGCCCGTGTTTATGCAGAGAAACAAATACGCCGGCCTTTTCTTTCATCTCCGCGGAAAGCTTGCGGGGCCTGACGACTTCGCCGTCCTTCACATAGCTCTCCACTGCCTGCCTGGCAAGCTGTACTACAGGATGCAAGTCTTCCGTCATTAAGCACCTCTCACTTGCCGATTATTATGCCTGCATATCCGACTACGCTGGTATAGTCGCCGGAGGTATCCCCGCTGGTCTGATATTTTACAAGCTCGGTTTTGCCCGCACCCAGCTCTTTGGCCGCCGTTATAAGGCTGACCGCCCCGGCATATCCGCACATCGTTATATCGTATTTGTTTATGCGTTCTATCAACTCGTCGGCGTCGAGATCCAGGATAGCCTGAATAGCCTTCTCGTCTTTGTTGCGGGCACGTTCACTGGGCTCATAGTGCGTCATATCGCTGCTGGCTACGATCACCGCTTCAGAGCCGGTCGATTTAAGCGCACTCGCCACGGCGAGGCCTATCTCCTTATATACAGACGGGTCAGCCTGAGAAAGCACGATAGGGACTATCATCACATCAGGCCTGAAATATTGTAAGAAGGGCACCTGGACTTCCAGTGAGTGCTCATAGCGGTGCGCCAGGCTGTCCTCTTTCAGGTTGCTCGACGCCTTCAAGATGGCGCCAGCCAGCTCTTTATTGATCTTCACCTCGCCCAGCGGGGTCCTCCATGTACCATCGGTCATGATACTGAAAGGCTTGCCCACACCGCGATGGTTCGGACCTATCAGGATAAATGTATCCTTGAACTTCACCCTGGAGAAGACCGCGCCCGCCACCGGCCCCGAATATATAAATCCCGCATGCGGCGATACCACTCCTATGGCATCGATCTTGGCGGCATCCCTGGCTGTCATATACTGGATGGTCTCCTTCAATTCATCCGGCCAGCCGGGATAGAACTGGCCGGCCACAGCAGCTTCCCTGATCATGCTTTCACCCCTGCTTTAACGAAATTCCTGATATTCAAATCGGCGCCGCAAACGGCGCAACTGGTCCCCTTGACTGCGGCCATCCTTGTGGTATAACCCACCCTCTCAATCACCAGGCTGCCGCAATTATAACAGACGGTGTTTTCGCGGGAGTGGCCGGGGACGTTGCCCGGATAAACGAAACGGAGGCCGGCTTCTTTTCCTATATCCCAGGCCTTTTCGAGCGTAGCTATAGGTGTGGGAGGTATATGCTGAAGGTTACGGTCGGGGTGAAAACGGGTGACGTGCCAGGGTGTCAACTCGCCCAGTCCGGATTTTATCCATGTGGCGATGCCGCTCAGTTGCTCACGGTCATCGTTCATGCCGGGAATAATATTAGTCACCACCTCCACATGCATATTCCATTTATTTTTGGCCCTTTCGGCCACCTCCAGTATGGAACGCCATTTACGCACCCTGGCCAGATCGTGGTAGAGCCTGTCGGAAAAGCCCTTAACATCCACCCGCCAGGCATCCAGATAGGGGCCGATGGTATCCAGCGCCTCCGGCGTTATATAGCCGTTGGTGACGTAAACAGTGTAAAGCCCGTTCTCATGGGCCAGCCTGGCCGAATCCAAAGTGTACTCGAACCAGATAGTGGGCTCGTTATAAGTCCAGGCCAAGCCTTTATAACCGCTGATTTTCGCCATACGGACGGCTTCATCCGGCGCTATTTTGCGCAGCGACCCCTCGAAGGAGTGCGGTTCCTGAACGCAGGCAATTTCCCAGTTCTGACAGTGTATGCAATGGAAATTGCAGCCGATGGTGCCGAAGGAAAGGACCGAGCTGCCGGGGAAGAAATGAAAGAGCGGCTTTTTCTCGATCGGGTCAGCGGCCACGGAAGAGACCCTGGCATAGTTCAATGGGACTACCTTCCCGTCTTCGTTCCTTCTTACCCCGCAGACGCCCAGCTTGCCGGGATTTATCACACAGCGCCACTGACACACGTTGCAGCGAACGCGCTCGCCGGACAGCTTATCATAAAGTACACCCTCCACCATAGCCTGTTCCTCCAGCAGAATTATAGCACTGTGAATATAAAATGTGTCACCGAACGTTTCAACGGCTTGTTG
>CAWKFY010000028.1:0-13830 GCA_963848815.1 uncultured Chloroflexia bacterium
CATCCTATTGACAACACAGGGAAAGAGTTATATATTACCTCTACGTACGTTCCGCAATGGAAGAAAGGGAGATAAAAGGCTTTGAAATGCCCCGGTGGCTAAGTATCTTGTATACAGGGAAATAGAATGCAGGAGACGCATATGTCGGAAAAGAGGATGCTCATTCTTGATGCGGAAACGGTGCAGAAGATCGAAGAAAACCGCGGTGATATGAGCGTCTCCGAATTCATAAACTTCATTATCGACAGCCATTTTGAACGCTTAAACAACTCGCGAAACGAAGACTTCATCACCAGGGAAGAGCTGCACCAATTCGAAGAAGGGATCAGGGACCTTCTACGCAGCTTTTTGGAGTTTTTCCTGAGCTATGGCCTGGAGCTAGGCAAACAACCAGTCAACGGTGAACTGGACAAACTGAGCCTTAAACTGCAAGGACTAAGCAAGACGATTAAGACCAAGAAATACTAGTTCCACGCATTTTTCTGCCAGCCCTCTTACGTCCGTCTTTACAACCTTTCCGGCTCCATAGCTTCCGGTAAGTACAATTACTAATGAAACTTTAGTACTAGTACCCACAAAAATCCCACTAAAACCTATTGACATCCATATTTGGCACTCTCATAATGGATTTCGTGCGACTAATAGCTAGGAGAAAATCGTATTAGTAGTAATTCTATATACAAAAATCATCGGTCCTTCGATATCCGGCTGATACTACGCCGGGGACTGACATTATTGGCAATGGCGGCGCTCGGAGTCGTGATTTATGCACTGCTATCATTTATCGGCCAATCACTTTTCCATGTTGAGATAACACCCTTTGGACTGTCGCTCAGCATCGGCATCGCCTTGCTGATTGCCTACGTGATATATCAGACGCGTAATTTCGCCGCCAAACAAATTGACCGCCTTTTCTACCGTGACAGCTACCAGTACCGCCATGAATTAAACGAATTTGCCAGAAAACGTATACGAGGTTTAATCAGCCTGAACGAGTTGGGAACGGAATTGTTGACCCTTCTTTGCGGCTGCATCAAATGCCGTCAATCGTACCTGCTGCTTCCGAGAGAGGACACGGGAGATTTTTATATACGCTTTGTTGTTCCGCCCAAGGAGGATAGGCCGTCCCTGATAATTAAGAGCGACAGTCCCGTTATGCAGTGGATGCGCACCAATAATAGTTACTTAACCAGGGAAAGGCTTGAGGCGGCCCACGAATTCAGAGGACTTTGGGTGGAGGAAAGGGAAAGCATATCTCAGTTGGGTATCCAGTTGTTCTTCCCCATAATCAGTCGCCATCGTATTATCGGTATCCTTGCACTCGGGGAAAAAATGGTCAAAGCCAGATATACCCGCGAGGATATAAATCTTTGTGAAAGAATTGTGAACGACGTGGCCATCAGCCTTGAAAAGGAATACCTGGCAGACCAGCTCAGGAAGCGGGAAAAGGAGCTTTCCATCATAAACAGGCTGGCGGGCGTTATATCATCCAGCCTCAACATACAGGAAGTTTACGATGCCTTTGTAAAAGAATTGAAGCAGGTCGTGGAGGCGGACTTTACAGCGATCGCCTTGATTGAGGAAAATGAAATATACTTTTCAGCTTTATCCACAGAGGTTGGCTCGGCATGGCACACGGGTCAAAAGATCCCCATGAGTTGCACGGCCACCGAATGGGTCTTCCTGAATAAACAGCCTTACTATGAGAAGAATCTATCCCAAAACAGGCGGTTCGGAAGCGGCGATGAGTTTATCAGTCGGGGCATCCGGTCACTTACGTATCTGCCTCTGATCAATAAAGGCGAAGTGATCGGGGTGCTTATTCTGGGAAGCACGAAGCCTGAAGCTTACAGCGCCGAGCAAATAACATTACTGGAACAACTATCGGTACAGATAGCAGCGCCCATAGAAAACAGCCGGCTATACGCCAAAGCCGAGGCCACTGCACGCGTGGATGCCACTACCAGCCTGTTCAACCGACGCCATTTCGATGAGCGTCTCAGAGAAGAAATAGTCCGCCGCACCGATTATGGCGATACCTTTTCCCTTATCCTGATGGACATGGACAATTTCAAGAAATACAACGATACATTTGGCCACATGGCGGGAGACCGCATCCTCATCCTGGTTTCGAGGCTGATCGAGGGCTCCATCAGATCTACCGACATTGCTTTCAGGTATGGAGGAGATGAGTTTTCCATCATCCTACCCAATGCATCGACCATGGATGCTTTCAGCGTGGCGGAGCGGATACGCGAGAAAATCGATTATGAGATGTCCATCAAGCAACTCGACCTATCAGTAAGCATAGGAGTCGCTTCGTGGCCCGGTGACGGGACAACTCTGGACGAGCTTTGCTATTCCGCCGATATGGCTCTATATTATGCCAAGCACACAGGCCAAAATAGGACTTCGGTGGCCTCTAAAACTCTGCTATCGCTTAATGAACCGGCGACCAACGGCAAAGGCGAAGCAGATGTCCTGTCTACCATTTACGCCCTGGCTGCAACGCTGGAGGCCCGGGATAAATATACGTACGGTCATTCCCGCAGAGTCAACCGCTACGCCGTCGCCACAGCCGAAGCGCTGAATATGCCGCCCGAGCAGGTGGCCATTATCAGCGCCGCCTCACTGCTGCATGACATAGGAAAGGTCGGGATTCCCGATCACGTTCTCAACAAGAGCGGGAAATTGCTGGACGAAGAATGGGAACTGCTCAAGCAGCATCCCAAGCTGTCGGCCACCATAGTCGGCCATATTCCCAGTCTGAGCTCCTGCCTCTCTGCCGTGCGCCATCATCATGAGAGATGGGACGGCACAGGCTACCCCAGCGGACTCAAGGGTGAGGATATACCAATTGAGGCCCGTATTTTATGTGTTACCGACGCCTTTGAAGCCATGATCTCCGACCGGCCTTATCGCGGCCCTCTGACTTTCAAACAGGCCATCGCCGAGCTGGAGAATTGTTCCGGCACACAGTTCGATCCCAACATAGTGAGGGTCTTCATACCCATAGCCCTCTCCACAGCAACGGACGATATCGAACTCGAAACACTCAAGAATTACTGCTGATACACTAGTCGGCTCTGGCCAGCACACACACATTCCTGGAAAAATACTTTATGGGCCATTTGTAAGCAGCTTCGGGATATGTTTTCAATACACGAAAGCCGGCGGATTCGACCTGGTTTTCTATCTCCGGATACGTGTAGAGGTAATAGTAACGCAATACTTCTCCATTTTTAGTTTTCCACGGGACCATCGTTTCGCGGCCCTTATTCCAGAAGGCCATCTGCCAGCGGTTCCATACCGTGATGAATACTTCACCGCCCGGCCTAACTACCCGCCTTAGCTCTGCGAAGGCGGCTCTCCTCTCCGCGTTATCCCTGATATGGTGGTAAACGGCCACCGATACAGCGCAATCGAAAGCGCCATCCTTAAAAGGCAGCATGGCCGCATCACCCATTACCAGAGCTGCATCGAATTTAAACTTCGCAGCGTACTTGGTTGCCAGGCTAATCATTTGTTGGGACGAGTCCAGTCCCCAGAGTTCGAATTTATCCTTGAAGGGCAGGAAATCCGGGCCGTGCGCACAGCCAATGTTCAAAAGCCGGCCGCTTTCCCACCGCCCGGCCAGTTCTTCCAACTCTCGTTTGAAGCGGGTCCAATGTCTCAGGCGGTACCAGCTTTCCGCTATCTCATCGTAAGTTTTCACCCGGCTATTTCCTTTGTAGGCCCTCAGGCAATTTGCTAAACTGTCAAAGTAGATCAAATATAGCACAACGATAGCGATGAATCATCCCGTCAGGAAAATCTCCCGTACCATATCCGGCGTCACACCCGTGGCTGTAATGGCCAGGGCCACTCATTGCCCGGGTTCCTGTGTTTTCTGTCCCACTTATGAGCAGGCACCCAAAAGCTACACACCGGAATCCCCTGCGGTATTACGCGCCCTGGCCTGCGATTATGATGCTAAAAGCCAGGTTGACCTGCGCCTCAAAGCTCTGGCTCATATGGGGCATCCGGCCGGCAAGGTAGAGCTGATCATCATGGGGGGCACTTTCCCGGCCTGCCCGCCAGATTACCAGTATAGCTTCATTAAGGCCTGCTATGACGCCTTGAACGGCTGCGAATCGCGGGACCTTGAGGAAGCTAAAACAATAAACGAAACCGCAGGACACAGATGTATCGGCCTTTGCATCGAGACACGCCCCGACTGGTGCGGGGAAGACGAAGTGAAACGCATGCTGGAATTCGGCGCCACACGGGTCGAACTGGGTGTTCAAACGCTGGACGACGAAATTTACCGGCTGGTGCGCAGGGGTCACACCGTAAGTGACGTCATCAACGCCACCCGGCTGTTGAAAAAATACGGGTTAAAGGTCTATTACCACTGGATGCCAGGATTGCCCGGCTCCACGCTCGAACACGACCTGGAAATGACACGCCTGTTATTTGAAGGAGAGGATTTCAAACCCGACGGACTCAAGCTTTACCCGACACTGGTGGTAGCCAGCACGGAGCTTGAGAAATGGTACGTTGAGGGCACCTACCGGCCGTATACCATGGATGAAACGGTGGAGCTTTTAACCGCCATGAAAAGCCTCGTGCCCAAATACGTGCGGATACCCCGCGTTATGCGAGATATACCGACCAAATTCATCGTAGCCGGCTGCAAAGACCTGGCCCTCAGATCATCCGTCAGGGAGGCGATGAAGACAAAAAATATACAGTGCGCCTGCATCCGCTGCCGTGAATACGGGCACAGGCTCCGCGACGGCTGGAAATCGGATACCCGCCCTAAAGAAATACGAATATAGGCGTCCGGCGGCAGCGAGATATTTTTATCTTATGAGGACGATGGGGACACGCTTTTCGGGCTGCTGAGGATGCGCATAGGCACGGATGGACAGATGCCTACCCGGCCATGGTGCGCGAGATGCATGTCTTTGGCTCTGAGGTACCACTGGGCGAGCAGAATGAACTCGCGGCCCAGCACAAGGGGCTGGGCGGACAGCTGCTTAAAGAGGCCGAAAGGATTTCACAAGCAAGAGTATGCGGCTAGATAAAATCGCCGTCATCAGCGGCGTAGGCGCCAGGGACTACTTCCGGACTGAAGCGGATACGAGCTGGAAGGCCGCTACATGGTAAAACCTTGTAGAATCGACCAGTTAATAAAGGTGGCAGGCCACAAAATGGCCGGGTGCGACCTGCTCGGTATTCCGGCTCGACTTCAGGACATATGTCTATCATCCTATGGCACCGGGTGTGGAAATGGCAACCGCTGGGCGGCTTTAGGGGAGACGGCACATCGCCCTTGAACATGATCCTCTCCTTGTTCGCAGGGCGCAGGCTGGCAATGGCGGATAGCAATGCCTCGGTGTAAGGATGCAGGGGATTCCTGAAAAATTCTTGCTTCTCGGCCATCTCCACTATCCTGCCCAGGTACATCACAGCCACGCGGTCTGAAATATATTTCACGATCGACAGGTCATGGCTGACGAACAGGTAGGCCAGCTTGTCCCTGTCCTTGATATCCATCATCAGATTCAATATCTGGGCCTGGACCGATACGTCCAGGGCGCTGACCGGCTCATCGGCGATCACCAGCTCGGGGTCCATGGCCAGCGCCCTGGCTATGCCGATACGCTGCTTCTGACCGCCGCTGAATTCATGGGGATACCTCTCAGAAAACCCGGCTCCAGCCCGACTTTCTCCATCAGGCCGGCCACGCGTTCGGAACGCTCGCCAGCGCTCTTGACGCCCTGTACGATAAGCGCTTCCTCGATGGACTCGCCCACAGTCATCCTGGGATCGAGCGACGAATCGGGGTCCTGGAATACAACCTGGACCTTGCCCCGCAATTTCCTCAAGTCCCGCTTGCTCAACTTTACCACATCCGTCCCTTTAAAAATGATCTCCCCGCTGGTGGGCTCCTCCAGCCGCAAAATCGTCTTGCCCAGAGTGGATTTCCCGCATCCCGATTCGCCGACCAGTCCCAGCACCTCTTCCCGGCCGATGGTCAGCGAAACACCGTCCACAGCCTTGATTTCGCCCACCGGCCTGGGTATAAGTCCCGACATGACCCGGTAGTACTTTTTTAAATTCTTTATATCTAAAATCGTCCGATCGTTCATCATTTTTTATCCACGAGATTGGCATCGTACAGGTGGCAGGCGGCATTATGTACACTGGATATGTTCAGCATTTCCGGCTCGACCGTGTGGCAGATCTCCATAACGCTGGGGCACCTGGGATGGAAGGGGCATCCGGCCGGGATATCAATAGGATTGGGCGTGTTGCCCGGTATGGAAGGGAGTCTTTAAGCTCGGTTGAAATATCCGGCAGGCAACTTATCAACCCGATGGTATAGGGATGCGCCGGCTTACTCAGAATGTGTTCAACGGGGGCTACCTCTACCACTTTGCCCGCATAGACCACGGCTGCCCTGTCGCCTATTTCCCTCACCAGCGACAGGTCATGCGTGATGAAAATGATCGACATGTCGCGCCTGGTTTTCAATTCGCTGCAGTATGTGCATGATTTGTGCACGTATGGTAACATCGACCGCGGTGGTCGGCTCATCTGCTATCAATATCCTGGGATCACAGGAAAGTCCCATAGCTATCATGGCCCTCTGCTTCATACCGCCGGACATCTGGTGCGGATACATCTTCAGCGCCCTTTCGGCTCGGGTATATTCATCTCTTCCAGCAGCGAGGCCGCCTTTTCCCTCGAATTGCGGTTGTGGCGCGGAACATGGGTATCATCTGCTCCATTATCTGATCACCGATGGTAAAAACGGGGTTCAGGGCCGACTGGGCATTCTGAAATACCATGGCGATATCCTTGCCCCTGATGCTGCGCAACTGAGTCATAGGGCAGGTAGCCAGATCAGTCCCTCAAATAAAACTTTGCCTTCGACGATTTTACCCGGTGGGCTATCAAACAGGCGGAAAATCGAGAGTGCTGTGACCGATTTGCCGCAGCCCGATTCGCCCACCAGGCACAGGCATTCGCCTTCGTCCAGCGTGAAAGATCACGCCGTTCACAGCTTTGACTATGCCCCGGCGCGTATAGAACCAGGTCTTTAAGTTATCTACTTCCAGTATCGTTTTGCCCGTCAAATTAATTATTACTCCACATAGGTTAAACCGTGGCCTTCGGATCGAAGGCATCGCGTAAGCCGTCGCCGAAAAAATTAAACGAAAGCACTGTAAGGAACAGCATGATGCCCGGCTCGACCGCCACCCACCAGGCAGTATCCAGGCTGTGCTGCCCGGTATTGAGGATAGTACCCCAGCTCGTGCTCATCGGGTCGCCCATTCCGATGAAGCTCAAGGAGGCCTCGGCCATGATCACGCCGGGTATGGAGAGCGTAGCCATGACGATGACCAGGCTGATGACATTAGGAATCAGATGATTGAATATGACCCTGTTGTCGCTGGCGCCCAGCGCCTTGGAAGCGGTGATAAAATCCCTGGTCCTCAGCGACAGCGCCTCGCTGCGTATCAGCCGCGCCGCGCCCGTCCAGCCGGTCAGCCCGATGACCAGCACGATAATGGCCAGGCTGGGACCGAAGATGAACACGATCAGCACCAGCAGCAGGAAGAAGGGAAAGGTCATCATGACATCGGTAAATCGCATCAACACGTTATCCACCCAACCTCCCAGGTAAGCGGACAGCACGCCCAGAAAGGTCCCCAGGAAGATGGCGATTCCCGTCGCCAGCAACCCGACCAGCAGCGATATCCTGGAGCCCGGATATCAGCATGGCCAGCATATCACGTCCCTTGCTGTCCGTGCCCAGCGGATGGTCCGGCCGGCCCGGATGACCGTGGTTGTGAAGGTATTGGTCTTGATATCATAAACCGATTCCTGCATGGAAAAACCCAGCGGCGGCAGGTTCTTAATATTGAAATCGGCGTGTTGCGGGTCCATAGTAAAGAACGGCCCGAATATACCGATCAGCGCCAGGAAAACTATAAAGCCCAGGCCCACCAGCGACAGCTTGTTTTTCTTCAGCCTGTCCCAATAATATTGGACCAGCCGCCGGTTGATATAGACCGGTATCTTGATCCTGCTCCAGCGTCCCTTTTTCTCGTCACTCATATCTTATCCTCGGGTCGAGATATGTATAGATCAGGTCTGTTGCCAGGTTGATGAACAGTACCAGGAAGGTGCCGATCAGGGTGACCGCCACGACCACAGCATAATCGTTGGCAAAGATGGCGTTAAATGAGACCTGCCCGAGGCCGGGTATGCCGAAGACGATCTCGGTCAGGTAGGCGCCGCCGAAAACTACGCTTCCCAGGTCGAACATTATAATGGTGACCAGCGGCAGTATGGCATTGCGCAGTACGTGTTTGCCGATCACCGTCCGCTCAGGCAGGCCCTTGGCCCGCGCCGTGGTAACGAATTCTTTGCGCAGGTTATCCAGCATGGCCGAACGCGTGTAGCGCACATAGCCCGCCAGCTCGCCGATGCCCAGCGCCATCACCGGCAGGATCAACTGCCTCAGGTTTTCCAGCGACCATATAGGATAGCTGGTATCATAATAGGTCTTGAAAACCCCCAGGTAGACGGCGAAGACCAGTATCAGCATCAAGCCCAGCCAGAAACCGGGGATGGATATACCGATAAACGAAAATATAGATGTGGCATAATCGATCTTCGTATTCTGCTTAACAGCCGCCAGCATGCCCAGGCCCACACCCAGAATGATGGCGAAGATAGTAGCCAGCAAGATAAGCTGGAAAGAATAAATCCAGTGCGACCCGATCAGCTCCAGAACGGGCATGGAAGCGCTGAACGACCAGCCCCAGTTGCCCTGCAGCAGGTTGCCCATGTAGGAAAAATACTGCTCTATGATGGGCTTATTCAGGCCATACCTGGCCTCGATGGCCTGCTTGACCGACTCCACATCCTGCCCTCTGGCTGCGATATTGAGAATATACCGGTCCACCGGTGAAGACGGCCCGACCCGCAGCAAGATAAAGGTGATGGTCAGGATGCCCCAGGCAATGATGACGCTGTAGATCAGCCGTTTGATAATGTAGTTGCGCATAGTCTATGCCCGTCGCAAGCCGGCGTTGATCGGAATGATCGGTCTATAAGCAGGTTATTCGAAGCGCCACAGGTAATAATTATAACCCATGTTAATGCCCGGCTCTATACCCTTCACATTCTTCTGAAAGCCGCGATTGCTGCGATCGTAGATCAGGAAATCAACCGGCTGCTCGTCCGAGATAAGGCCGGCCAGCTCGGCATACATCTTTGGCCTGCTCCGTCTTGTTCAGCCCGTCCTTTGGACCTGATCTTCTTGAAAAGGTCATCGACCTGGCTGTTAAAGAATCCGAAGGAGTTCAGGCCTCCGTCACTGGCATAGAAGACGCTGGTGCCGGAAGGGGCCAGCGGATCAGTGCTGTGTCCCATCAGGGTCAGGTCCCATGTTTCTCGCTGACCGCCTGCGGGCCGTTATTGTATCTCGGCTCCTGGTCGCTGCCGGGGACCTTGTTCATCATGTACTGCGCAGCAGCGTAGGCCATTGCACCCATTTGACCTCGACGTCGATGCCTATGGCCGCCAGCTCCTGTTTGATTAATAACGACAGCGACTCCACCACATCGCTGCCCGGGTTGGTTACCAGCAGCAGCTTGACCGGCTTGCCGTCTTTGCCCAGCAGCACCTCGTGGTCGCCGTCCTTGCCGTACGTGTAACCCGCTTCTTTAAGCATCTCGATGGCTTTGTCTTTACTGTTCAGCGGAGCCACTCCCAATTTAAGCGAGGTCTGGTCGTTGAACCAGGGCGAACTGGGAGGTATGAAGCTGAAGGCTGGCTCGGCAAATCCCAGGTAAATCTTCTTGACGATGGGGTCCTTGTCCATGGCCATGGATATGGCCTGCCGGACCTCTTTATTACGCAGGCCTTCCCAGCCGTTGGCCCGCTCATTATAAGCTATAAGGTTATAACCCCTGGACGGTATGGTGTAAACGTTGATGCGCGGCATATTTATAAACTTGGCAACGTTTTGCGGCTCTATGCCGCAGTAGGTAATATCTCCGGCCTCCAGTGCCGACTGCATCACCGCCGAAGTCCCGAACAGCTTGATAGTATACTCCTGGAAATAAGGGGCCGCCGTTATCTTTTCCCAGGTAATAGTCAGGGTTCCTCGCAACCACGAATTTATCGTTCTTCAGCCATTCCTTGAATTTATACGGTCCCAGGTTGCCTGTATACGAGAGATCGTTGAATTCTTTGGCCTGAGTGAAAGCGTCGATATTCCCCTCATATTTGGTGCATATGTATTTGGGATAGGGGGTCAGGCTATATAGCGTGTAAATGAATTCAGGCTGCACCGTCTGCCGCGTTATGGTAAACGTGGTGTCGTCCACCACCTGCGGCGTGACAAAAACATTTTTCCCGCCTACCTCTTCCTGCCAGTCTTCTTTGTAGTTGTAGTTCAGCCAGTCGGAGAACATCAGGTTTTTCAGCGTATATACATAGTCATCGGCCGTAACCTGCGATCCGTCGCTCCATTTCAGGTCATGCCGGATGGTAATGGTATATACCAGTCCATCCGGCGATACGTCTATATCTTTTGCCAGGCAGCGCAGTTCGATATTGAACTTGTTATCGTAGGTGGCCAGCGATTCAAGCGTATAGCCCACATAACCGAAGGAGGATGCGTCGGCGGCCAATATCCAGTTGAGGGTCTCGGCTTCGCCTCCCGATACATCACCCTCTATAAAGTTGCCCTGTGCCGCCGGGGCGGCGCAGCCGCCCAGGGACAGCAGCAACAAAACAGCTGACGCAGTGACGGCAAGTCCCTTATTAAGTCTGCTACTGATCAATTATTACCTCTTGATATTTCTTGTATTTTATTGAAGGTACCAGAACTGGTAGTTATAGAGCATGTTGGGACCCGGCTCCACGCCTTTGACATTGCTCTGGAAAGCATAGTTATCACTGTAGAATACCAGGAAATCCACCGGCTGATCGTCCGAAACGGTCTTGGACAGCTCGCCGTAAATCTGTTTGCGGCCTTCGTCGCTCAACCCGGCAGGCGACCCCGCTTTCTGATACAGGGCATCGACCTTATCGTTAAAATATCCGAAAAGGTTAAATTTTCCGGTCGATGAGAAAAAGTCGCTGCTGGAGCCCAGCGCCAGCGGGTTGGCATGGGTAGAAAGAATTGCCAGGTCCCAGGGCTGGTCGCTCACCGCTTTCGGCCCGTTATTTAATGACGGTTGATCACTTGAACCGGGTACTTTGTTCATAAGTCCGGCGAAAACCATATCGCGGGGCGAATTTGGGCGTGATATCCAGCCCGATGCTCATAAGGTTCTGCCTGATGAGAATGGCCAGGTTCTGCTCGAAATCGCTCCCCATATCCACCGGGAAGACCAGCTTGATGGGGTTCCCGTCCTTATCCACGAACACCATCTTGCCGTCGACCTCTTTTTGCTCATAGCCGGCGCTCTTGATAAGGTCGATGGCCTTTTGCTGGTCCGACGCCGGGTTCATTCCGTATTTATTCAGCAGGCTCTCGTCATACCAGGGAGAATAGGGCGGTATGAAGCTGTAGGCCGGAACCGCGAATCCCTGGTACATAACCTGTATAATCGCCGGCTTATCAACGACCATGGAGATGGCCTGTCTGACCCTGGCATCTTTCAAACCGGCCCAGCCGTTGTCGCGCTGATTGTAGGCCAGATAAACGTAAAATCCCGTCGGAATGGTATAGACGGTCGTTTTTTCCTGCGACCTGTAAGAGTTGGCATCCTGCGGCTCGATGTAGCCGGAGGAGATTTCTCCTGCAGTCAGCCCTTCATTGATCATCGATTGCAGGCCGTAGCTTTTAATGACGTATTGTTCGAAGTAGGGGGCGCCGCTGCTTTTGCCCAGGTAATAGTCGGCGTTGCGCTTCATAACAAAGCCTTCGTTCGAATTCCAGTTCACGGGGGTATAAGCACCCATGTTGCCCGCGTAGTTCATATTGTTGAACTCCGGCGCCGCGGTAAACTCGTCCTTTTTATTCTCGTAATGTGTGGCGATAGACTTGGGATAGGGCATAAGGTCATAAATGATATATATGAAGTCGGGGGCCACCGTGCGGCGTGTGATTTTAAACGAATTATCGCTCAGTGCAGCGGCGACAACAGGATAAGTCTGATTGTCGGCCACCTCCTGCCACTTTGGCTTGTCGGTGCAGTTCAGCCAGTCGGCCAGCAAAATATTATTGATCGTATAAACATAATCGTCGGCCTTGACCTGGCTCCCGTCCGACCATCTCAAATCGTTCCGGATGGTCATCGTATATACCAGGCCGTCGGAAGAGACCTCGATATCTTTGGCCAGGCAGCGCAATTGAAGCTTGAACTTATTATCGAAGACCGCCAGCGGGTCAACCATGAAGCTGGTATATCTCTTGGACGCTCCACCGTCGGTGGCTATGACCCAGTTGAGCGTCTGGGCATCCCCGCCCAATTGTGCTTCGGTAAACGTGCCTTTAACGGCATGCAACTGCTGCGGAACGGATATACATGCAGGCAGAAGCATGGAAAAAATCGCCAGGACGGCCGCCAGATATATTATCTTTTTCATCGTTCTCCTCGAATTGGTTTATATATATAACGCCAGAACATCAATTTTGTTACATATTATCAATTTTTCGTCGGGCCCTCCGCCCGCCAAAAGCATGGATGGTCCGTGTACCTGCAGGCCATTCCCCCGCATGCGGGACCCCCTTCGGTATCAAGTATTCTTTTCCTGTAGCCACAGGTATCCTTTTTCCGTCAATTATCAATGTGTACAACCCTTCCACAACCACCATATACTCGTCATAATCATGGACATGCTCCAACGACACGCCCGACATTGGGCACTCCCAGAAGGCCATCTGGCTTCCATCCACGCCGTCGAATACATAGCCTTCTATCCCTTTGCTTTGTGATCCGGATGCGATGGCATTAGCGGGATTTTTCATGAAGCCGGGAAATCGGTCCAACCCAAAACCCTCTCAGTCTGCGTTTGATTTTTCACTATAAAAACGCTATATACTATCATAAACTCGTCTTCAAATGAAGCGTTCCTTGATTCCGATTATGAGTTCATCAACCTTATCCTCGGTATCGGCGCCCACCCTTTTCAGCGCCTCATCGACCCTGCGGTATTTGCCCGCATTATAAATATCGTTTAATTGCTCGTAGAGGCCCGCCCTCCTGCCCAATCTGAAATTCAGGCGGTCCTTCAAGGACATATTAAGATACCTGTTTACAGCATCCAGGCATCTCTGTTTGGCCTCTGGAAACCGGCCTTCCAGCTCGGGCAGCAGGTTCAAAATATGGTCGCTTTTCAATTCCCCAGAAAAGTCCAGTTTCTCTATAAATTCGCCGATCTCTTTGACGATCTCGTCCTCGCGCTGCAGGGTGAAAGCACCCTCCTTGAGCCTCGACCACAAAGGCATGCTTTCGCTGACCTGAAGGGTGCGCAGGCGTATGAAATCCGGGTTGATCTCGTTCAGCACGCGGGCGGATTCGGAAGCATGTTCATGCGACCATTGCCTTCCGCCCAGACCCGGCATATAGTATTCTGACAACTCGATGCCTGCCTCCTTAATGTTCTTTCCCCCCTTGATATGGTCTTCCGCCGTGGTGCCTTTATTAATAAATTCGAGCACCGTGTTTGAACCGCTCTCCATGCCGATATGGATGCGTGAAAGCCCCGCCTGAGCGATTTCCTTTAGTTCGGCCGGGCTTTTCTTGGCGGCAGTCTTGGAACGGCAATAAGAAGTGACCCTCTCCAGCGACGGGAAAGATTCCTTGAGAG
>CAWKFY010000029.1:0-176411 GCA_963848815.1 uncultured Chloroflexia bacterium
ATGAATTATTTTAGGTATGGCGGAGCTGGTAGTGAAATGGAGAAATCTAGTTTGAATAGAAGGAAAAAAATTTTCTATGATATTTAGCGTTTTCTATTTCGCTTTTATTTTTTGGTGTAATAATTAATTTTCTTCTCTATTCGCCTTATAAACTACGAATCCATAAAGTACTGTGAATCATTTAAAACGATATGGTAATTATCTACAATAGCCATTTGAACCGCTGGGCTAAACCTTAGGTCATATTTACCATTTGAATGTGGTTGAGCTTGGTATGTGATCACATCATTCAATCTGGTTAGTTTTTAAATCAGTGAGCAGGCGGCTATAACCCAGTATCCGAGTTTTAGATCAAATTATTAAACACATAAGGCTCATCAAGATAAGGTATTTTCCCGGCGTCCACTACAATACCAGCGTCTTCGGTAAGAATCGGAAGGCAGCTATCAGATATTACTTGTTTCCGCCTGCTTATACCGCATACTGTAATTAGAATCGGGAGACTTGGGTATGGCTTGAGGATAAACATTGATACCATCTATCGCTAGGAATAGATAATAGAAGGAAAAACAAGATACCATAATTACCATAATTACATAGAATTTATAATAAGGAGTAAACGGTGGATTTATTCGAAGTCGGCGTGATCTGGTGGTCATCATGGTGGCCTCATTATGCGTGTTCGGCATTATATGGCTCCTGATGAGAAGTATGACGCCTGTACGACCATTGACTAAAAAAGAGATAGAAGCGTTAAAGGCCGCCGGACAGAGGAAGATACCTAAGTATGTGCCGGTAAAAAGGGTTAAAGGGGTCAAAGTAAGGACAAAGGTGAGATAAAAAAGATAAAGAAAAAGATAAAGATAGAGGCAAGGGGAAAGATAAGGGCCAGGACGATAAATTATTACAGCTTAAAGATCTGCCGGACGATAAACTGCTACCTGAAATGGAGGGCACAGAAGCGGCATCGAAAAAGGCCAAAAAAACATCTGAGGAAAAGGGCAACAAAAAGAGCGACAAAAAGGGTGCCTCGCCGGGTCCTGAGGAGGCCCAACCGGCCCCTTATGAGGAAGTTGCAGAAATAGCATTGCCCGATCTTCCCACCATGGACACGCTTGTCGAGGGAGAAGAGGAAACCCCTGAACAGCAGAACATAGAAGAGCTGATGAGCGTGTTTGAAATGGAGGAAGTGGAGGAGTCTCAACATCAGACCTGGCCGCTAACCTGTTCGATGTCGATGTTGAGAATATAGAAAACCTGGGCAGCGAGGTATCAGAATTCCTGGGCGGAATACATCGTAAATAAGAAGGAGGGCGCTATGAACCGTAAAAGTATGAAATCTAAAATGGGTGCTTTGAAGAGCTATTTAGTTTATATAAGCGGCATCTTTTTGCGAACTGTTCGGAAAAGCGAACTAGCACGCAACTGGTGCGTAATCAGGCTCCTTGTAATTATTGCAGCCCTGGGGATCGGCGCACTGAGCTTCCCAAGGCTCAGCATGCCGGCCGTGCTTGCGGATAACGTAACCACCTCACCCAGCATCGAGATAATGCCGAACGAAGGCACGGTGGGATCGCATATCTACCTCAAGATCTTAAATTACCAGCCCAACAGGGACATTATCGTAACCTTCGGCTCGGGCACGATCATCGGCGCCGGGACTGACGTGGGCACCCAGACCGTGGTCGCCGCCAAGACGACCACGGATTCATCCGGATACGGGGTGGCTGACTGGGACCTGGACGTTTTCCCTGCGGGAAGATACATCGTCATGGCTGATGATGGAGTAAATAAATTGACTACCGGATTCAAGGTGGACCCGTCGATCGATCTCGGCAATGTGGTCAGTGGCTTTGTAAATGACGTTGTCATAATCCAGGGCAAGGGCTTTGCAGCGCAAAAATTAGTCTATATTGGCCTGGATGATCAAAAGCTTGTTACCACGCAAACCGATGATAAAGGCCAATTTTACGATGCCAAGTTGCAGATTCCCCCGACTTCACGCGGCAACCACAATATCAAGGTCCAGGATACCGAGAATAACATTGCAGTCGCAGTGTTCAATGTAAGGCAGCAGATGACCGTTACACCGGCGCATATTGCAGTGGGGGATAACGTCACCATAATCGGTACCGGATTCCAGGGCGTCACTGACGTCCTGGTCTATTTCGATGACAAGGATGCCGGCATAGTTCAGACCGATTCCAACGGCGGGTTTATGACTACAATCAAAGTCCCCGCCTGCGGAGACGGTGCGCACCAGATAAAGCTCGATGACCGGGTCAACCGCGCCTACCAGGGAGTGACTGTGTCATCTTCGATGAGCATTACGCCCAATAACGGATTTATCGGGATGCAGGTAGGGCTGCAGGGCGCAGGGTTCAGGCCCGGATTCCCGGTCAGCATTAACTACGATAATATCAAGCTTGACGGGACCACAGTGCAGGAGACCGGCAGCTTTACACAAACTTTTAAAGTGCCTGTAAGCATGCACGGAACACACACTGTTACGGCATCGGATGGCATTAACACGCAGAATGCCATTTTTATCGTGGAATCAAATCCACCGTTGGCGCCTGCTCCTACCCTGCCAACCGATGGCAGCAGGATCACCAAAGATGCACATTTTGAATGGCAGATTGTCACGGATCCCAGCGGCGTCTCGTATACTATTGAGATCGCCGGCGATCCGAAGTTTACCAACATCATCATGTCCCAGGCCAATTTGATGACCAACTACATAGACGTTACCGATGACAGCAAAATGCTGCCGGGAAGGGATGCCCCCTATTACTGGCATGTGAAGGCAGTCGACCGCGCATCCAATGAGAGCGCATGGTCACCGGTCAGCTCATTCTATAAAGGGCATACGTTTATTACTGTCCTGACCAATATGCCCGACTGGGTGAAATATGTATTAATCAGCCTGGGCCTTGTGCTCTTCGGGTTTTTGTTCTTCTGGATCGGCCACACTATCAAGAGGTTACGGACCATAGACGATGAAGATATCGACGACGAAGGCGCATTCGCCGGCAATCAGTATGGCTACAATTCCGGAGGAAACGATTGGAAGCAGCGATAAGTTGCGTCTTAAATTGATATAACGCTTGAACCGCCATTCGGCGTATTAACGGTGAGGAGAAAAAAATGGCTATGGATGTATTAAAAAAAGAGGTGAAGATACAATTCAGGCAACTTGAAGCGCTGATCTTGGTGATGGCGGGAGCTACGCTCGCTTCCTTACAGATCATACATTATGTGTTTCTAAATTCAGGGACAGCCGTAACCGCTTTCCAGATGTTGTTGGATTGGCTGTTCGGCATGTCGATTATATCCCTGCTGGTGCATTTCAGCTTCCGGGAAATATACAAAATACATAATGAGCTCGTGATCCAGCGCGAGCAGGCCAGCAAGGCGGAAAAAAGGATCCAGCATATAATCGATACCACGCAGGACGTCATTTTCACGCTGGACCGGGAAGGAAATTTCACATTTGCCAATAAGGCTATCGAAGACTTGAGCGGTTATAAGCTGGATAAAATCCTCACCAATAATGTGCAGGACATACTTTCGCCCGAATATAGGCCGTTTATTATCGAGCAGCTCAAGCAGTATAAAGATATCTCCGGCCGCCATTTGTATGTCGACGTCATGAAGAATGACGGACAAAAATCACCCGTGGAAGTTAGCTTCATGCCGATTAGAAACAGGGGCAATGAAGTGACGGGCTTCCAGGGCATTGCCAGAGATATCGCCGAACGGCGAGAGATAGAAAAGGTACAGAAAGAAAAAGAGCATTGCCTAAAAGCTATAGCCAGGGTGGGCCAGGTACTTTTGGAGAACAGGAAGGATATACCCTATAAAAAGATACTTGAGATTCTATGTAATACATCCGAAATCCACAGTGCATTCATTTTGCTGAATGCCCTGCCCAATTCGGCCAAGGTATCCGATATCCTCTCGAATAAGACCAAAACGAAGCAGACTGTCAACCTTGCAGACGGATTGCAGAATCCCAAGCTCTATGTTAGCTATACAACCGGAGGGAATAACGGCAATGGGAAGAGCCAACCTGTGCCTGATCTGATGGGCAGTGAGGGATTTGGCCAGGGCTTTATGGAACTATCGAAGAAAGAAGGCGCCATCATCAGCTCGTCTAACGGTGAATCTTCCAGCCTGATTCTTCCTATTATGGTTAATTCCCAATTTGCCGGCGTAGTCGGTTTTGATAAAAAGACGGACTCGAAGGGATGGAAGCCGGTGGAGATCAATGTGCTGGCAACTTCTGCTAATATGATTGCACAGTCGCTGGAACGCCAGAGGGTGAATGCTCAAATTAAGCTCCATTTCATCCAGCTTACAAAGATGATATCCAGGGCCATGTTTGCCGTGGATCCCTACACAGTCAGCCATCAGGAAAGGCTGGCCAGTCTCGCAGTGGCAATAGGTGAGAAAGCCGGGCTGAATAACGAAGAGCTCGAATGGCTGCGGGTGGGAGCTTTGCTGCACGATATAGGTAAGGCTGCGGTGCCCAATACCATTCTGTCCAAACCCGGCAAATTGACGGACGAAGAGTGGGTGCTCATCCGCTCCCATGTGAAACGCGGACATGAGATGCTCCAGGATATGGACCTGCCCGAAAATGTAATGGACATGGTATTGAACCATCATGAAAGACTGGACGGCAGCGGCTATCCCAACGGTATCCGCGGGGATAAACTCAGCACCGAGTCCCGCATACTGGGCATTTGCGATGTTGTGGAAGCCATGAGCTCCCACAGGCCGTACAGGCCGGCGCGCAAAAAAGAGGAGATCATCACCGAGCTGAAAAGCGGCAGGGATAAGATCTACGATCCGCGGGTTGTAGATATACTAATTGATGTGGTTGAGAGAAACGAATTTGATTTCGATTTCGCAACCGCTAAAAAGTAGACTTAAAGATTCGGCTGTCACTTAAAAAAACGATCGGGAACTTTAGTTGAAAAAAACAACAAAGTTCCAGCTAATGACGCCCAAATAAAATATGGACAGGCAGGACGCCACCATGAAAGCGATCCGCGGGTAACGCTTGTGGATGAGCCATAAGAGCGGCAGCAGCGCCGCGATGCCCAGCAATTTGAATGCCAGGAAGCTTCCACTGTTTATCAGTGGTTCCACTATACGGTTGGCTTCCCTGGCAAGGCCGCTACTGACAAAGAGCTGCGTCATAACCCCGTCCCAGAGCTGGAACTGCGCCAGCAGTAAGAGGGCAAACAGCATATGTCCCCCGTCTGCGCGGTTGACAGCGGCTCTGATTTTTCCCATTTGCTCGATCATAATGTGTCTCCATTTAGATTATGATCTGCAAGGGTCAAAAAATCAATCCGGATGGGTCATCAAATGAGCCATTCGGCTCATTTGTGGCCGTGCATCTAAGAGGCAAGCAATGGATAGATCAATTCGAAGCGAGATTTACCGGTTGAAGAGTGTTTCCCAGAAGGGCACCTGTTTGGTTTGAGAAATGCTTCTGGTTTTCAGTACCGGCTGTTGAGTGCTGGAGCTAACTATCTGCTCGGAAGATTTGGTCATGTTTTCAGTTTTGTAGTCCGACCATGAAAGGGTTGCCGTAAAATGGCAGTTTTGTGGTAGCGTGGGGCCGCTCAGGATAATGGCTATTTCCCGGGCGCCGTGTGTATTAAATTCAAAGACGCGGTTGTCATAGTAATTCAGCCACAGGTCTGAAATAACAGCCAGGGGACGGGCGAAGGTAAGTTTTGTATCGGTTGAATAAACCCATTTAGTCCAACTGTCGATCCCCCCTATCTGGTTGGCGTATTGTGAAATGTTTTCTGACGATGAAATGTTTTCCGATGATGATATGACCGGTGGCGCCAGTATCTGCCCTCGTTCATCGAAATCATACACATAGACACGGACGAATTCATAGTAATTCTGTTTAAGAAATAATAGTTTTACCGTGGAATTGTCATGGCCGGGCAAGCTGTAACCGTAATACCAGAAATGCTTTAAATCATTGTAATTAATCTCGGATTGGCTCCATACGATATAGGGCGTGAGCGTCTCTTCTCCTGATACCACCCTGATCACCGGCACGTTCTCACTGTAAGTTTCTGTATGGTTTTCCGAGACGGTGGTATTTTCCCAGTACGTCTGTTTAGAGAGGTAGCTGACGTTGATGCAGGCAACGGCCGTACTGAGGATAATAGCCAGCATGACCATGAACAAAGCCGGCAATCTTCGACGCGGCGATTGCATGATTACCGTCCGGCTCCGGCAATTAAGAATATCGTTATTTTGTTACTCATAACGTCATTAATTAACGTGTGGGGAAAAGAGTTTCCCAAAAGGGGACGGACTTTATTTGGTAATACATCCTCTGTTTTACCACCTGGTATGGGACCTCATTCTGGATTATCCTCTCCCGGACGACGGGGCGACTGAACGGTGTGCTGGCAGTCCAGCGGACAAATAACCTCGGATAGGTGTTCCATTTATTTTGAGGCCCACTGACTATAATTGCTATTTTGGCGGCTTTACCGGCATTAAGTTCAATAACTTGTGGATTATCCAGGTTTGACCACAGGTTGGTCATTGCGCCGAGAAACTTTGCCTGGGCCAGGGCGTCATTAGCCGATTTCAACCAGTTGTTCGATGCTGTGCCCGTTATAGAGTAATTAGAGGTCTCATTAGTGGTGGCTGCTTCCTCTCCGACGAGAGGAGGCTCGGGATAAGATATATGCCCCGTCTTAGTCATGTCAAGACCATAATTTTTTCCAACTCGTATTGAGGTGGATCCATATCTCGATTTTGAGGCTGATATTATCGTAAGGCCCCAGTCAGGTACATCATAGCCATAATAGTAAAAATTCCCGGAGCCATTGAGGCTGATATCGAAGGAAGTCCAACTGTTGAAAGAAGGCAATTCAAACTCGCCCGAAGAAATGCTCATGTAAGTTTCGTTTTCGGTATAGGATTCCGTAATATTTTCCGTTCTGTTCTCGGTAACGGTATAATTCTGTGTCAAGGGGTATTCCTTATTAACACAGCTCACAAGGACGCCTGCAAGGGAGACCAGAGCAATTACCAGGATATGGTTGAGGGATTTCACATCTATTAATTCCCGTATGTGTAATACGTGTTCTCTAATAGCATAGATTTGGCACTGCCCGTTGTCAAAATGGGCTCTAATCAGCCGTTTGTCAGCGCCTTATCATCCACCGGTATTACTACCTTCGGTGCGGAGAATCATACTGCGGGACAAGATAATACAGGACTAATTGCCGTTACCGGCGTGGCGGACCGGGTGCATAATGATTGCATAACAAATAAGGAGGGCGCCATGAATACAATGAAAACTTTCAAAGAGATACTGAGGACAGACAGCAAACTGAGGCTGCTGCTTAGCGGAATGGTAGTCGATGGCACGCTTCTTCTGGCGGTAATAATTGCACTCGGCGTGGTAGTGGGAGTCTAAAAAATCTCCACCGGTTAGATGAGCAAAGGCTATAAGAAAGGCGGGCTTGCCCGCCTTTTTGATTTATACAGCGTACCGGCCTGTTTAGTACTAATGTCACAGACAAACCAGTACTCAAACGCTATTGTATTTACGTAGGGACGGCCCTAGAATAATTTCGCAATAGATTAAGGAGGGCGAAAATGACTGCAATGAAATCGGTTTTCGGAATGGTCAAACACGATTGGAAAACACAGGCTCTCTTCTGGTCTATGCTGGTTTGTGCAGGGTTAATATTGTCTATGGTGTTGTTACTAAGCCGGATGGTCTGAATATAGCGGTTCTCCTCCCGAAGCAAAGAGCGCCGGGCACTGAGGCGCTTTTTGCTTTTTATTGCACAAAACTAGAATAATATGCGGGGTGATTATAAAATGAGAGAAGGGGCAGGCGACCAGTTTCAACAGCAGACCAAATACTTTCCCTTCAAGATGCCGGAGAAGGTCCGGCAGACTGACAGCGAGCCGGATGCCTATAAGCTCTATCCCGATAGCACCCAGACCATTCTACAGTCACCGGCCCACGGGACCGATATGCCGCTGGATACAGCTATCAAGAAACGCCGCAGCATCAGACTTTATAAGCAAGTGCCGCTGAAGCTGGATCAGCTATCGTACTTGCTCTGGGCATCCACCGGCATACAAAGTGTGGAAGAAGGCTTTGTGTACCGCAGAGCCCCATCGGCGGGCGCTCTTTACCCGGTAGAGACCTATGTTATAGCTCACAATATCGAAGGCCTGGGGAAAGGAGTTTATCACTACAACCTAAGGGAGCATACGCTGGAGGAGATCAGGCTGGGCGACCATGCCGACCAGATCTGCACCGCTGCTATGGGACAGGAGGTTTGCGGCCAAGCTGCCGTGGTCTTCGTCTGGACGGCAGTATTTCAGCGCTGCAAATTCAAGTACGGGCAGCGAGCCTACAGGTATATCTATCTGGATGCCGGCCATATCGCGGAAAATCTGGCGCTGACTGCAGTCAGCCTGGGGTTAGGCAGTTGCCCTATCGCCGCCTTCTACGATGACGAAGTCAACGTTGTGCTGGATGTGGACGGCGAAGAGGAAAGCGTGATCTACATGACGGTGGCCGGCTGGCCGGAAGCTGTTAATTAGTAAGCATGTTAATCAAAATGCTTTCGTTCAAATTCGTCAGTCTCTAAATTAAAATAAATATAGTAACCTTCATATCCCAATAATCTAAGAAATACCTGATTGATGAAATTTATTAGACGAAAGTATTCATGTTGCTTACCTTCACTAACAGGAGATCTGTAGTTCATATTGTGGGCAAGAGAATTGCGGGTACGTTTAATCTCGCCCAATTCTGAATCCGGTATAATTATATTCATATTTTTAGTCCAAATTTGCAAGAGTCTAAAGAAAGATTTTCGGTTAAGCTCTGGAATCTTTTCTTTTATCTCATTTATCTGATTGATTGTTAAGTTTGGAAAATTCGCATTAATTATTGTAGTCAAACTAGCAAAGATATGATCACTAATATCATCAAAGCGCTCTAATATCTTGGTTAGTTTATTTTTAGAAGTATATATCTGCTGCAATGAATCAATAAGAGCTACTGCCGCTAAACCCCTAGTCTCCAGATAAGTGGTTGAGTTATTGGCATCTAAAAACTGCTCAATGGCTATATCAAGATTGTATTCTTCGCGGAGTTGCAGATACGATGAATAGATTTTTTCGATAAATAAAGCTGTTTCCGAGGGATCTTTTGGATCAATTAAATATCCCACTGAGAATGGCCAAATAATAGAATGTTTGAGGATAATTTCCTGGATTTCCCCGTCCTTACCATGCCTCTCAGCGTTGATCCAATTTATTTTGGTGGCTCTGGACAGCGATAAAAGCCGGCATAATTCATCTATATTGTGTATAAATTCACTTATTTTTGTTTCCACTGTCGATTCCACAATAATGTTGCATGTGACCGCAATACCATTTTGTGCTTTTATCCTTTTGATAACATCATCATAATCTGTCTCTTGATCTATCAAGGCGATACCCCATGGGGTCTTAAGTTCGAGGTTTAAATAAAAAGACTCATGCTGCTCTGAACCATCCCCAATTTTCCTGCTTGCTGCATGATTTCCTGTGAATTCAAAGTTTGCTACGCTAAATTTATAGTATTTTGACGGTCTTTCTATTTTTGTACAAAAGTCAATTTCTTGAGCTAAAAGTTGCAATGTTGATGATTTACCAAAATATCCTATAGTGGTACGTGATAAAAAAGAGTGGACCCTTACTCTGAAAGCTTAGACCATCATCAGTATTGCCATATATAGAGGCAATATTTTGATGGTCGGAATATGCGATATCGGTAACTTCCTTCAGTTTTGATGGAATTTCGCAGATTGCATAAATTGATCCTATTTCTGATTGTACAATAGTTATATTACAGGGAAAGTCATCGTCATTAATAAGCCTGATATTGCCAGTCCCACGGTATTCCCGTAAAACCTTGCCATGTTCTGTATCAACCATGTTAATTTCTTACTCTTCTATCTTGCCCACAGTTTTATAGATAGTATATATTTTTTACAAATGCGAAAATACTTAAGTAGGTTTACCCTGCATTCAATTTACCGCTGCCGCAGCGGCTTTATCTCGTCGGCTATGATGGAAAGCGATTTCGGACCCCTTCGCTGTATCTTGCCCCTGACCTCCAGCCAGCCGGCGCGGAAGAGGTATCTGCCGCATCTATCCTGAACGTCGCTGAATACGGTCACGTCGGCCACGCCGGTGCCGTCCTCCATGATGACATAGACCACCCGCTTGCCGCTGCGCGTGGGCGGGGTCTGGTAGCGGATGACGGACCCTGCGATCTTAACGGAGCGGCCGGTCGCTACCGCGGGCAGGTCTTTTATGCGGGTGACGCCGCTATCGAGGTTGCAGAAGTCCAGCGGGTGCGCCGAGAGGTCGAGCGAGAGTATTTCGCGTTCGGCCAGGAGGGATTCCCGTTTATCTTGGCCTGGCGGAGGCATGTGTAGGGGCGGGTTTTCAAACCCGCCCGGGCAAACAGGCGGACGCACCTGAAGGTACGTCCCTACGCTGCATGGGCCGGGTATGTCCCCGATGAGGGGAGGGTTGCTCGATGCGGCGCTGCGCTTGAATTGCAGCAGGATGGGTATGCCTGACAGCATCTCGCCGCGCTTGCCGAAAGCGTCGAGCGCTCCCACTTTCACCAGGTTTTCCAGTATGGGCTGGCTGGCTTCCACCCTCAGGATGAAGTCCCTCAGCGAGGTGAACGCGCCCTTATCCCTCTCACGGATGATGGAAGCGACGGTCTCGCCGGTGATCCCCTTGACCTGGCTGAGGCTGACGCGTATGGCGCCGTCCTCCACGGTATAGTGGTCGGACGACCTGTTCACGTCGGGCGGCAGCACGCGACGCCGCAGCGGCGCGCATCGGCCGCCAGCACGCGCGGCGGATAGTAGCCCATGGGCTGGTTGGAGAGTATGGCCGCCATGAACTCGGCCGGGTAATGGCATTTCAGCCAGAGGGTCTGGTAAGAGAGCACTGCATAGGCTGCGGCATGCGCCTTGCAGAAGCCGTAGGCGGCGAAGGCGGCCAGATGCCCGAAGACCTCCTCGGCCACATTGCGCTTGACCCCATTCTTCATGGCGCAGCGGATAAAGGAAAGGCGCATCTTCTCCATCTCATCCTCGGTGCGGTCATGGGTCATGGCGCGCCTGAAGCCGTCGGCCTCGGCGTAGCTCATGCCTGCCAGGTCGTGGGCCACGCGCAGCACCTGCTCCTGGTAGAGGATGACGCCCAGCGTTTCACCCAGCGCGCCTTCGAGGCTGGGATGTAAATATTCCACCGGCTCCCGGCCGTGGCGGCGCGCCAGGTAGACCTTATCCATGCTCGTCTTGAGCGGGCCCGGGCGCACCAGGGAGAGCGAGACGATGATATCATCGAAGGTCTGGGGCAGCAGCCTGCCCGCCATCTCCCTCTGCGCCGGCGATTCGAGCTGGAAGACCCCGATGGTTTTGCCATCGCGCAGCATGGCGAAGGGAGCAGGATCATCACGCGGGATTTTATCGATATCTATCTCGAGGCCGCGGCCCTGCTTGATGCTGCGGACCGCTTCCTCGATAACCGTCATGGTGGGCAGGGCCAGCAGGTCCATCTTGACCAGCCCCAGCCTTTCTATATCGTCCTTATCGTACTGGCTGATGATGTCGCCGCCGCTGGAAGGCTCCAGGGGGACGAGGTCGGAGAGCCGGCTTTCCCCGATGAGCAGCCCGCCGAGGTGCACGGAGAGGTGCTTGGGGAAGCCGTCGATGGCGGCGCAGGTTTTGAAGAACTCCTTAAGCTCAGGCCTTTTATATACGGAGCTGTCCTTCAGCTCGGGCAAAGTCTCCGCCTTCTCCATCAGCTTGGAAGCGGACAGCCAGTGTATGCCCTTGCAGGCTTCCTCGATGGTGGCCTGCGGTATTTGCAGGGCCTTGCCGGCATCACGGATGGCGCCGCGTGCCATGTAGGTATTGATGGTGGCCACACAGGAGACATTTTCGGCGCCGTATTTCCGGTAGATATAGTCGCGCACCTCGTCCCGCCTGCGGCGGTCGATATCCAGGTCGATATCCGGCGGCTCGTTGCGCAGGGGGTGCATAAAGCGTTCGAAGAGCAGGTCGTAATGGATGGGGTCGGCGATGCTGATATCCAGGGCGTAGACCACCAGGCTGTCCACGGCGCTGCCGCGTGCCTGGCAGCGTATGCCGCGCTGCCCTCGCCCAGCGCACGATATCCCACACCACCAGGAAATAGCTGCAGAACCCGAGCTTTTCGATGGTATCGAGCTCCATCTGCAGGCGGTCGGCCAGTTCCTGCGTCAGGGCGCCGTATTTCTGCACGGTGCCGTCGTAAGCCAGCCTGCGCAGCAGGCCGGCGGCGGTTTGACCCGCGGGGAGGTCGAACTTCGGGAAAGCGCGGCCTGCCCAATTCGAGGTCGAGGTTGCAACGTGAAGCTATTTCCAGCGACATGGCGGTGGCTCCGGGGAAATCCTTGAAGAGGCGCTCCATCTCCGCCGGCGATTTAAAATACTGCTCCACCGTGCGCGGCCCCGGCAGCTGCGTGACGGGCACGAGGAGGCGGATGGCGTTGAGGAGCTCATGGATGCGGTAATCACGCATGCCCAGGTAATGGACATTGTTGGTTGCCACGGCGGGTATCCCGTGCTCCTGTGCGAAATTGGAGAGCAGGTGGCACAGGGGCGCTCCCCGCCGGGATGGATGGCGGATCAGCTCGATGAAAAAGTCACGGCCGAAGATCTCGCGGTAAAAGCCGGCGGCACGGGCTGCGCCCGGCGGATCGCCTTTGCTGAGAAGCTGCGGCACTTCACCCAGCCCGCAGCCGGAGAGGGCTATGAGCCCCTCGTGGTAGCTGGCGAGCATGACGTGCGTGGCGGCGGCCGGCTTATCCGGGCTTTTACTGCAGTGCATGGCGGTGAGCAGGCGGCACAGGTTGGAATAGCCCGGCATGTCCTTGCAGAGGAGCGTGAGATGGTAGCCGCCTTCGATATCCACCTCTGCCCCGATGATCGGCTTGATGCCGAGCTTTTTGGCGGCGTCGTAGAACCTGATGGCGCCGGTCAGCCGGTTGTGGTCGGTGAGCGCCAGGGCGGGCATGCCGAAATGCCTGGCCTTTTCGAGGAGCTCCGCCGGCCCGGCGGCGCCGTCCAGAAAACTATAATAGGAATGGACATGCAGATGTACGAATGACATGTCGAGGCCTCTTAAAAATCAGTCGAGCAGGCGGCGGAGGGACCAGTCGGAATCGCTCTTGCAGAGCTCGTAGATGCCCGGCCTTTTGCACTCGGCCGTGACGCGGATGAGGATGCGTACAGGCTCGCCGTTCCACCATTCGGAAGGCTCACGCCACCAGGAGAGGATGTCTATCACCCGGTACAGGCGCTTCCTCCAGATGAAGGCAGTAGGGCCGGATTCACTGCTGACATGAACGGTTATAGGCTCGTCGATAAATCTGGACACCGCACTTCACCCCCTTTCCTCGAGTGCGCACGGAGAGATTATAGTAGAACAAATGTACTAATGTCAAATCGAGGGTTGGCAGGGAGAGCTCCGGGGGATGCAGACCTTCAAATACTTCCGTTATCGGCATGTTAGGAGGCAGGGCATATTCGCTGCTATACTTTTTAGTGGAGTAGCGAATATCGAGGAGGTGCCCCATGTCCCGGATGCTCATCATCGGCGGCAGTGATGCAGGTATAAGCGCTGCGCTGCGCATCAAAGAAATCGATGCCCGGGCTGATGTGACGGTTGTTGTGGCTGACGCCTATCCCAGTTTCAGTATCTGCGGGTTGCCATTTTTTCTAAGCGGGGAGGTGCCTGACTGGCAGGCCCTGGCCCATACCGGCATCGGGGAAATCGAAAAACAGGGTGTCCGGCTGCTGCTGGATCACCGCGCTGAGTCGATTCAGCCGGATAAAAAGGCGGTCCGACTCGTTTCCCCGGAAGGGCAAATCAAAGAGATGCCCTATGATAGGCTGCTGATCGCTACCGGAGCCGAACCGGCCAGGCCTCCCATCGGAGGATTGGAGGAGTCCGGGGTTTTCTTCCTGCGCTGGATGGCGGACGGATTTGCGCTGCAGCGTTTTATTGAAAAGGAGAAACCCCGCCGGCCTGTCATTATCGGCGGTGGTTATATCGGTCTGGAGATGGCCGATGCCCTGGTCCGCCGCGGCATGGAGCCGGTCCTGCTGGAATTTGCGCCTGAAATACTAACGACTATGGATGCAAATATGGCGCGCCTGATCAGGGCTGAACTCGAATCTAACGGCGTTAAGATAATGACGGGCTGGGCAGTCCAGAATATTGAACATAATCAGGAGAAACTTGTAGTGCATGCGGCCACCGGAGAAGTAGAGGTTGCTGATATGGTACTGGTGGCCACAGGGGTCAAAGCATCTACAAGATTGGCCCAAACTGCAGGCATTATCCTGGGAGCGGCCGGCGCCGTACGGGTAGACCGGAATATGGCTACCAATGTCAGGGATATCTGGGCTGCCGGCGATTGCGCAGAGACCTGGCATCGCATCTTGGAGACGAATGTCTATATGCCCCTCGGAACCACGGCTCACAAACAGGGCCGGGTGGCCGGCGAAAACATGGCAGGCGGACAAGGTGAGTTTCAGGGTACCCTTGGAACTCAAGCCGTTAAGATATTTGATCTAATTGCAGCCGGGACCGGGTTAAGGGACAGGGATGCTGTCAGGGCTGGTTTCAATCCTTTGACCGTAGAGTTGACCGCCTGGGACCATAACATATACTACCCCGGAGCTGCAGAATTGCATATAAATATTACGGGAGACAAGCAGAACGGAAGATTGCTGGGTGCGCAGATCGTCGGCCATCATCACTCAGAAGTGTCAAAACGTATCGATATCGTTGCCGCAGCGATTTATCAGCATATGCAGGTATCAAACCTTTGTGACATCGACCTGTCTTACACACCGCCTTTATCCAGCCCCTGGGATCCGGTTCAGAAGGCGGCAATGCAATGGTGTGCAGTGGCAGGAGGGAAGATCTGACAACGTCCGGTTTATCTCCAGGCCGGGTTGCGGTCGTTATTGGACTGGCTGTAGGTCAGGCGCTGGATGCCCGTGCCGTCGGCATTCATGATGAAGATATTGTCCTTCCCATAGGTATCGGCCACGTAGGCAATCTTCTTCCCGTCCGGGGACCAGACCGGGCTTGAATTGTTATCGAGACTATTGGTGATCTTTTTAGCCGTGAGCAGAGGAAAGGGGGAGCTGCCGTCCATAACCCAGATATCTCCTTTGGCTGCGCTGCCCCTGACGAAGACGATCTGATTGGTGACCGGGGACCAGCTGGGCGCGGTGCCGTCCACATCTAAAAGCAGGCCGAATTTTTTCTGGCCGCTGCCGTCGGCGTTCATGATATAGAGGACAGGTGATAGGCTGGAGCTATCGCGATTGGAAGCAAAAAGGATCTTGGAGCTATCGGGCGACCAGGTGGGGGCGCTGTTCCATCCCAGTATTTCGGTATCATCAGAGGTGTTGGTGTCGGGGTTCCATGTAGCGCTATCTGTAAGCTGCTTCATACCGCTGCCGTCGGCATTTATCACAGATATTTCATAGCTTAGATCGCCCTTACTATTGCGCACCTCGCTGACAAAAGCGATCTTCTTACCGTCGGGAGACCATCTGGGCAGGCCGTCCCAGCCCGGCCTGTTGGTGATCTTCTTCCGCCCGCTGCCGTCCTCGTTCATGGTCCAGATTTCATAGTCGTCGGACTGATCGGAGGCAAAGGCGATCTTTGACCCGTCGGGCGACCATACGGGCAGGCCGTCGACCGTAAAGTTATCGTCAGAAGTAGCCTTCAAGTCGGTGCCATCGGGCTTGATGGTGAATATATGGGGGGTTATATCACGGTCAGAGGCAAAAGCTATAAGGCTGGGCAAAGACGAGGGCTTGTAGCTGGCCGCCGGCCTGAAACATGAGGCCAGGAACAATGAAGAGGTTAAAACCAGGATGGCGAGCAAGGCCGTGATTGCGGGCTTGGAATTATTCATGAGATGTCACCTCGGGTCGAAGATTCATAATGTTTTGAAAAGTATAATTACGCCATATGATATTGGCAAATTCCGATCCACACAATCCTCGCGTGATTGAAATCGGGGCAATAAAAAAACCTCCGGCGAGGGAGGCTTTTGCAACTCTGTATATATTATTATAACAGATATCCAAAGCGTCCGTCAAAGATCCGTACCTAGTGTATTAAAACGGCGGAAAAGCGGAACAGTTGCATTGGTTTACATAAAGAGGTTGAACAGGTAGCCGATCAGGATTATGCCCGCTGCCACGACACCGACAAATATGCCGATCAATTGCCACTTAAGTACCTTGCGCAATATTATGGTCTCCGGCAGGGACAGTCCGACTACAGCCATCATGAAAGCGAGGGCGGTGCCGAGCGCGGCTCCCTTTTCCATCAAGGCTTGCACTATGGGGATGATGCCAGCGGCGTTGGAGTAGATGGGGACGCCGATCAATACTGCTGCAGGAACGCTCCACCAGGCGTCTTTGCCCATGAATGAGGCCAGCAGACCGTCGGGCACGTAGCCGTGGATAAAAGCTCCAACTGCTATGCCGGCCAGGACATAAGGCCACACTTTGCCCACGATTTCACGCACGGCATTCAGGCCATAGCGGACGCGTTCTTCAAAAGACATGTTCGTGCTGGGTGCGCTGGAACCGGATATTTTTATATCGAATACCCAGCTTTCGATGTAGCGCTCCATTTTCAGCCTGCCTATCACCCAGCCGGCCGCAATGGCTATAACCAGCCCGGTGACCAGGTAAATCAACGCTACCTGCCAGCCGAACATACCGTAAAGCATTACCAGGGCTACCTCGTTGACCATGGGCGAGGCGATTAAAAAGGATAAGGTCACGCCCAGCGGAATTCCCGTCTCCACAAAGCCTATGAAAAGGGGCACCGCCGAGCACGAACAGAAGGGGGTGACTATGCCCAGCCCTCCCGCCAATATATTGCCCACAAATTCGCGTTTGCCGGCCAGTATCTGCCGTGTGCGTTCCGCCGAAAAGAATGATCTGACAATTCCGACCGCAAAGATAATCAACATCAAGAGCAAGATGACTTTGGGCGCATCGTAGAGAAAGAAATTTACACTGGTGCCCAGATGACTGGAAGCCGGGAGCTTGAAGAGGGTGTAAGTGAGGAAGTCGGCCGCCGGCTGCAGCGCCCAGTACAGGAAAATCCACACAGCCAGGCCGATGCCCAGCAAAAAATACAGCCTGGACCTGCCGACAGGCTTTCCCTTCTGCTTCGCTGCTGCATTTTTATCAGACTCGCAACTGCAGACAGTAACATTACTTAATTGTCCTTGCTCTGCCATATTACATTCCCTTATAACTCTGTTGACACTATTGACCATTTCCGCTATAGTTTTAATATAACTATATAAACATATTATTATATATTTGTATATTAGTCAAAAGGGTTAAGGGAAAATGAGAAATTTAGTTGGAATTTTAAAGTCACTCTCGGATGAGACCAGGCTCAGAATACTCAATATGTTGTTTGAGAGGGAATGCTGCGTATGTGAAATCATACAGGTTCTAAATATGTCCCAGCCGCGCGTTTCTCACCACTTATTGGCTATGTATAATGCCGGTCTGCTTAAGATGAGACGTCAGGGTTTATTTGCTCTCTACTCGGTCGATTGGGATGGCATGGATACCAATACGGCTGAAATCGTTAGAACGGTCCGGAAGGGGATGGAGCAAAGTAAGACCGGCCAGGAAGACCTTAAGGAGCTGGCAAAAGCGGAACGCATCCTTCCGGAATGCGTTCGACAGACATAGGTTGGCAAACAAGGAGGCATAAATGCGTATTAAAATTTTAGGTACGGGGTGTTCCAAATGCCATGCCCTGCTTAAAAATGTCAAAGAAACGGTGGCCGACATGAAGGTCGATGCCGTGGTGGAAGAGGTAAATGACATGAAGCAGATAATGCAGTATTCAATATTGATAACGCCCGGCATGGTCATCGATGAAAAGGTGGTCAGTTCGGGTTCAGTGCCCAATAAGGATGCTCTTAAAAAGCTTATTAATTCAGCCTTGCAGGGATAAAAAGAAGGATTGATATGAGAAAATTCTGGATTTTTACAGTTCTCGCTCCCCTTGCGGCTATCTTGCCATTGGTGGGATGCAGTGCTCCACCGGCATCCTCTCCGGCCAGGAGCGATATCCCGGTCACGGACACCTCAACACTGCTGGTCGATAATTCAACTTCGGTCAGTCTGAGCGTAACGCCTCTGCCTGTCAAGCCTGATAGTGTGGAGCTGGTCTATTTCCATACAAAGGCCCCCTGCCACTGCATGGCTTTGGTGGGCGATACTATTCAGTATGTCGCCGACACATATTTCAAGGATGAACAGGCCGATGGTAAACTTAAATTGACAAACATTGTCTCCGATGACCCCGCCAATGCTGAAATGGTCAAGAAATACGACACGCTTGTTTTTGCCCTGTGGGTCACGGAAAGACGCGGCAGCATAGAGAAAACTTACACGGTGGATGATATCTGGTTGATGACGGGCGACAACAATAAGGATAAACTTGTAAACTTTCTAAGGACTAAATTTACGGATATTCTGGAAGGCAAGAGCTCTTAATGGATTTGCAGGGATTGGCAGGCAGCCTGCATGTACCGGCGATATCGGCTTTTCTGCTGGGCATTATGGCCTGCCTGGGACCCTGTACCCTGGCAACTAACCTGGCGGCTCTGGCCTATATAAGCAGGAAGATCTCCGACCGCAAGTTTGCATTTACCAGCAGCGCTCTTTATACCCTGGGCAGGATGATAACTTATACCTTGCTGGGGACGTTGATCATCTATGCCGGTTTGAGCATACCGGCCATCGCCAATTTTTTACAGCAGATCGGCGAGCTGGCCATCGGCCCTTTCCTGATACTGGTCGGCATTATCATGCTGTTTTTGGACCGGATAGACCTGGGCGAACATGATTCCCGGCTGGCCAATGCCGCGGGCAAGTTTGCCGATATGGGCATGGTGGGTGCGCTGCCGCTTGGCCTTATACTGGCGCTGGCATTCTGCCCCTACAGCGCAGTGCTCTTCTTTATGGTGCTGATCCCACTGGCCCTTAAGACCACGGGCGGCGTAGCCCTGCCGGCCGTCTTTGCACTGGGCACCGGCCTCCCCGTGCTGCTCTTCGGTACTCTTCTGTCACTGGGCGTCGCGGGCGCAGCTAAATGGATCAACGCTATCAGCAGGGCGGAAAAATATATCAGGGTTGCTATGGCGGCACTGTTCATTGTGATTGGCCTGGTTTATATCGGCCTCTGGCTGAAACTATATTAAGAGCAGGATGGAGGGTTAGCTTATATGATGCGAGAATGAAGCATCATGTACTACCGAACAAAGCACTTTGAAATTGTCGGTACTGGATCGTTTGCTGACTCTGTGGATTTTTCTGGCCATGGCGAGTCGGTGTGGGCCTGGGCTATTTTATACCGCGGGTCGCTAACTTTATTTCAGTTTTCCAGGTTGGCACTACTTCCATACCCATCGCCGTAGGGCTGATCCTTATGATGTATCCGCCGCTGGCCAAGGTGAAGTATGAAGAGTTGCCACTGGTATTCCGCGACTGGAAAATACTTGGCCTGTCACTGGTGCAAAACTGGATTATCGGTCCAATATTGATGTTCTTTTTAGCCATTCTTCTTCTGCGCGGCTATCCGGATTACATGGTGGGCCTTATACTCATGGGACTGGCGCGCTGTATAGCCATGGTGATCGTCTGGAATGAGCTTTGCAGGGGCGATAATGAATATGCCGCCGGCCTGGTGGCTTTCAATTCCATCTTTCAGATACTGTTTTACTCCATCTATGCCTATATCTTTATCACTATATTGCCAGGATGGTTCGGACTGAAAGGAGTGGCCGTTAATATAACCATCTGGCAGATAGCGCAGAGCGTTTTGGTCTATCTGGGCATTCCGTTTTTCGGCGGCATGCTAACCAGGTTTGTGTTGCTCAAGACCCACGGCCGCCAGTGGTATGATACCAAATTCATACCCAAGATCAGTCCGGTCACTCTGGCTGCATTGCTGTTTACGATCCTGGTGATGTTTTCGCTCAAGGGCCAGATTATCGTTGAGCTACCGCTGGATGTAGTGCGCATCGCCATCCCGTTGCTCATATATTTCGTGGTGATGTTCCTGGTCTCTTTCTACATGGGCAAGAGGATTGGCGAAGGATACGCCAGAACAGCTACCGTTGCGTTTACTGCCGCCAGCAACAACTTTGAGCTTGCCATAGCTGTTGCTGTTGCAGTATTTGGAATAGGATCAGGAGAGGCTTTTGCCGCGGTTATCGGCCCACTGGTCGAAGTGCCGGTTCTGATAGGTCTGGTAAACGTGTCGCTGTATTTCAAGCGTAAATATTTCGACGATGCAATAGCTGCATGAGGTTCTGGAGGTGAACAATGAATATTAAAATATTAGGCCCTGGCTGTGCCAGGTGCCAGGATCTGGCGAAAATAGTTAAGGACGTCGTGGCTGCCCTTCAACTGGATATTGATGTAGAAGAAGTAAAAGACATAAAGCAAATTATGCAGTATCACGTTATGATGACGCCTGGCCTTGTCATAAATGAACAGGTGGTTCTGAGTGGTAAAGTTCCCAGCAGAGCTGAGGTCGAGCGCTTGATTATGAATGCGCTGGACAGCGAGGAAAAAGAGAAAAGTAAATAGAATTCATAATTTGCATTTTAATTCGTTTATCGATGATGAATAAGATTACTATCAAGTCGATCATTACTTTAAGGAGATTTCAGATTTCACATGACTAAAAGAGTAGAGCGCTTTATACTATTCACGCTTGTTATAGGGATTATCTTGTTGGCCGGTTGTGTAAGCGCCACCGCTATAAGCCAACCTCCTGCCAAAGCTGGGCCAGTTACTCAGCAACCGGCGAATAGTATACAAAATGCCACAACGGATAATTCCACGGTTTCTAATCTGACGACTGATATACAACCGACTTTATCCATAGATAATTCGACCGTTCAAAAACCGGCCTTGCGCGAGAACAGAGTCGATGTCATTTATTTTCATATGAACCAGAGATGTGTGACCTGTCTTTGCTTTGAACAACACGTTAATCACGTTATAGAAACATATTTTACCGACGCTATAGATAGCGGCCAATTAACATACCAGGTCCTGAATGCCCAGCTTCCGGAGAATGCTGCTATAGCACGTAAGTACAAGGTGGTCGGTTCACAGCTTTTCATTAATAGTGTGGTTAACGGATATGACAATATTGAAGATATTTCAGATATCTGGAACTGGAATTGCAGAAATGATCCGGGCGGATTCGAACTAAAAGTAAGGGATGCCATTGAGATGAGGCTTCAAGGGTTACAATAATGGATTTCTCCGGTTTTTCTGCAAGTACCAGCATGCCTGCGTTATCGGCTTTATTTTTGGGGTTAATGGCGACAGTTGGTCCATGCACTATGGCTACCAATATTGCGGCCCTTGCATATGTCGGACGCAATTTGACTGACCGAAAATACTCGGTGGCGACAGCCGCATTATATACGCTGGGGCGTATGTTTACCTATACAATGCTTGGCGCTCTTATCATTTACCTCGGTCTTAGCATACCGGGAGTATCCATATTTCTTCAGGATATCGGGGAAAAAGCAATTGGCCCGTTCCTGATCGTGATAGGCTTGTTGATGCTTTTAATAGATAAAATCTCGTTTGGTCGTGGCGGGAATGCCATTTCCAATATGGGTGGAAAAGTTGCAGATTGGGGAATAATCGGGGGATTTCCTCTTGGTGCGATCTTTGCGCTGGCTTTTTGTCCTTACAGCGCCGTCCTATTTTTCGCCGTGTTGCTTCCGCTGGCCTTAAAAACCGCAGGCGGAGTGACCTTACCTGCCTTTTTTGCCATAGGAACGGGAATACCAGTTTTGCTTTTCGGTTTATTACTCTCATTTGGCGTGGCAAGCATATCGAGATGGGTCGATGCAATTGGCCGCAGTGAAAAAGTAATCCGTACATAATCGCCATTGTATTCATAGGAATAGGAGTTTATTACATGATACCGTGGCTTATCCCTTATTCGTATCAAGCTAATAAATTGTGGCACGCTTAAGACTAATTATTTAAAAACTAAAACTAGTCTGTAAAAAACCTAATAATAAAAATGAAGATAATAGAAGGAGTTAGGAAATGAACGAAGTACCTGAATGGGCGTGGGAATTTCACGGACACAAGTGTCCCTTCATGCCGCTGGGCTACCGCATGGGCAAGCTGGCCATGAAGAAATTGGGGGCAGAACATGAAAAAGACCATGGATTTTTCGTCATACCTGAGTTGGGTATCGGCCATCCCGCAGACCTGCCTGATGGACGGCATCCAGATAGCAACCGGCGCTACCTACGGCAAATCATTGATGGAGAAGACTTTCTGGGGAAAGCTGGCTGCCGTGTTTTATCACCCACTACATCTTGAAAAGGGTGCAATCCGATTGTACGTCACCAATGAGTTTCAAGATGAATTTGGGAAGCAGGAATTCTTTGCCTACAGAAAGAAAAAGGTTGAACCGTCGCAGATTCCCGGCAAAGTCGCCAAAGAGGCCATAGACTGGGTGTATGCCCAGCCGGACGATAAGGTCTTTAAAATCGATTGGCTGCGTGATTATAAATTTACGCCTGCCAGGGGGTCGTTTAACAAGGTTAAATGCGCCAAATGCGGTGAGTATGTTTTCGAGCGGTATGTGCGCCTGGTCGACAACGAGCCCAACTGCATTCCATGCTCCGGTTATAAATAATAATCAGGGCGAGTTACAAAATAGGGGCTAAGGAATGTAGCCCCCAAAGGAAAATTAAATGTCTATAATAGCTACAGTTATAGCTTGTGTGGCTGTATTTGCTCTTGCCGTGCCGTTCTCAATGGTGGGGCAGGGTGGAGGGTCAACGTATGTGCCCATTCTGCTGATGACGGGTATGGGCATGCATGAGGCCTCTACCACCAGCCTGTTCGTAATCATGCTGGCTAGCATAGCAGCGACGCTGGTCTTTGGGCGTAAGAAAACGGTGGACTGGAAGTTATTGTTTGCCATCGTGCCCTTCGCAATTTTAGGATCTTTCGCCGGGGGTTACATCGCTCAATGGGTAAGCTCTATAGCTTTGAAGGTAATCTTTATAGCTGTACTCGGCGTTGCTGCATTCTTTATGCTCCGCCCGGCGGTGGAAGGGAAGCGTCCGGATTTTATGCCGCCATGGTATTGCTGGGATAGGACTTGCGGGGAACATAAATACCAGATAGCAATGGGGGTCCTTATCCCTGCAACAGCGGTGGTAGGGTTCATTGCGGGGCTGATTGGTGTAGGCGGCGGGCTATTCCTTCTGCCGATGCTGGTGCTTTTGTTCGGGTGTCCCACACGCATTGCCATTGGCATTTCCTCTACATATGTTGGCATCACAGCACTTCCCGGCTTTATCGGGCATTTACTGGGTGGCGATCCTTTCAACGTATGGGCTGCGTTGCCCCTTGCAGTGGCTGCATTTGCAGGAGCAAGCCTGGGGCCGGTTATATCGCTCAAAATCAGCGTGCCAAAGCTGCGGATCATATTAGCAATAGTGCTTATTGCAATGGCTGTTTGGATGCTCATTAAATTATTTGTCTAACTAACGGAGTGAATGTTGACTAGAAATAACCTGCAAAAATATTGGTTGGCGATTTTATTTGCCATATTGCCGATTCTATCTTGCTCAGCGTTTCAAAATCAACGACCAGTGATCAAGGATATTATTTATGCGAGGGAGGTGCCGGCATCCTTTGAGACTTTGTTGATTTGCAGGGCTGATGATGGCGGTAGTGGACATCTGCGGTTCAAATGGGTGGCCGACAACGGGACGGTCAAAGGGGACGGGGAAAGCATTACATGGGTGGCTCCGGCCATACCCGGAACATACAATGTTGGCGTGAAGGTACCGACGCAAATGGCAGCGGAAACAACGCGACAGCGTAAATGTTAAAGTGGTCCCATTTAGCAGAAAGTTCATTGATATTACTCCCGATATTTCACTGCAGATTCCAATCTGGTCCAACGATTTGGCTGTAGCACAGCAATTAGTAAATCCGGCAACAATTGCCGAAATCGAATGCCATGCCCCACTGGCTGCACTCAATAAGTATAAATATACATGGTCATGCAATGGCGGGAAAATGTAGGGACCGGGTATAGAAGATGGTAATGCGTTCAGGATTGGCTGGGTGTCTCCGGGTATGCCCGGTTACTACACGGTTACTGTTAAAATATCCGATGACTTGGGCAATTTATATGCCGGATCAGTCTATTTCAATGTGATAAATCCTTCCTGTTGCGGGGGCAATGGCACATGCGGAGTGCAATAAAGGGCAAAGAAATTAATTCCATTTGATGACCAACAAATCCTGAAGATAGAGCAAATAATCATGGAACAGGATGAGCCGGGTGCTCTTAAATTCCTTGAAGATTTGTGTAAGAGGATAAAACGCGGCCCAATGGACTGCAATCCACTGGAGTTCAAAACAAGGGAAGAAGTGGAACAAGTAATCGACAAAACGAAAAAACATCTTTAAAGGGCTGCAGACGCTTGACAAAAATAAAAGGGCAGGTCTATAGTAGAAACATGTCGCGATATCGAAATGATGATGCCCAGCGCTATGCCGACATTTTCAAGGCATTGTCTAATCCATATCGGGTGAAAATTTTCATGCGCCTTGCAAATTGCTGTATAGAAGCGAGCCCATGCGGCTCAGATGGCCAGATATGTGAGTGCGTGGGCGCATTGGGCAAAGACCTGGGGATTGCCGGTTCAACCGTATCACATCATATCAAGGAGTTGAACCGCTCCGGCCTGGTCAAAATAAGAAGGCGCGGGCAACGCACAGAATGCTCGGTTGACCCTGCAGTAATTGATTCGCTGATGGAATTTTTCAAATTGTCCGAACCAGTTTAAAAAAATTTATATCTGATATTCGAAGTGTTTCGAAATTTATACAAAAGGAGTAGAAATGACGAATAAAAACATGCAATGGTGGAAAATAGCGCTTTGTGCGCTTGCTGTTTTAATGATTGCCGGGGCTGTAACGTACACTTTAATGACGCGCACATCAGCCAGTCCTGGCGCTCGTGCCGCACCTGCACTCAGCAGGTTAGTTCGCCTGCGACCGGCAATCTGCAATCTCAGCCGGCGTTAATGCGCCGGCCTCAGACGGAGTAGGCGAACTAAACTGGGTGAAAAATCTGAACTCCAAATTCGCAACTTATGATTTCATCTTTGTATTATTCCCCGGCAACGCTGATGCTACCGCAAAAGCAGACCAGGTGGTCAAAACCTCTTTAGAAAAAATAAAGCAGAGCGGCGGCGCTGTCGATAGTATGACCCTGAGCTCCACGGACCCCGAATTCCAGTCTACTATGGACCGCCTTGCCATACAGAAACTGCCGGCAGTCCTGGTAATCGCAGCCACAGGCCAGGGGGCAATAGTTAAAGGTGATATCACTGAGACGAAGCTTCTGCAAGCTTATGTAGCCTGCAAAAAACTTGTGTTCCGGGTTCAGGGTGCTGCGGGCAATAATACCGGAGCAAAAATAAAATGCAGGAATGGATAAACCAGATATTCAGCGCGCCGGAATTTGGCTTGCTCGTATTGCCGGCGGGGCTATTATTGGGATTGATCACATCATTTGCTTGTCTTGGTTGTTCTGCACCCCTGATAGCTGCGGTTATTGGATATGCCGGTTCGCGGGAAAGTGAACAGCAGAGAGACATATTTATAATAGCCGGTTTCTTTATGCTGGGAACGGTACTTGCTTTCTCCGTTGCAGGATGGGCTGTCGGCTTTATAAGCCAGACAGTCGGAAGCGCTTTCGGTCTGTACGGCAAGATACTTATTGCCATCTTAACCATTTTCTTCGGTTTTGTGGCCCTTAATCTGCTTCCATTCCGGCTGCCCTCTATAAATCCGGTTATAGGAAAATTACCATCCGGAATGTTGGGAGCGTCTATTTTTGGGCTGGCCGTGGGCGTAGTGAGCATAACCTATACCATGGGTTGCTGCGGCCCTGCGCTGCTCCCGATTATTCTTGGCGTTTCCGCATTGAAAGGAGAGGGGGGATGGGGCGCCCTGATACTTGCAGTGTTTGCCATTGGTTACAGCCTGCCGCTGGTAGCGGCAATTCTCGGCATAGGCCTGGGCAAATTGACGGGATTTATTCATAAGATGGCTATGCCAATCCAGAGAGTTTCAGGAGTCCTGCTAATCGCTGCCGGTGTCTGGATCCTGTTTACGCTTTAAACGGTGTGGATTATGGATTTGAGACCATGGAGGTAAATACAATGAAAAAAGGAATAGCAGCTTTAATGAGCCTGTTTTTATTGGCTTTTCTATTGCCATTGCCGGCCTGCGAACCGGCATCGGCAAATAATTTTGGGGTTCAATCACTGGAGGTGACTCCCAATAAGGTGATAGAGAATGAAAAATTCACCGTCACTGCCGCGATAAATAATGCCGGCAGGAGCGAGGCCACCTATATAGTGCCGGTGATGGTAAACGGGATAGCCGACGACAGAACCACTCTAACACTTGCTCCGGGAAAATCACAGGAAATTCAATTCGCACTGCACAGGGGTACAGCGGGCACATATGAAATCAGAATAGGTGACAAAAGCTCCACGGTAACCGTGGAAAAAATTGTGCCTGCCGCGTTCGAGATTTCTAATTTGAATATCAATATGGAAGTGGCAAACCCAGGGGAGGAAGTGGTTATCACTGCCACGTATTTTAAACACGGGCGGAAGCGAGGGAACTTACATTGCCGAGCTTAAAATAAACGGGGTGACAGAACAATCCGACAAGGCTGTTATGCCACCAGGTTCCAGCTACAATTCTGTATTCAAAGTGACCAAGACCGAGCCAGGGACATATATCGTAGGTATCGGTGATCTTAGCGAGAACTATACCGTGCAACAGCCTATTGAGACGATACAGGTTACCGCAGCCCGCTCCGGCGGCACAAGACCGTATATCGCACTGGCAGAAGTCATCGGGATCATGTTGCAGTGGTGGTGGTCCATGCCCGTAGAATAATACAGTTTAAAGATATAAATACGAATAATAGAGGAGTTGATATGGCCAACAGCTTTATCATTTACGAATCAGCCATGTGCTGTTCCAGCGGCGTATGCGGTCCTAATCCGATAAATCCTTGATCGAGCTGCAGGATGCGCTGGACAAACTGAAAGGTATGGGCGCCAAGATCGAGCGCTACAGCATCACAGGGAACCCTAAGAAATTCAGGGAAAACCCGGAAATCGTCAAGCTAATCCAAGAGAAACAGATCAAAGCTCTGCCGATTACTACGTATAACGGGCGTGTTATAAAAACAGGTGCATATCCTTCGCTGGCGGAATTTAAGGATATTGTAAAGGCTGGCGGTGAGGGCAACCCTGTATTAGAGCTTGTTGAGGATGAAGGATGTTGCTCGGGAAAGAATTCCTGCGATATCAGTTGCGGCCCAGGTTATAAGAAAGACTCTGGTGGGGGCGCAAAATCGCTGCTGTTGAAATTATCTCTAATTACCCGAAATATCTCTCGTAAATTATCTTGAATAAGGACAAAGTTATATGATGACGCGCCATAATACCCATTTTTATTTCTTTTCCGGCAAGGGTGGCGTGGGAAAAACGACCATGGCGGCGGCCAGCGCAATGTATCATGCGGCTTCCGGCAAGAAGACTCTCATCGTAACCACCGACCCGGCTTCCAACCTGGCCGACGTTTTTGAGCAGTCCATTGGATATACTGTCGTTCCAATAAAAGGGGTAAGCAATCTATTTGCCATGGAGCTTGACCCTGACAAAGCTACGTCCGAATATAGAGAAAGAACGATTGCTCCATTGAGGGGACTAATCCCAGAGGAAAGCCTTGCCGTGGTGGAGGAGCAGTTGAATTCACCTTGCACGGCTGAAATAGCGGCCTTTGAGCGATTTACCGATTTCTTGCAGGAACCTGATTACGATGTAGTCATATTCGATACGGCGCCTACCGGCCATACATTGCGTCTGCTAGAATTGCCCGGAGAATGGAGCACGGTAATAGAAAATGCAGCCAGGGACGGCAGTGCAGGGCAAACCTGCATAGGTCCTGCGGCGGCCCTTTCAGAGTCCAAAGAGAAGTTTGATCGTGCCCTTGCTGCGATGCGAGATCCCAAGCAAACCACTTTCATTTTTGTATTGCGTCCCGAGGCGACGGCCATCTATGAAACACAGCGCTCTATTTCGGAATTGACTAAACTGGGCATTACATCCCAGGAGCTAGTTGTGAACGGTATTTATCCTAAGAAGGCGTGCGATAATCCATTCATGCTTCGCCGTTTTTATAAACAACAGGAGTATTTAAATCAGATTAAAACACGTTTCGCCCTGCCAACTACGCTGATGGAATTGGAGGCAAATGAGGTTAACGGCAAGGAATCATTGCGGAGAGTAGGAAAGAAGCTATTGGAAGAGCCTGTTAAACTTGCGGGTTATAAGACAGAAAGCAACGAAACAGTTAAGGAATCGTCAATACAAAAATATGCCCTGATTGTCCCGGCCATCGAAAAACTGTTGGTTCCAAATAAGGGAAACCGCAGGACGATCTTCTTTGCCGGTAAGGGAGGAGTGGGCAAGACATCGGTCGCCGCTGCAACGGCGTTGTGGGTGGCTGGCCGCGGCTGTCGCACATTACTCCTGACTACAGACCCGACTTCCCATCTTTCGCAGATACTGGGTCAGCCGATATCGGGGAAACCGGCGAAGGTGGGAAATGATGAAAATTTGTGGATGGCCTGTATTGACGGTGTTCAGGCAGCTAGGGAATACAAGGTCAAGGTCATTGCCGAGGTAGCACAAAAATATGATCAAGGCGTGTTGCAGCGATTGAAGAGGAGCTTAACTCACCTTGCACAGAGGAAATGGCCACGTTTGAAAAATTCATTGAATTTGCCAGCATGAAGGACTACGAGGTTATAGTATTCGATACTGCGCCCACCGGGCATACATTGCGGCTGCTTAAATTGCCGGTAGAATGGAGCAAGCAACTGGAAATCAAAATATATACGACTACTGAGGATACTGAGATGGACAGGCTTACAAAAGCTCGTTTCAAACACATAATTGAGATGATGCAGGACCCGGATCGGACCACTTTCAGCTTTGTTATGTATCCTGAGAATACACCTGTTGAAGAAGCAAGCCGCGCAATGGAAGACCTTAAGACCATAGGAATATCAACTAACATGATAGTTGCCAATCTTATATTGCCCGACGATATACTGACTAATGACCTATTTAAAACAGCGTAAATCCATGCAATTAAAATATTTGGAAGAGATGCATCAAAGATTTGGTGCGCCAATTATCCATCTGCCACTATTGGCCGATGATTTAATTGGCAAAGAACTATTAATAAGGGCCGGACGTATGCTGTATGGCGTTGACTAGATGGCGGCGGCCCCAATGACTACCTGGAATGCGAAATCCTGATTAATAAGCGGGCCCCGATTTACCGGGTCCCGCTTGATCATCCGATCCTTGTTCCTTCCTACTCTCCCATTCAGATAAGTCTGATATCTCTACTTTATCAACTTAATGCAGCTCTTCCGCTACACATGGAGAGCTCGGAAGTTTTACGTGCCCTCCTGTTTCGCACAGTCGGGGTTTACCTTCGCCCCTCCGGCACAGGAGAGCCTGTCAGAGGAAAATGCCATTCAACTAACATGGCCTGTTTTTGACCATTACCCACCTCCGTGAGGACTTGTGCCATTTAGTGTCCTCAAGCTCATGCTAGCACTAAAGAGTAGTAGGGTCAAAGCCCCATATGGCCAGTTTGCAGTATCTCTTAGGGTCATACATAATTAGGCGGACATTAAATGAAGAAATTATTACTCGGCATGTCTGCCGGTGAATTGAAAATGCTGGCCGTTGAAGCTGGCGAAAAGGAGTACCGGGGCCAACAGATTGCCGAATTCATCTACAGGCAGGGTTGCAGGGAGGTTGCGATAATGTCCAATCTGCCTGCAAAATTCAGGGCACGGCTGGATGAAGCTTATGAGGTGGGACGCTCTCAAATCGTCAAAACGCGCAGGGGTAAAGACCTGACATTCAAGGTCTTGCTGAGGCCCGCTTTCGGCGACCTGATCGAGTCGGTGGGGATGGCCTACGAGGACCGTTTTTCCTGCTGTGTTTCCACTCAGGTTGGCTGTGCCATCGGGTGTTCATTCTGCGCCACAGGGGCCGGCGGATTTAAACGTAACCTGGCCGCGGGCGAAATTGTAGATCAGGTGCTGACTGTAGGTGAAGTTGCAGTTAAAGAAAAAACCCTGCCCCCCGGCGGAAGGGTCAGCCATGTGGTGTTTATGGGTATGGGTGAACCTTTGATGAACTACGAGGCCACACTGTCGGCCGTGAAGCTGCTCAACTCGGAGCTGAATATCGGGATGCGCAACATCACGGTCAGCACTATAGGATATATCCCCGGAATATACCGGTTGGCCAAGGAGCACTTGCAGCTTACCCTGGCTATATCGCTTCATGCCGCAACGGATGCGCTGCGTAGAAAACTGGTGCCGGGGATGTCACGCTATAACTTGAAGGAGCTAATCGAGGCCGGCCGGGATTATTTCAGGGAGACCGGCAGGCGTGTGACCTTCGAGTATTGTCTCTTAGCGGGGTCAATGATTCGGTCTCCGATGCAGCCGGGCTGGCCGCTTTATTGAAGGGGATGAACTTCCATGTCAACCTGATCCCTCTCAATCCCGTCGATGGAAGCAATTATAAGCCGCCCCGGGCCGACCAGGCCAGCGATTTCCGCCGCGTATTGGAGGATGGCGGCATAACGGTAACACAAAGGGAGCAACGCGGTGCGGGCATAGAGGCAGCCTGCGGGCAGCTACGCCGACGCACAACTGGCCAGTAACCCTGCACCGAAGGGATTATACTTGACTTTCCGATTCTCTGTGATAGAATTGACCGGTCAATCAATGACGAAGGATGTCCGTGCGGGTTCCGGCAATCCTTTCGACAGCCGGGAATGGAGCTTTTCACATGGAAGAATATCCCTGGTTTAAGCAGTATAAAGATATCCCGCATACTCTGGTGCCATACCCTGAGAAGACGATGATCGAGGTGGTTGACGAATCGGCGCAGGCCAGGCCATACAGGGCGGTATTCTTTTTCCATAATTCCAAGCTTCTTTACGATGACTATATCCGATTCAGCAACGCCCTTGCCATGGGGCTTACAGAGCTTGGTGTAAAAAAAGGTGATCGTGTGGCCATGATGCTGCCCAATTCGCCGCAAATGGTCATAGGGTTCCAGGGCATATGGCGTGCAGGAGCCATTGCAGTGCCGCTTGATCCCTTATCCACGGAGTTTGAGCTGCAACATATCCTCAAGGAGATCGATCCGGCGGTCGTAATCGTATTAAACCCGTTTTATAACACGGTTAAAAAATTACAGGCTGGAACCAATATAAAAGCCATTGTGGCCACGGGCATTAACGACTATTGGCCTGTGCATTTCCGTTTAACGTACGCCTTGAAGAAAGAGTGGAAGGATGGCAAGCGCACGAGATTGATTAAGGGAGACGCACTTTTCCGCGACCTTATTAAAAGGCACAAAAACAGCGGGCGTCCGGATATAAATATAAAGCCGTCGGATCCGGCGGTAATACTTTACAGCGGCGGCACCACCGGGCCTGCCAGGGGTGCGGTAGGCACACACCAGGCGCTCGTCATAACGGCCACTCAGATTAATGCCTGGTTATATCCGGTAGTGTACGAATGGGATGACCGGGTCTTGCTTTCCATGCCGATGTTCCATGCATGGGGCTTTGCCGGAGCTTTAGGCGCTGCGATGGTCAATCACTCTTCTTGTATCCTGATCTCCAACCCGCGAGATTGGAACGACATTATATGGAGCATCAAGAAATATAGGCCTGCCGTAATGATGGATATTCCGCATTTCTATACAAATCTGCTCCAGCATGTGAAGGTCAAGTCAGGCAAAGCAGTTATAAAGGGCCTGAGGGTTTGTATATCTGGTGCGGACAAGCTTAACGCTCAGGAGAAGGAGATATTCGAGAAAGCGACCGGCGTAAGGCTGATTGATTATTACGGTGTGACGGAAGCCATGGAGGCCCCGGTGATGGCGCCGGTCATGGTTGCCGGCAAAGAACTATCGGTTGGATTGCCCCTGCCTGATGTAGCTGTTAAGCTGGCGGACAGCAGGACGGGACGCGCACTCAGTATCGGAGAGCCGGGTGAAATTTTTATTAAGGCGCCCAATCTGATGATGGGATACTGGAACCGTCCCCAGGAAACCGTGTCGGTTATGGCGGACGGCTGGCTGCGAACGGGTGACATCGGATATCTCGACGCCGACGGCTATCTTTTTCTGGATGGCCGCAGTAAGGATCCGGTTAAAGCCTGATGAGACAAAAATATAACTCCTTACATATTTTTTATTAGGAGGTGCCAAATTGGCTGAATACAGGTGGTTTAAAAACTACGACCCCGGGGTTCCGCATTCGCTTGAGCCATATCCGCAAAAGACGCTGGTCGATTTCGTAGATGAGGCTGCGCAAGAACATCCTGATGCCACGTTTTTGCATTTCAAGAAGAGGAAAATGTCCTATGCCGAGGTTAACAAGCTTAGCGACGAGTTTGCTGCCGCCCTGGCCGCCAAAGGTGTTAAAAAGGGTGACCGTGTGGCTCTGTTGATGCCCAACTGTCCACAGGCCATAATTTGCCGATGGGGCGCCTGGAAGGCAGGCGCCATACTGGTGCATATCAATCCCATGTACACCGAAGCGGAATTGCAACATGCGCTGGAGGATTGCATCGCAGATACCGTGGTGGTATTAACGCCGTTTTACAATGTTTTGAAAAAAGTTCAGCCGCACACGTGCGTTAAAAATGTTATAGCTACCAACATCAAAGAGTATTTACCTCCGGTGCTGAGGATGCTCTTCACACTGGCTATGGAAAAGAAGCAGGGCCATTACATCGAGCTCCAGGCCGGAGACTACTGGCTGCAGGACCTGCTGAAAGAGAAAGCCGGCGCAAAGCGGCCCGATGTGAAAGTTTTACCCAGCGACCATGCACTGATACTTTTCAGCGGCGGTACCACCGGCCTACCCAAGGGAGTTGTAGGCACACATCATTCACAGACCATTACCGGCTGGCAATTCAAAGCGTGGTTCGAGGCCGCTGTGGAGCCTTACAAGGATGTCATGGCCATGGTGCTGCCGCTCTTTCATTCATTCGGTACCTTTGCCGTGATGAGCACCGCTATAGTCAGCCACATGTCGCTCTCTCTGGTGGCCAATCCCCGCGACCGCGATGATGTGGTCGCATCTATAGAACACGATAAGCCGACCTTTTTCCCGGCGGTGCCCGCCATGTACATAGCTTTGCTGCAGCATCCCAAGGTAAAGGCCGGCAAAGTCGACTTCCATTCGATGAAATGCTGTAATTCGGGAGCCGCGCCACTGCTGGCCGATACTAAAAAGCGCTTCGAAGAGCTCACCGGCGGGCGCATAGTCGAGGGCTACGGCCTGACCGAGACTACTATGGCCTGCACTTGCACTCCCTATGCCGGTAAATGGAAGCTGGGTTCGGTGGGTATGCCCCTTCCGGACGTGATCATTCGCATTGGTGATATCGAGACCGGCGAAGGTGAAATGCCGGCCGGCAAAGAAGGAGAGATCATCTTCAGGGCGCCGCAACTCATGGTTGGATACTGGAATAAGCCTGAAGAGACCAAGGAGATGCTGAGGGACAACTGGCTGTATACGGGTGATGTAGGTTACATGGATGATGACGGCTATCTTTTCATTACCTCGCGCAAGAAGGAACTTATTAAACCCAGCGGTTTCCAGGTCTGGCCGCGTGAAGTTGAAGAGGTGATCAGCAAACATCCCGCTGTATCCGAGGTGGCGGTGGCCGGGGTGCCGGATGCCAAGCAGGGCGAAGCCGTCAAGGCATGGGTCGTACTGCGACCCGGTATGACCGCAACGGCCGAAGAGATACAGGCCCTGTGCAAAGAGACTCTGGTCGGATACAAGATACCCAAGTATGTCGACTTTCGTGATTCACTGCCCAAGACCATGGTAGGCAAGATTCTCAAACGCATGCTGGTCGAAGATGATGCCAAGAAAGCCAAGGCATAAAGCTAAATAAATCGAAAAGAATTTGATAGTGAGCCCCGTGGTTATCCACGGGGCTCACCGTTATAATTACAGGAATAACGGAATTCATACCGGCGGCTCGCCGACTATATCTTCGCACCAGCAAGTCAGGCTGCCTTCCATAAGTTTGACGTTTTTCATACCGGCTCCTTTGAGCGTACAGGCTGCCTGGTAAGCCCGGCTCCCTCTGCGGCATATGGTGACGATCTCCTTGTCCTTGGGCAGTTCTTGCATCTGCTCGCGCATCCTGGGTTGAGGTAAAAGTTGTGTTTGGGGCGATTCTATTCGGGCCGCTTTAAATTCACCGGGGCTCCTCACGTCCAGCAGGATGAAATCCTCGTTTCTATCCATTTTTGCCTTCACTTCCCTGGGTTTAAGACCCTCGATCCTGCCCGCTATTTTGTTTAGCACCAAATTGGCTAAATGGTGTAGAACATCCAGTGCTGAGTTATAGGGCGGTGCATAGGCGAGATCGAGGTCGGCCAGAGTATCCACGGTCATTCCCATGGTGATGCCGGTGGCCAGTACGTCTATGCGTTTAATTACCTCTCCCGGTCCTGTGCCCTGGCCGCCCAGTATCCTGTGAGTTCCGGCATCCACAATCAACTTGATGATGACATCCTTGCTACCTGGATAATATTCCGGCAGGTCCAATCCCGGTATCAGGCCGGTCACCACATCATAGCCGGCATTCACGGCTTCTTTTTCGCCCAGACCGGTGCGTCCGACATTGAAATCGAAGACCTTGACGCAGGCGGTGGATATAATGCCCGGCCATATCTGATCGCCTCCGGTAATGTTGGCGGCTATGACATGGCCGTGCTTGTTGGCCGTGGATCCCAGCGGGACGAAGACCTTTTGTCCCGTGAGAAGGTTGACGTTGGCAACGCAGTCGCCGCCGGCGTATATATCGGGGTCGCTGGTACGGAGGTGCCGGTCGACGACGATGTCTCCGAAGGGGCCTATCTCCAGGCCGGCTTCCCTGGCCAGCTTGGAATTGGGGCGTATTCCGATAGATAAGACTACCACATCGGCTTCGATGCTCTCTTGATCTGTAATCGATCGCCGGACGCGGCCGCCTTCGTCGCCCTCGAAGGCTATGATCTTTTGACCCAGTTTAAGGGTGACTCCCTTGCTCTTTACATGTCTGGTCACGAGGTCAGTGATCTCATCGTCGGCCACTGCAGCCAGAGGCCTATCCAGCGCCTCAACGATGGTCACTTCGAAGCCCTTTGTGACCAGGCTTTCTGCCATCTCCATACCGATCAAGCCAGCCCCAACGATGACGGCCTTATGCGTAAGCGAAGAGGCCATCAACTCAATAAATTTTTCGGCATCCGGGATTTTTTTCAGCACGTGTATCCCTTTAAGGTTGATGCCCTTGATAGGAGGCACGACCGGATCGGCGCCTGTAGAGATTACCAGCTTGTCATAATCGAGAGTATAAGCCCGTCCGTCTGCCAGATTGGTAACATGCACCATGTGGGCTGAGCGGTCTATGCTATCCGCCCTGGTGCGTATCAAGACATCGACATTGCTGATCCTTTTAAAAGCCTGGGCGTTGCGCACCATCAGCTCATCGCCCGACTTCACCGCACCGGAGACATAATAGGGAAGCCCGCAAGCGGCATAAGACGTATAAATTTCGTCCTGGACCATGGTTATATTGGCGGTCGCATCCAGCCTGCGTGCTCTGGCTGCTGCTTTGGGACCGCACGCGCCTCCGCCGATTATCACGAAATTCTTCTTTTTGTCCATCTCTCTGCCTCCATGCAGAAAACTATTATCAGCAGATATTGAAAATACTCTGATATTTATTATATTATATTTTCAAGGGGCCAAATTAAGAAATTATCTGGGAGCAGTAGGCTTAGAGTACACATACAAAGAGCATGTGCAAATATCGGGTCGAAATAATCAGATTGATGAAGTAAGAGGCCGGCTATATATTATAAACGAGCAGGATTAATAAACCTTTCAAAGGCACAGCCCGTTTTCCTGTATGAAGCTGTGCCTAATTTTTTTTATGGATAGCAATAAAAAATCGGTAGAGAAAAAAGCCAACCATCAACAGGTTCCGCATGAAAAACTGCACGAACGCGATATCGATCCGCCCAATGTAAAAGCCGAAGAACAGGAGCTGGATATACCCCAATTCATAACAAAAATGTTATTCAGGTCAGCGGACTATATTTATCTGGTGCGTGACGACGGCCTGTTCTTAATGGTCAACGATGCTGCCTGCGTGGCTCTAGGCTATTCCAATGACGAGTTGCTGAAGATGAAGATGAGCGATATCGATGTTACTCACGATGTCGCCGCCTGGGAAAAGTTGTTTAAAAAGGTGAGGGCTGTCGGCTCGGTCACCATCGAAACTTTACAGCGCAGCAAAGAAGACTACATTTTTCCTGTTGATATGACGATAAATTATTTGCTGCGTAATGGCAAGGAGTATTGTCTGATCGTTGGCCGCGACACCACAGAGCGGAAAAGGGTCGAGGAAGCACTTAAGGGGAGCGAGTCTAAATACCGCAGGCTGGTAGAAAGCGCCGGCGCGGGGATGGCCACTATCAACATGGCGGGACATATCACCTACGTGAACAACACCCTCTGCCAGATGCTCGGATATTCACGTGAAGAACTGGTGGATAAGCTATTTGAAAATTTCGTCTATATAGATGATGCGGACCAGATTATTAAGATCTTCAGCGGGGCCGCTCAGGGTAATGTCACCCGGGGCACCCTGGACTTTCGTGTCATACACAAGAGCGGACGCATCGTCTGGTGCAGCACAAGCCCGACCGACATTGTTTACGAAGATAAGATCGTAGGGTTCAGCGCCATCATCCATGATATAACCGAACGGAAATACCTTGAAGAGGCCTTAAAGGAAAGCGAGAAGAAGTACCGTGCTATCGTAGAAGACCAGTTGGAGCTGATCTGCAGGTTTATCCCCGACGGCACCATAACATTCGCCAACAGCGCTTTCTGCAAGTTTTACGGGAAATCGAGCAGAGAGATCGTGGGTAGAAGCTATCTATCGATGATAGATGAGCACCAGTATCCCGTATTTACCGCTTCGATCGAGGAGCTGTTGACCGAACCTGACAAGGTTATTTACGATATTCAGTCCTTCGTCAAAGGCAACAGCACACGCTGGATGGAGCAGACGCTGCGTGCGCTCTCCAACGAAAAGGGACAGGTGGAGAAATTCCAGGTGGTTTTGAGGGATATAACCGACCGCAAGAAGGCTGAGCAGGCGTTAAAAGAGAGTGAAGAGCAGTACCGCGTCATTTTTAATAGCATGCATGACGGGTTCGCTGTATTCGAAGTAACCTATGGCGAAACCGGGGGCGCGATTGAGGCCCGCTTCCTGGAGGTGAATCCTGCCTTCGAGAGGATCACGGGAGTGAAAGCGAATGATATCATTGGCAAGACCATGTGGGAAGTGTTCCCGACCATGAGGTTGCTGACGGCTGAGATCTGGGAGAGTATTGTGTCGGAAGGCAAGAACATGCATATCGAGGAATTTTACTCCGCCACACTCGATAAGTATTTCCGCGTTAACGGCCTCAGCCCTAAAAGGGGCCGCTATGCGGTGATGTTCTCCGATCTCACCGAGCATAAGAAGATGACGGAGAAACTGGTAAGGGCCGACCGGTTATCCTCGCTGGGCGAGATGGCGGCCGGACTGGCCCATGAGATAAATAACCCGCTTACAGGAGTTATTGGCTTATCGCAATTACTCATAGAAAAACAGGACACCCCTGAGAGTGTCAAAGAGGATGCAGGCATAATCTGCCGCGAGGCCAACCGTGCAGCCAGCATACTGAGCGAGTTCCTCATCTTTGCACGCGGGCAGAAGCCACACAAGCAGACGGCAAATGTTAACGTCATAATCGAGAGTGTAATCAAACTGCGCCGAACATATATGAGGAAATCGGGCATCGAGGTTTCCACGCAGTTGAAGGAGGGCTTGCCGGAGTTGATGCTGGACGTGTCGCAGATGCAGCAGGTTTTCCTTAATATCGTGCTCAACGCCGAATATTTTATGTATGAGGCGAATAAGAAGGGCACGCTCCAGGTAAGCACGGAGCGAATAGAGGACATGGTTAAAATCATCTTCAAGGATGACGGTCCGGGAATCTTACCTACCAACCTGACACATATTTTCGATCCGTTTTTCACCACAAAGGAGATGGGCAAAGGGACCGGGTTGGGACTGAGCATCAGTTATGGGATTATCAGAGAACATAACGGCAATATTTTTGCCGAGAGCAAGGCCAGCCAGGGGGCCTGTTTCGTGATCGAGTTGCCCGTGGCTGCTATATAAACCCCATCTGTTTACCTTCCGCCATTTTGCTCGCCCGACCGGTCGAAGCTATACTTAGGAATAGTTGTCAATGGGTCGCAAAGCTATGAAGAAGACAATAACCTGTGGTCTGTTGATCGCTGTTGCTGCAGTATCGGGCGCCTGTTCCATATCCCTGCCCGGGACAGCGGCCGTAAAACAGGCTCTCCCTCTCAGGCCGGAGGTGCTGGTTTTTACAGCGGAACCATCCAATATACAGAGCGGCGATACTGCAAAATTACAGTGGGATGTCACGGGGGCCGATAATATAAGTATCGATAACGGCATCGGCCCGGTGGGTCTCAAGGGCAGCCTGGATGTAAAACCCGGCACCATCACAGCCTATAATCTCACTGCCAGCAATGCCGGTGGCTCAATCAGCTATGCTGTGATCATCAATGTCAGGCCCGAGGTGAAAGTTACCAGCCCTTCCAGCAGTGTAACCGTAGTCGGGCCAACCGAAAATCAGCCGGATTTTCCGGTGAGTTTGCTTCCCAAGCTGGACAAAAATGAGTCCTATGTGTTTTTCAAGGGCGCTGTAATGGTCGGCGCCGATAACCACTATATAGTTTTACGCGATAACCCTTCGGCGCATAACCCTACCTGGGCTGAGTTAAAAACCTTTCTGCAGGCGGACCAGACCGATAAACATCCGTATATTGAGGGCAAGTTCACCTGCGGCGATTTCGCTGAAATGCTTCACAACAATGCCGAGGCAGCGGGCATAAGGGCGGCTATTTTAGCTATAGAGCTGCAGCCCAACGGGAGTAGCAGCGGCACGATTATAAACCATTCACTCAACGCCTTCGATACGACCGATCGCGGCACCGTGTATATCGATGACGTTTCGTCCACACAGGGTTATACCGCCGACAAAATAGTAAATTTGCAGGTGGGTCAGGAGTATGCGGCTACCCCCATTTTCCCCCAGGCGGGGCAGACGGTTATCTGGCCTGATATGGGCACAGTGCTCTCTATCGATGTATTCCAGTGGTAACTAAAGGGGAAAGCGCGATCGCTGTCTGCTCCTGTCAGTGAATGTATATGCAGGAAATTTAACTGCTTTCCATGAGATAATATCCCAAGTTGAATCGGAGGAGTGCTGACATACTATGAGCAAATTTATCGAAAAATTAGATAGTTTTTCCAGGAAATCGGCCCCGGCCATGGGCTTCAGGAGGCCTGCGGAAGCTGTGCAGAAGCCGACCATGCTGGCAGCGGTTGAGTTAATAGGAAAATCCGAGGAAGACCTTAAGGCGCTGTCGGATGCCGGCGCTGCCGCCGTCATCATCGATTCAGCGGGACTGACCGCCAGTTCACTGTCCAAATATTCTAAAAGCAGCGGCGATATAGCGATAGGCCTGCTGATATCCTCCGCCAAATATGCCGGTGGGGCCAGGTTAATGACTCCGGATATCGACTTCATAGTATTCGATCTAGGAATGCCTGTGAAAGCCTTTGACGGCAAAGAGTTTGAAACGGCGGGCAAAATATTGTCGATCGATTTGGGCCTCGAAGCCGGCCTTTTACGGGCTGTTAACGATATTTTCCCTGCCGTTAATGCTGTAATGATCGAGCTGAGAATCGCTCCTTTGACCCTGGAGCAGCTTGTGAGTTGCCGTAAGGTGGCCGATTTCACGGGCCAGCATCTAATTGCACGGGTTGGAAATTCTTTGACTTGCGTCGAGTTGACGGCTTTACGTGACAGCGGTGTAAAGAGCCTGGTGTTGCCCGCCGATACTTCTGCGGCCGAGCTGAGCAAAATAACAAGTGACATTGCCGGAATCCCGGCCGTGGCCAAGAAGAAAGATAAGGGAAGTATTGCGCTGGTCCCCAGGATCGAGATGCCGGTTGCCGCCAAAGAGGATGAAGGTGGCGATGATGACGAATGAGCAAAAGCTGTGACCTGCTGATCGCAACCTGCAGTGCAAGAAGCTAAAAATGTCACAGAACATATGGATTTATCTCTTGTCGGCGGCGGGTGTTTCACTTTCCGGTGTGATGCTGCCCGGGCCTCTGACGGCCGCTATTATTGCCAAAGGCTACCATGAAAAAAATGCCGGCGTATTTATCGGTCTGGGACATGGCATCATCGAAATCCCTATCATAGCGCTGATATATTTCGGGTTCGCAACGTATTTAACTATCCCTGTAGTAAAACAGGCGACCGGAGTAGCGGGTGGGCTTCTGCTGATTGTTATGGGCCTGATGATCCTTCTGACATTCAGAAAACCGGTAGCCGGGTCCGTCTCACTGCCATATAGCTCGCTGGTAACGGGAATCGTTATGACCGGCGGCAATCCCTATTTCTTCTTATGGTGGGCCACCGTAGGCCTGGCGCTGATAACGGGCGCCGTGGCCTTCGGAATATATGGCCTTGTGCTTTTCACGGTGGTGCACCTGGCCTGCGATATCGTTTGGGGCCAGATCGTATCCATGACCGTTTTTAGGACGAGGCATCTCTGGACGCCAGCCGTGCAAAGGGGAGTATTTGGAGTATGTGCGCTGGTTTTAGTGGGGTTCGGGATCTGGTTCGGGGTCTCTGTTTTCCTGTAGGCCCTGCTAACAGGTCTGCTGCAAAGCCTGGAAATACTTGCCTTCAGTCTTGATGGCAGGAGCAATTACCAGCTTGGTCCTCTGGAATTCCTTGATGTTGACGGCGCCGCAGACCCCCATAGCGTTGCGCAGTGCGCCGACAAAATTTTCGCTGCCATCCGTGACCGAGGTCGGGCCAAAGAGGATTTTCTCCAGCGAACCCTTGATGCCGGTAGTGATGCGTGTGCCCCTGGGTAGCGTGGCCGATGGCTGTGACATGCCCCAGTGATGTCCCTTGCCCGGGGCTTCCTCGGCGCGTGTAAGAATGGAACCGAATACTACGGCATCAGCGCCGGACACAAAGGCTTTGCACATATCGCTGCCTATACGGATGCCGCCATCTGTAATAATAGAGACATATCTGCCGGTATCTTTGAAATAGACGTCGCGTGCGGCTGCGCAATCGATGGTGGCCGTAACCTGCGGTACTCCGACACCCAGCACCTCCCTGGTTGTGCAGGCCGCGCCCGGCCCGATGCCAACGAGCAGGCCGTCGATGCCTGTCCTCATTAGCTCCAGAGCTGCACTGTAAGTGACTGCGTTGCCGACGATAACCGGCACACGGAGCTGTTTGCATAGATCGGTGAAGCTGAGGCCGCGATAGCTCTTCGAAATATGGCGTGCGGTCGTGACTGTGGACTGAACGGCAATGATGTCCGCTCCGGCCTCTTCTGCTAGTGGCGCCAACTTTTTGGTTGTAGCAGGGATCAATGAGACGGCGCAAATTGCGCCGGCCTGTTTGATTTTCTTGATTCTCTTGGCAATGAGGTGTTCTTTAACGGGCTCGCTGTAGATCTTTTGCATCAGGGCTGTAACCTGGTTGGCGGGAGCATTTATAATTTCTTCCAGCACCGACTTTGGGTCCTCATACTTTACCTGGACACCGTCGCAATGCAGGAGGGGAAGCCCTCCGAATTTGTTGAAGAGGATGGCAAAATCAGGGTCTACGACCGCGTCCATGGCGGCAGCCACGATGGGTATGGGGAAGGTAATATCGCGTATTTTAAATTCAATATTGGTCTGGTCGGGATTCACTGTCACATCGCCGGGCACAATGGCCACTTCATCAAAACCATAAGCTCTTTCGAGTTCCTTGAATTTAGGTGCAGACATATCAGACCTCAAAGATGATGTTGCAGAATATATCAAAATTAGCTATCTCAAGTCAAGCCAGACAGCGGAAAAATGTATTGACGCCCTTTTAATTCTCAACGTATACTATCGGGTATGAATGAGGCTGATCTGCAGATGCTGGCGCATCTGAATTGCGTGGAATACTGGTGCGAGAGTATGAGCTGGATGACGGGTACAGAGGTGGTTAAAAGCGGTGATGAAGTTTTTATTAATGCAGCCATAGATTTTGCAGGCTGCAACGTCGCCTTTTCCCGACAGGAGGCCGGAGCTGGCGGCGCCGCGGAACTGATATCTCATGCCAAGGAGTTTTACAGCAAGCGCAAGCCAATTTTCTCGCTTTATTTGAGGAGCCTGGAGGACAGTGAAGCAGTCCGTCAATGCCAGGAGAAGAAAAGGTTCATGATATCGGCAAATCCCGGCATGGTGCTCGATCAGCCGGTCAGGAAAAATCCCCTGCCTGACGGCGCTGAGCTGCGCTGGATAGAGGACGCCGCAGGCATGGATAATTTCAAGCAGGTGGTAGCCGAAGGGTTTCTCGATTTGGGCCTTCCACTGGCCATTGCCGATAAATATTTTGCCGAGCCCAGCCGGGTGCTCAATCCCTACTCACTTTTCGCCGTGCTGTATTATAAAGATCAGCCGGCGTCGGCCGCCATGGCTATGTTCTCCCACGGGATAGCCGGTATCTACTGGGTGGCAACGGTAAAGAAGGCGAGGGGGCTGGGTCTGGCATCATTCTGCGTGCAGGAGGTTGGCAACGCCGCCTTTGACCTGGGAGCGCGCAAGGTGATCCTGCAGGCCAGCCAGTTCGGCGAGCCGGTTTATCGAAAGCTGGGATATAGGGAGATTAGCCGCTATAACTGGTTCGTCTGCTCGAGCAAACAGGCCCCTAAGTAGCCCTTGAGTACGAATTAAGCTATAATTATGTGGTTATTGTGCCTGTCTTATATGTCGTAGCCACACCTATCGGAAATCTTGAAGATATCACATTGAGGGCACTGCGGGTGCTGGGTGAAGTGCAGCTTATAGCTGCAGAAGACACGCGCACCGCACGCAAACTTCTAAGCAGGTACAACATAAAAACCAGGCTGACCAGCTATTTCGAGCACAATAAGGGGATGAAATTGCCTGCATTACTTGGAATGCTGGAAGAACAGGATATCGCCCTGGTCTCGGAGGCCGGCATGCCCGGCATAAGCGATCCTGGCTATGAGCTGATCAAAGGAGCTATTGAAAAGGGTTTCCAGGTAGAAGTGTTACCCGGCTGTTCGGCAGTTACGACGGCTGTAGCAGCATCGGGGCTGGCGGCTTCCCAGTTTATCTACCTGGGCTTTCTACCCAGGAAGAAAAACGAGAAAAGAAACCTCCTGATGTCCGTTAGGGAGGAATCGCGGGCCATAGTATGTTTCGAATCGCCCTACAGGGTCGCCGCCACGTTGCAGGTTATACTGGACGTGTTGGGCGACAGGAAGATAGCAGTATGCCGGGAGCTGACCAAGCTGCACGAGGAAGTTTTCCGCAGTACGGTGAGCGAAGCGGCCGGCCATTTCGCCAAACCGAGGGGTGAATTTACACTGGTTATTGAAGGGACTGTCGAGATTAAAAAGTCCTTACATAAGGATAAATATAAATAAGGGAGACTTATCATGCAGCAAAGATTTCGCAGAGGGGCAATTTCCATTGGACCGCTCACATGCAACGGCTGTGACCGTGTCATGCAGGACGGAGAGGTCTATCTGTCGATAGACGAAAAGCCATCCGATAAATTCAAAGAAGAGACGATTTTCATCGATGATATAGACTGTTCGGAATGCGGTAATAAATTAGAAAACGGCGAAGAATATTTACTGGTGTTGGACGGCGACAGCGAGAAGTGTTATTGCCCGGCATGTTTTAAAAAGAAAGGCGGCGACCCATTCCGGAAAAAGAATTCCGGCGCAGTGGTCCGCTTCGATAAGTCCAGCGAACGCAGTGAAGAGCTGCGCTTCTGCAACATATGCTGCGAGAAACGCAAAGCGGGAACTGAAAGAAAAGAAAAGGGTGAGAAAATATTCACTTTCTTCCCCTCCAAGACCGGCAAATAGTCACAATTTGTATCGGGGGTGTTCCAATTGCCTGAGAATATTCTGGTATCGGTCGCCTGGCCTTATGCCAATGGGTCCCTTCATCTGGGCCACATAGCCGGCTGCTATCTGCCGGCGGATATTTTCGCCCGCTATCACCGTTTGAAAGGCAACAATGTGCTGATGGTATCCGGCAGCGATGAACATGGCACGCCCATCACCCTGCGGGCTGAGCAGGAAGGCATCAGCCCTGCCGAGGTCGCCCAAAAGTACCATAAAGAATTCCTGGAATGCTGGGACAAGCTGGGCATCACTTTCGATCTTTTTACGCATACTGATACAGAGAACCATGCTGCGGTTACGCACGATATATTTCTGAGACTGCTGGAGAAGGGGTACATCTACAAGGGCTCCATGCTGCAGCCTTACTGCCCCAAGGACAAGCGCTTTCTGCCCGACCGCTATGTCGAGGGTACATGCCCGCACTGCAATTTTAACGGCGCACGCGGCGACCAGTGCGACCAGTGCGGCAGGACTTTGAATCCCAGCGACCTTATCGATCCGCGCTGCCGGATCTGCGCCACACCGCCCGTATTCGAAACGTCGGAGCATTTCTTTCTTAAGTTGAGCGCCTTCGAGGATGAGCTGCACCATTGGGTGGCAGACAAGACCTTCTGGCGGCAGAATGTCCAGAAGTTCACACTGGGTTTTCTGGAAGGCGGCCTGAAAGACAGGGCCATCACGCGTGACATTGAGTGGGGCGTATCGGTCCCACAGCCGGGGTTCGAAAAAAAGCGTATCTACGTATGGTTTGAAGCTGTTATCGGCTACCTCTCGGCCTCCAAGGAGTGGGCCGCGTTAAAAGGCGATGCCGAAGTATGGAAGCAATTCTGGACGGGCGATAGCAAGTCCTATTATTTCATCGGCAAGGACAATATCCCGTTTCACACCATCATCTGGCCTGCCATGCTGATGGGCTATGGCGGCCTGAATTTGCCGTATGATGTGCCTGCCAACGAGTTCCTGACTATCGAAGGGAAGAAGCTTTCAACCAGCCGGAACTGGGCGGTATGGCTGCCCGACTATCTGGAGCGCTACGACCCCGATCCGTTGCGCTATTATCTCTCCATCAATATGCCTGAGACAGGCGATGCCGATTTTTCCTGGCATGAGTTCCTGAGGAAAAACAATGACGAGCTGGTGGCCACCTACGGTAACCTGGTGAACCGCGTTCTGACTTTCACCAACCGCAATTTCGGGGCAGCGGTGCCAGAGCCCGGAGAGCTGGATGAAGCGAGCAAAGGGCTGCTTCAAAAAGCGGCAGACAAACTGGAGGAAGTGGACAAACAGCTTTATAACTGCCATTTCAAGGAAGCGCTAAAGGCGGCCATGGCATTGGCGCAGGATGTCAACCGCTATCTGGATGATACCGCTCCATGGAAAATGCTCAAGCAGGATAAGTTAATGGCGGCAAGGTCAGTTTATACTGCTATCGGCGCTATATCGGCCTTAAAAACCATGCTTTATCCATTCTTGCCCTTCACCTCGCAGAAGCTGCACAACTACCTTGGCTTTGAAGGTGATATACGTGATGCAGGATGGCGACTGCAGTTGCCGGCTGCAGGCCGGAAATTACCTCAACCGCAGGCGCTTTTCGTCAAGCTGGAAGATAAGATTGTGGAAGAGGAGATGGCGCGCCTGGGCAGCGGGGGCCCGGCATGAGCCTGGATGAGATTTACGCCCCGGTAAAAGATGACCTGAAGCTGGTTGAAGCCAAGCTTGGCGATATAGCCCGCAACGATATCCCCCTGTTATCGCAAATGCTGGAGTACGCGCTGCTGAACGTCGGCAAACGGATCAGGCCTGCCATCACGCTGCTCAGCGGCAAATTCTATAACTATGACCCGGAATTGCTGGTTACCATGGCCTGCGCTGTGGAGATGCTGCATATAGGAACACTTGTGCATGATGATATTATCGATAACTCGGCTACAAGACATGGCAAGCCGGCGGTTTACCGCACGTGGGGATCGAACAGCGCCCTGCTGCTCGGGGATTACCTTTTTTCCAGGGCGGGCACCCTGGCCACAACCACCGAAAATATCCGTGTTATCAGGCGTTTCACCGAGACCATCATGATCATATCCGGCGGGGAGTTGCGCGAGGCCAGCACTCAATTCGATCCGGCAACGGCCATGGACAATTACTATAAATGGATCAGCGATAAGACGGCTTGCCTTTTCGTTATGGCAGCCGAGTGCGGCTCGGTATTGAGCGGCTGCCCTGAGGACCAGGTGGTGGCATTAAAAGACGTATGCACAGAATTTCGGACTGGCTTTTCAGATCATTGATGACATACTGGATTTTGTGGGAGACCAATCCGCACTGGGAAAGCCGGTCGGGTCGGACCTGAATGAAGGCGCCATGACCCTGCCCACGGTCATCTATCTGCAGCACCATCCCGGCGACAGCGTGATCTATAAGGTCATAGTTGAACGAGATAAAAGCCTGATACCTGAAGCGGTGAGTAAAATCCGGGATTCGGGCGCCATCGAGGAATGTAAAAAAATTGCCGGTGAATTCTATGAGAAAGCCAGCGGGTCACTGAAAAAACTGCCGGACTGCGATGCCAGGAAATCGTTGAAAGCGCTGGTGGCCTTCGTAATCGAACGTAACAAATAGGGTGGTTGTCAGGAGGCGGGGGCGGTCTCTAGATTGGGAGCCGGGATAGGCTTGTTTAAAAGATCCTCGAAAGTGGTGTCATCGATGGTCTCTTTCTCGATCAGGAAGTCGGCGATAAACTTAAGACGGTCTTTATTCTGTATCATGATTTCTACCGCCTTGGCGTAGGCGTCTTTGACCAGTTGTTCCACCTCGGCGTCGATTTCCTCGGCTATCTTGTCGCTGTAATTCTGCTGTTCATGGATTTCCTTTCCCAGGAAAACCAGCTCTTCCCTTTTGCCGAAGGTCCGGGGTCCCAGTTTCTGGCTCATTCCGAACTCGGTGATCATACGGCGTGCAATTTGGGTGACCTTTTCCAGGTCGTTTTGAGCGCCGGTGGTGAGTTCGTTGAAAGCAACCTGCTCCGCTGCACGGCCGGCCAGGCTGACAACCATGATGTCCTTAAAGCGTTCATATGTCTCCAGGTGGCGTTCCTCTGTGGGCAGGAAGCGCGTCCATCCTCCCATCATACCCCTGGCTACGATTGAAATCTTATGGACCGGGTCGGCATTGGGCAGCATTTTAGCGGCCAGGGCGTGCCCGGTCTCGTGATAGGCGATCAACTCCCTCTCTTTCTTGGTGATGACCCTGCCCTTCTTCTCAGGCCCGGCAATTACTCGGTCGATCGAATCTTCAAGCTCTTTCTGGCTGATGTCCTTGCGATTGCGCCGTGCGGCAAGTATAGCGGCTTCGTTTATCAAGTTGGCCAGGTCGGCGCCGCTGAAGCCAGGAGTCTGGCGGGCGATGACTTCCAGGTCGGCTTCTTTGGCCAGCGGTTTGCCTTTGGCATGCACGGTGAGTATGGCCTTGCGGCCGTTAATATCCGGCTGGTCGATAACAACATGGCGGTCGAACCTGCCCGGCCTGAGCAGAGCCGGGATCGAGGATATCCGGCCTGTTGGTGGCGGCCAGAACGATGACATTGGTATTGCTGTCGAAGCCATCCATCTCCACCAGTATCTGGTTCAAGGTCTGCTCGCGCTCATCGTGCCCGCCGCCCAGCCCTGCGCCGCGATGGCGGCCCACGGCATCGATTTCATCGACGAAGACGATGCAGGGGGCATTGCGTTTGGCCTGGTCGAAGAGGTCCCGCACGCGTGAAGCGCCGACGCCGACGAACATTTCGACGAATTCGCTGCCGCTGATGGAGAAAAAGGGCACGCCGGCTTCACCGGCCGTAGCCTTGGCTATGAGTGTTTTGCCGCAGCCCGGAGGTCCTACCAGCAGCAAGCCGCGCGGTATCCGTGCGCCCAGCACCAGGAATTTCTGAGGGGACTTGAGGAACTCTACAACTTCCTGCAGTTCGCCCTTGGATTCGTCTATGCCGGCCACATCGGCAAACGTTACCGTCGGCTTATCTCCGGATGCCAGCCGTGCGCGGCTTTTGCCGAAATTGAAGGCCTGCGTATTGGCGCCGCGGGCCGAGCGGAACACGAAGAACAGGAGGGCGCCGAATAGAAGAAGCGGCAAGAAAGTGAGCATGATGCTGCCCCAGTCAATGCCGCCCGTTTTGACCTCGAATTTGATGCTGCCGTCATCTCCCAGTCTTGACGCCGGCGTCCTTAAGGCTGTCCATGAGTTCCTTGGTGCTGCCGACAAAGGAGGCCTTAAGGATGGGATTGGTATTGCCTTCCTTGAGGCCGATATAGGGTGTTGCCGTCCTGCTGGATGGTATCTATCTGGCTGGACTTGGCATTATCAATGAACGTGTAGAAATCAACTTCTTTAGGGCCTTTATTGACAGGGAAGAAGCTGAAGGCCAGCGCCAACAGCGCAACAAGTATTAATAGGTAGAGAAGGCTACCTTGCCACCAACGTGCTTTCATAATTTATTCTCGATTAAACTGCGTGATAATTATAGCAAATACAGAGGAGATGATAAAGGAGTATCGCATAGGTAAAATCTTTTAATGGGACTTAAAGCGCGCAATGGGAAGGCGTCCTGCACGATCGTTGCAGGACGCCTGTATAGCTTCAGTGTTCGATTACGGCCAGGGAAGCGCCTTGGGGCTAAGGTGCAGCTCTTTCATGCCCGCTTCTTTGAGAGCGGTGAGGGATTGCTTGAGCTGCCTGCGCTGTTCCTCCGTGAGCTTGGACAGGACATGCTTGACGCCCTCCTTTTTCATGGCCTGTTTGAGGGCATTCTCGCCTTTGGTGGTAAGGGTAACCCTGATGAGGTTCTTTCTCTCCATATTCTTGGCCCTTTTGATCAGGCCCTGTTTTTCCATCCTCATGAGTATGCCGGATATGGAGTGGGGTTCGCTGAGAAGCATCCTTGATATTTTGGCCGGTGTAACATCTTTGCCCATGGCATCGACCAGGAACAGTATGGCCGCCGAGGTTGCTGAAAGGTTCTGTGGCAGAAGTTCCCTTTCCCTGACCTTAACAAAAATATCTGCGACCTGAAGCAGTGATGTTAACAGCGTATAATCTTTATCAGCTTTAATTTGCTGTGCCATTTGAATCCTCCGGGAATGATTTCATTCTATTGATAAACCATAATATGCCCAGCCGATACTTCATAATATCGACCTCAAATCTTTTTGATCATTTATGAATAAATTATGACACAAAACGTAAGAATGTCAAAATGACAGTCTCTAAAACCCAAGCGCATGCGGTTATCAGTTGCTGCCAGAGCTGAAACGGCTTACAAATTACAGGCCTATAATCTTCTTTGGCGATTGTATTTACGCTGGGATTATTATGTTATAATGGTTTTGGAAGCATTAATGGGGGATATGTAGCAAAGGAGAAAGACCTGGAGTCGATAGAAATCGCCCGCCGGGCAGTTGAATTGGCCTCGGATAAGCAGGCCGAAGATATAGTGTTACTTGATGTCCGGCAAACCTGTTCTTATACGGACTATATCGTTATTTGCAGCGGCGAGACAGACCGCCAGGTGGATGCCATCCACCAGGACATTATCGAAGGTCTAAAAAAATCCTCTGCGGCGCCCTACCGTAGCGAAGGCGACTCGGACTCCGGCTGGATACTGCTGGACTACCTGGGCGTGGTCATCCATATCTTTTCCAGAGAAGTTCGGGACTTTTATTGCCTGGAAAGCGTTTACGAGAAGGCGCCCAGGCTGCTCAGGATCCAGTAAGCCACTTATCTACATCCCTGTCGTATTTGAGGATTTCCTCCGGTCTGAAGAATATGCTTATTTCCTTTTCGGCGTTCTCCGGCGAGTCCGAACCGTGAACCAGATTGTGTTCCATATTGATTCCAAGGTCGGCCCTGATCGTTCCGGGGGCGGCCTTTTTAGGGTCGGTAGCGCCCATGGTCTGCCGCGTCGCTTCTACGGCTTTCTCGCCTTCGAGTACTGCCGCGATGATGGGGCCGGACGTGATGAACTTCACAAGGTCGTTAAAGAAGGGCTTCTCCTTATGTACGGCGTAGTGCTTTTCAGCCAGAGCCCTGTCCATCTGCAGCATTTTCAGGGCCACGATTTTGAGGCCTCTCCGCTCGAGGCGTGAAATGATCTCCCCGGACAGGCATCGCTGAACACCGTCGGGTTTTACCAGTATAAGAGTTCTTTCCATTTCGACTCCGTTTAAAGTTTATTACTTTGCGGGTACTAATTTTATCCGCAAAGAGCTTATTTTGCTACCGGCAAGCTGTTATCGGCACTTTGGTGAATGGAATTGTCCCAAGCAAATCAATGGGATAGAATAGCGGGAAATTTGAGGATTGCAACGGCATGAATATAACTTCTTTTTTCGGCGTTCTCACTGATATATTGGTGTCACTAATACTGGTTTTCAGCCTTATAAGGGGAGTACGGCATGGCGCCGTCAGGGAATTTTTCGGGCTCGTTGCATTCGTTATAGCACTGCTGTTGGCGGGGCTATTCACCCACTATGTCGTCGGATGGCTTTCCTTTATCGGCGATCTTAACTGGCGTAATTTTCTGGCCTTCCTGCTGGCGATGGCGATAATCCTCGTTGTGGCGTACTTGATTTTGTGGATACCGCGCCATTTTATCGATAAGGTCTGGGATAGCGGCTTCGTATGGAGCCTGCTGGGAGGAATATTCGCCCTGATCGATTGTGCCCTGGGCTTGGCGTTAACGGTAAAGCTGCTGAACCTCTATCCGGTACTCAACTGGCTTAATAGCGTTCTGGCCTCATCGCAGGTTTTAAGCTGGCTTTCGGCCAATTTCGGCCCATTCATAACATGGCTTCTGCAGGCTTTGGCGGGTAAGACGATATAGTTTCAGTATTTCTTTTTGCTTTTGGTTATGGGCGGCTGGCGCAGGTAAATCGGCTGCAAAGTTGCCATGTTATCCCGATGCCCGGAAGACAATTTCTGCCAGCCCAGAGCGGCCAGGAAACCCGGATGGCGCAAACGTTCCTGCCGTCCCGGCATGACGGCCAGAGGTCCCAGGGAGGATTTTATGATGTCGGCCGTCGCGGGCGGGACTTCGCCGCAGAAGACAGTTTTCACCTTCGTATCCTGGCATAATTTATCCACTGTCGTAAGGTACGCATCCTTCAGGCATTTCCATTCACCATCCGCGCTATAAAGGGCGGAGGCGATCTCTCCTCTTCCGGCATCCTGCAGCGGGCAGATGGCCAGCCCTATGAAGGCAAAGGGATAAGCTTCGATCTCCAGCGTGCTCACGCCGACGAGCGGTATAGACAGAGAAAAAGCCAGCCCCTTGGCGGCACTGAGGCCGGCCCGCAAGCCGTTAAAACTTCCCGGCCCTTTAGCCACGAAGACAGCCTTTATGCTGTGAATTTCGGCTTTGGCGGTAGATAACAGCCAATCGATGTTGGGGAACATCTCGGAGGTGTGGTTCTGTCCCGGCTTCCAGATGAGCTCGGTGATGAGCTGCCCTTCTTCCGATAAAGCGAGCCCGCCCCAATTCGTTGACGTATCTATTGAAAGTTCCATTTCTCCTCTTTATCCTGCTTAATTTGCTGCTTCAACTGATCCATCAAGGCGGCATAGCGCGGCCCGTGAGGAATAAAACTAATCCTGCGGCTGTCCTCTCCCACATGTTCAAGCTCTATGACGAGGCTGTCGCCCGGCAGGGCGCCGCTGCCCTTCTCTGCCCATTCGATAGCACAAACGGCATCATCCCTGAAATACTCATCTAAACCCAGGTCGACTATTTCCTCGATGCCGTCCAGCCTGTAAAGGTCCAGATGATATAGCGTAAGCCGGCCGTGGTATTCACGGGCGATCATGAAAGAAGGGCTGCAAGCATATTCTTTGACGCCCAATCCAAAGGCGATGCCCTGTATCAGGCAGGTCTTGCCTGTGCCCAGGTTGCCGCTCAGCAAGTAGATATCTTTACCTTCGGCCAGTTTGCCGATAATGACGCCCAGCCTGCGTGTTTGCTCCGGGCTGAAAGTAAGAACGGTAAAATTATCCATGGCTGGATGGCCTCTTATAGTGGTCCCATCCTTTCTGGTTGAAGGCTGCTGCTTTACCCCTGGCGTCCAGGACGGTTATTTTACCTGCCTTGCCTGCGATTATCTCTCCTATAACGACAGGCGCAGGTTTCAGCGAGGAGACGGCGGCATTCATAATTTCAGGTGTTGCCGTGAAAAGCAGTTGATAGTCCTCGCCTCCGGTCAGCATAAGTTCCAGACGTTCCCGCTTGAAGTAACGTTCTATAAGGCGGTGGACAGGCAGGTTTTGCTCGTAAATTACAGCGCCCGTGCAACTGGCCTCGCATATATGTTCCAGGTCCGAAAGCAGGCTGTCGCTGGTATCAATGGCAGCCGCGACACCGCAGGACGCTAGTTTGGGGCCGGAATCTAGTCCGGGGGTGGGATGCAGGTGCGCTTTGCGCAGTATATTCTGATCAGACTCATTTATTTTCTTGCTGCCGGTGAGAGCTTTCAAGCCGGCTGCGGAGAGGCCGGGATATCCGAATATGCCGATCAGGTCACCCGGCCTGGCGGCGGAACGGGTCATGAGGTTCTTGCCGGCTGTGCCGGTCAGGGTCACGTTGATTACCACCTTTTCCGATGATGAGATATTCCCTCCAACCAGTGAGGCCCCGTATTTATTACATGCCTCGATCATGCTTTCGTATAGGGCCATGACATCGCTGACCTGGTACGAACCGGGCATTGCGAGGGAGACCAGTGCGAAGCGAGGCCGGCCGCCCATAGCGTATATATCGCTGATATTTATGACAATGGCTTTCCAGCCCAGGTCCCGCCATCCCGTATAGGAGAAACTGAAATGGATATCCTCCATAAGTATATCGGTTGTGATTAGCTCCGTACCGGCGGCGGATTTCCAGGCTGCGGCATCGTCGCCGATGCCTATAAGAAGGCACTTATCGCCGGACTTTTTAAGGCTTTTCCTGACGATAAGATCGGAGAGTTTATCGATCAGGCCGAATTCCCCCAGTTCAGATACAAGCATGGCGTGATTATACCACACGTATATTTCAGGGCGTGAAAAGGATTGAGCTCTCTTGCTATAGTGTAAAACCATGTATATAATGCAAGAAAGAAAATATTCAGGCGGTGATTTATGCAGCAGATGGTGACATGCCCCAATTGTGGTTCTCAAAACGCTGCTAACCAACAATTCTGCGTATCTTGCGGAGCAAATCTGGGTACGGCCAACCGCCCGCATGTGCCCGTCGTAACGGGCATTGCCTCTCCTGTGCCGGGACTGGGTGGCGTCGTATCCCAGCCCATGATGACACCGGTCCTTCCGCCTCCAGTGCAGGCGGAAAGGCAGGTAGACATAAAACCTACCTGGGCACTGGCATGGGGACTTTTCTGGAGAACATTATGCCTTATCCTGTTTTTGGGTGGGTTGATATTCCTTCTATACATGCTCGTTAGGATGCTTTTAGGCTATAATTCGGTTTTCGGCAGTTTTTAAGCAACAATTTTCATTCAACCGGGTTAATTAATTAAAGGGTGCTGCGATCAGACAGCACCCTATTTATGATAAATAAACCAGCGAAATAACCAGTACGGGTACCTTGAAATGACTAAATCCAAAAACAAAAAATCAAGCCGCCAAAATAGAAAGCAAAAACAAATCCGCAATGAATGGTACAAGAATAAGAAAATTATAATACCTCTGGTTGCACTGGTCTGCCTGGTGGGAATAACCCTGACTTTATATCTAACAGGAGTAATAAAAATGGAATCAGCTAAAAGCTACAACTCACCCATCCCGATGGTCATAGATGTGAACAAGAAGTACACGGCCACCATAAAAACCGTAAAAGGCGATATAGTTTGTGAGCTGTATCCCAAGGATGCGCCTGTGACTGTGAACAGCTTTGTATCCCTGGCGCGCAAGGGATATTACAACGGGTGCACTTTCCACCGCGTTATCCCGGGATTTATGGCGCAGGGTGGAGACCCCACCGGCACCGGCTCAGGCGGGCCCGGTTACACATTCCAGAACGAGATAAGCGCACGGAAGCACATTACGGGGACCCTTTCCATGGCACATTCGAGCCTGCCCAATAGCAATGGAAGCCAGTTCTTTATATGCTACCAGCCCCAGCCGTCACTGGATGGAAAATATTCGGTTTTCGGGCAGGTCATCCAGGGTATGGATGTGGTCAACAAGCTGACCCCGCGTGATCCCAATCAAAACCCGACGTTCACGGGTGACGTAATAAACGAGATAGATATAACCGAGAGTGATTAGGGCGGATTAAATGATGCCCCAGTCCCGGTAGCCCTGCTGGATGGTGGATAGATAAGCTGGTGAAGGCTTACCCTCTTCTTCCTGTGAGGCCTTTATATAGGTAATCACGTCGTAAGCATCGCCGCTATCGGTGAAAACCCTGACGTTCAGGTGCTTATAATTAACCGGATATTCTTCCCATTTATCTAGCTTGCGCAGTCCGGCCTCGGTAATTTCATATATTGCCCCGATAACCTTGTCGCCTTTGGACCCCCTGATGGTGGCCTCGGCGCCCTTGCGGCCGCGGGAAAACCCGGTGAAGATAAGCTTGAAGTTCGGGAGTGTGGCCACAACCTTGGCCACAGCGTCGGGACAGTGCTCCTTCATTTGCTTGCGGTTCAGGTTGGAAGCGTAAGCGAAATAATACATCATCCCCTCCTGTAAAGGCTAATGGTAACATTGCCTGCATTGCCAGTCAAAGCGTATAAGACCAATGGCGGGCGGCTGCTTTTGTGATATAATCCACCTTCCGTGAAGTACCTGGTTATTGCGGATATACACAGCAACCTCGAAGCATTTCAGGCGGTGCTGGATGATACGAAGAACTACGGAGGCTTCGAGCGTGTCTGGTGTTTGGGCGATGTAGTAGGATATGGTCCGGACCCGTCAGCCTGCATCTCTCTATTGAGGAAGCTGGATCCGCTGTGCGTCAGCGGAAATCATGACCAGGCGGCCGTTGGTAAAATTGATATAGGCGATTTCAATTCCGAAGCCGCCCGCGCCAACCGGTGGACGTCGGAGCAATTGAGCGAGGATGAGCGGGAATATCTGCTTATGCTGCCCGAAAAATTGGTGGAAGATGGCTTTACGCTGGTCCATGGCAGTCCCCGCATGCCGGTCTGGGAATATATAGCGCACGCTTTCACCGCCGCCGATAATTTCGACTATTTCGATACGCCCTATTGCCTGGTCGGGCATACCCACGTGCCATTTCTATTCGAGCAGGAGGGTGCGCAGGTCAAGGAGAGCTATCTGAGCGACGGCGATATATTAAAGCCTGCCGGCAAGAGGTTGATCATCAATCCGGGTGGAGTTGGACAGCCGCGCGACCGCGACCCGCGGGCGGCCTACATTATCTATGATTCGGAAGATATGATCATATATCACCACAGGGTACCGTACGAGATCGGATTGACCCAGGACAAGATGGAAGCTGCAGGGTTGCCGGACTTCCTCGTGAGCAGATTGGGGTGGGGAATCTGACCTTGTAAAGTCGCAATCCGCGTAGTAGTATTTGAATTGGGTCGTGCTAAACGGGGAACTAGCGGTGCCCTGTACCCGAGATCCGCTTTAGCGGGGTTGAATCCCGGCTCGAGGTTTTGTTTTTCAATACTGCAGTGGTTAAGTGGCGTTGAAGGTTGGGTCTTGCGCGGCGGAGGGCTATGAATCCCGTCAGGTCCGGAAGGAAGCAGCGGTAAATGGTAAGCTCCGGGTGACGCAGGGATGCCTGGCTGGAGCTGGCTGGCAAGTGTAAGCTGAAAAGCACTATCGACAGCCGGTGCACGGCCCACTCGATTATTTTACGTTCTATTATATTAGTGCTGCATAAGAAGAAAGGAAAAACCGGGCAATATCCATAACCAGCTTTGGGGCACAGGCGCAAAAGCCAGGAAAAGGCTGGGTCAAAATTTCCTCGTCGATGAAAATATCAGGGATATCATTATAGATGCGGCGGATCTGGCTGCTGGCGATACCGTTCTGGAGGTCGGGCCCGGGTTGGGTATGCTAACCGAGCAACTGGTCCAAAAGACGGGAAGGGTGATAGCGGTCGAACTGGATGAAGGCCTGGCTACGCGACTGCAGCAAAAGACTGCCGGCCACGCTAACCTGGAAATCATCCACGCTGACATCCTTCATGTGAATTTAAAGGATATATTAGGCGGCGGTCTCTATAAAGTGGTAGCTAATATCCCCTACTACATAACCTCGCCCATTTTGCATTTCTTTATGCATACCGAATTAAGGCCGGCTTTGATGGTGATTATGATGCAGGAAGAGGTGGCACGGGACGTTACTGCAAAGCCGGGCAAGATGAATTTTCTATCGGTGAGCATGCAGATATTCAGCCGGCCGGAGATCGTCTGCCGCGTGCCGGCCTCCGGATTTTATCCTCCGCCCAAAGTCGATTCAGCGGTGGTCAAATTCAATATGCTGCTGGAACCTGCCATCCGGGTGGATGATGTCGATGAGTTTTTAGACTTTGTGCATAGCGGGTTTGCTGCACCTCGCAAGCAGTTGCACAATTCGCTGGCCATCGGGTTGAAAAAGGAGTCTGCCGAAGTGGAGGAGATCCTTAAACGCGCCGGGATCGAACCTCAACGGCGTCCGGGCACGCTGGACCTGGCCGAGTGGCGGCGCCTGTATTGCGTAGCCGGTGGGATTCCATGCTGACGGTCAGAGCGCCGGCCAAGATCAACCTGGTGCTCGAGGTGCTCGGCAAACACGAAGATGGCTATCACGAGATCAAAAGCATCATGCAGGCTGTCAGCCTGTTCGACGACCTGGGCTTCGAGAAAGACGATAGGATCAAAATGAGCTGCAATCTGGAGGCGCTTGAGTCACCGTGTAACCTGGTGCTCAAGGCTGCGGAGGCACTGAAGAAGAAAACGGGATATACCGGGGGTGCTAACATTCGTCTTGATAAGAATATTCCGCTGGATAGCGGACTGGGAGGTGGCAGCAGCGATGCAGCGGCCGCATTGATAGGGCTAAACAAGTTGTGGTCGCTGGGCCTGGCGCCCGGTGAGCTTGCCGGGATCGCAATAGACATCGGGTCTGACGTGCCTTTTTTCATCTCCGGTGGGACATGCCTGGTAGAAGGCAGGGGAGAGAAGATTTTCCCGTTGCCCGATATCGATAAAGCATATTTTTTAGTGGTCAGGCCTGAGATAGTGGTTCAGCCCGGCAAGACGGGACGGCTGTACGGGATGCTGGGCGCCGGGGCCTTCACGGAGGGACGCTTTGCAGATATCGCCGGTGAGAAGATACGCAACGAGCATAAGGTCGGCCCGCATTTGCTATATAACGCCTTCGACAAGATTGCCTTCCGCGCCTATGCGGAGATGGAAGATTTCTGGGTCCGGTTCAGTCGGGCAGCCGGCGGGGAAATCCATCTGGCAGGCTCGGGGCCGGCGCTCTTCGCCGTTGCAGAAAGCCGGTTAAAGGCCGAGGCACTTCAACAAGAACTCGGGGAGAATAATTTAAAGTCGTACGTGGTGACCAGCTTGAGGGCAAATGCAGGCTGATACGGGACAGAAAAAAATTGCCGGGAAAAAACTCAAGTGGTTCGAGGAAGTTCTGCTTGTGCTGGGCATGCTTGCGCTGTCCATTGGCATCGCCCTGCTTTTGTACCACTTCCAGGACACGCTGAATATCTCTTTGCGCAGCTATGCCTGGCTGGCTTACGTCATCGTGTTTATTGCCAGCATGCTGAGCAGCGCTACTATCCTCATTCCCGCCCCGGGACCTATCTTCGTGCTGGCTGCTGCGGCGATCTGGGACCCTTTTTTCGTGGCGCTGGCCGCGGGAACAGGGGATGCGATAGGCGAGATGACGGCTTACTGGATGGGCTATGTGGGCGAGAGGATCCTGGTGGATGAACACCTTCCCGCCTATCAGAAGGCGACTTCCTGGATGAACCGCTACGGGGCATGGGCGGTTTTCGGGATTGCGCTGGTGCCTATAGTACCCTACGACCTGGTGGGTATAGCAGCCGGGGCCTTGAAGATACGCTGGTGGAAATGCTTGTTAGCTACCTGGGCGGGCAAGTTGCCGCGTGCCTTTCTTATAGCTTACCTGGGGCACCAATTACCCTTCTTGATACATCCCTGGTTCATAAATCATTAATCCACTGATTTACCAGTTTCACTTCGTCGGCCCTTGTCCTTACCTCGCCGTCCTGCCTGGCAGTTAAAAGCCGCTCAAGTATAAGCCCTACCCTGCGTCCTTCAGGTACTCCCATTTCCATCAGGTCTTTGCCCGTTAAAGTGGGTTTTATCGAGACCAGCTTATCGAGATACAGTTTGAGATTCCTGCGGATGTTGGCTGAATGGCAGCTCAGAGCGTTGGCGAGGATGGCAAGCCTGTCGTAGGGGCTCAATTTTACGCATATTGCAGATGATTGAAGGATAGGTTCGTCCAGCAGCTCCAGCCTTTGCCTTAATTTCAGAGTGTAGAGGATGGTTTTGGCCAGTTCGCCCCCGGCTATGCCCAGTCGTTTCAGCAAGGCGTCGCACTGCCTTTTATCCAGCGAATAAGTGAGCAGGGCGAAATAAAGTTTTGTTAGCTGGGTACCCCTGTGCAATTTCCGTGCCGCCGGGAACGTTCTGCTCCACTGCGGGTCCCATATCAGGGCCGGATGGATTCCCGACAATATGCCCAGTTGACCGGCACGCTTGAGGATTTTTTCAGGTTGGGGCTCGCCCAACCATAAGACCACCTCATGGCGTAAACGGTCTCCGCTAATGGTATCCAGCATACCGATATCCCGGCGAAGAGCTCTCAGTGTGGCCGGTTCAATCTTGAAAGCCAGGCGGTGCTCATAGCGCACCGCCCTCATCATGCGCGTGGCGTCATCCTGGAAGCTTTTATCATGCAAGATGCGGACAAGTTTTTCTTGAAGGTCACGGCGTCCGCCGCAATAGTCGATCAAACTGCCTAACCGGCCCGGTTTGAGGCTGACGGCCAGCGCATTAATGGTAAAATCACGGCGCAAAAGGTCCTGTTTGATGCGGCCGTGCTTAACCAGCGGTAATGCTCCCGGATGATCGTATGATTCACTGCGGCAGGTCGCCAGGTCAATCCGGTAATCACCCATCTTGAAGGTTGCGGTACCGAACCTTTTATGCAGCACAGGCTTGGCGTTGAGCTTCCCGGCCAGGTCTTCAGCCAGACCCAGCGCGTCACCCTCAACCATAATATCGATATCATTGCTGGTTCGTTCTAGCAGGAGGTCACGAACGATCCCCCCGACCAGGTAAAGGCCTGCGCCGGAGATGGCGGCCGCCCTGCCTGCAGCTTCGATAAGCCTTAAAACAGGCCCCGGGAGCTTACCCGAAATCAGGTCTGCCAGGTTTTCAACCATAAGTTTCGACCCGTTGCATTTCAACTATATATTTTTAATTAACTGGTCTACAGGCTCTTTGGTCAAATAGCGGTCGAAGATGAAAAGGCAAATGTCGGCCACGGCAAAAACAATCAGGCCGGCCAGGCCGGTTATGCCGATGGTGAGGTCATTGCCTCCCGTGATTAGCAGCACCGCCAGCAGGGGAACGGCGTTGATGGTCCCATTGAATACAGAGCTGGCAATAACGGAGTGCGCTTTAAGCCGGATATAGCTGAACAGAGGTGAGATCAGGATAACCCAGGCGATCATCATCAGTATGCCGGCCTGGGGATGATCGGGGTAATTAAGGCCGAGCAGAACCAGCGGAGCACTCCATGCGCCCCAGATAAACCCTATTAACGCCGCAGATTTCCAGAAACCCATGAATCCAAGCTGCTTCAAGAGAAAGCCTCTCCACCCCGCCTCCTGGCCGAAACCCAGTACAGCATTTGCCGTGGTGCCTACAATCAGGGCTATGAGTACGCCCAGCCATATGGGATGGACTGCGAACGCTGCCAACTGCTGTTTGAGCTGGTCAAGCTGATCCGGAGTAAGCGTGCCGGCCAGGGTATTGAGAAAGCCCGACATATCAGGAGTGAAGCTGACCCCCGGTAAAAGCAGGCTGACTCCCATAGCGGCAAAAGCAAGGATAACAGGCAGGAACCATGCTACGAAGAACCAGGGGTTTATTTTAAAGGAGATGGCCAGGGGTTGAATGAGGGGCTCTTTATAGATCCCCTTCTGAACGATGAAAGCTATAATCATGGGCATGAACATGTAGACGGCGGCCAATAAAGCCAGGCCCTCGTCTTTGCCTCCCATGATTATATAAAGGAATACCAGCAACCAGTCCAGCAGAAAGGTCAGGCCGATAAATAATAGAATCTTTTTAGTACGCTGGTTCATTAACGCATCCTTTTTACAGATTTGGTAAAACTGTTTTGCTAAATCTTACAGTATAGTCCTGCAGGTTTCCACGGGTGGTCATAATGAGGCAGCCACTCAGCTCATTTTCTGTCCCCGATCGGCGAATGCATTAGCGACTTACAGGTCCGGCGTCACGCTGCCCAAATGGTCGCGGTTAACGGAGCAACAGCCCTCCACAGCCTGCAGTTGTTCCATAGTGCCGAAGGCGGTCAGGCTTCCACCGGTTTCTATAATGGTTGAGACGCTCGGGTTGATGTGCAGGTCGCCGCCTTTTCCCCTGACTGCCAGGATCCGGATGCCGGGGAACCGGTCTTCCACGGACTTGATGTTTTTACCGGTAAGGCTGGAATTTTCACCGACGTAAATCTCCTCGACCAGGTATTCACCTTCTTTGCCGAGTAACACGGTTTCGATGAATTGAACGGTAGTGGGGCGCAGGGCCAGGCGGGCCATCTGGAGACCGCCTATGACTTCAGGCAGGATGATATGAGTTGCCCCGGCCTGTTTAAGCCTTTTAGCCGCTTCGTCGTTGCTGGCCCTGCCGATAATTATCAGGCGTGGATTCATCTCGCGTGCGGTCAACACGGCATAGGTGTTATAGGCATCGTCACCGAAGGCTGTTATAAGGCTTTTTGCTCTTTGGATGCCGGCCCGCTTTAGAACATCGTGGCTGGTGGCATCGTCCATAATGGTCAGGCAGTCCTGTTGCACGGCCCTGGTATAGCTATTCAAACTATGGTCGATGACCACAAAATCAGCCTTTTGCAATTTGAGAGTAGTGGCTATAGCCTCTCCCACACGGCCGTAGCCGCAGACGATAAAGTGCTGGTCGAGCTTTCTAATTCTGGATTCCATGCGGCGCCTCCCGAACGTCCCGAATTCACCTTCCATGGTTACGCGGACCAGGGACGTTAGAATATAAAATGCCGTGCCCACTCCACCAAGGATGAGAACGGCCGTGAAAATGCGGCCGGAAACCGACAGAGGATGTACTTCACTGAAACCGACCGTAGCTATGGTGATGACGGTCATGTAGAAGGCATCGAAAGCATTCCATTTTTCGATGACCATGTAGCCGAGGGTCCCGAAGGCAAGCAGAAAGAGCAGGGCGAAGATCCAGATGATGAATCGGCTTTTATTTGCCATTTCCTCAACTTGCAAACGAAAGAGTCGCCCCGGGCCGGTAAATTACTGTAACTTTTTCAGAGCGTCATCTATCTCGCCGATAGTCTGGAAGCGTTCACTGACTATCTGCTGGATAATGCCTTTAGAATCGATGAAGTACGAAGTTGGGAAATAAGGGGCCTTGTAAATATCATCCACATTGCCTTCAGAGTCCATCAGTACCGGGAATGTATACTTTCCCTGAGCGATGAAGAAAGCGACCTTATCGGGGTCTCCGTGCACGTTAACGGTCAGTATGACCAGCTGATCACGGCTGTATTTATCATAGGCCGCCTGAAGCAATGGCATTTCGCCCTCGCAGGCAGGGCATCCTTCCAGCCAGAAATTGAGCAGGACAGGGTGTCCCAGGAACTGGCCCAAGGTATATCTGGTACCGTCGAGTGAATAGAGGGAGAAATCAGGTGCGCGCTTGCCCACTGTCGAGGCAACCTCTACCGTGCTCTGTGTTTGTATTGGTTCGATCGCCAGGTTGGTTAGCTTGCCGCTGGCGTCCTTTGAGGCCAATTGCAGATAGTACAGAGTGTCAGACTTCAACCCGTCCAATTTGACTGTATGCCAGATAGACAATGGCTCTATCTGAGTCTGCGAATCGCCGTAATTGGTGTCTTCTCCGTAGTTAACTACCCCGGTAGTCGGTTCATCCGTCTTCCAGGTAACGGTAATAGACGAATCCGTTATAAAACTGGTGCTGACATTTGAAATCTCCGGGGGGCTGGTATCGACGTTGGACGTGGTCACCAGGTAGCGTTTCGAGACAATAGTATTACCGAGCGCCGAAAATGAATGCTCGGAAACATTGATTCCGTCTATATTATAGAGGATCCTGACACGGTAATCCGTGGCAGGCGAAAGGTCTCTCAACGTCAGGGAATGGATGGTCTGAGGGGCGGGAGTGATTACTGACAGAATGTTTGTCCCATCTATATCGAGCTGGGTAGAGGTCGGAACATCAGTGGACCAGTTTACCACCGCGGATTTCTCGGTAACCGACTGGATGAGCACGTCTGTTATGGGCGGCTTGAGCTGCTTAATCCCACTATTGCTCGAAACGCCATAAAGAATTTGCTCAAAGTCCGAAACATTCAGTATCGGCCCTTCAACTCGCGAACGTATTACTCCGGATTTGTCCAGGAAGAAATAGGTGGGCTCATATGATACGTTGTAGCTTGCACGCAGTTTGCCGAAGGAATCTACGATGACAGGGAACCTGATTCCGTAATTCTGAATCAGTTGGTCCACTTCATTGTTATTGGTGCCCGAAGCAACGGCAATGATAGCAAAATCGGAATTCTGATATTTATCGTACAGGTCGTTTAACCTGTCGGGTGTATATAGCTTCCGCTGGACTCCGTTTACATAGAAAAACTGGCTGTCCCAGAAATCCCTGTCCCAAAAGACTACTATCACGTTCTTTCCCCTGAACGAACTCAGGGCGGAAGTCTTGTTATCGCTGAGTTGCATAACGAAGTCAGGAGCTATATTGCCGATATTTGAACCTGGCTTGGGGATGAAAATTGCGATCGCTCCCCATGCCAGCAGGCCCAGGACAATAGCTGCCAGGATAGTTGTCAATGTCCTGTTTTTCTTCATCATGTCGAGCATGGACAGATGTACCTTGGGGATTGCCTCAGTTCTAAGAGGGTGCAGGTGTAGAGAAGGCCTGCGGATTTTAGGGGCTTTAGCCTTCCCGGTTGCTGCGCCGGATTTTTCGGCTTCTTTTTTTTCTTCTTTCTTCATAATTTCAGGCACATTTTGTTCGGGTTCTGCCCCGGGAATTTCCTGCGCTTCGAGAGGTTTCTCATCTATCTTTTCTGTTTCTGTTATCTTTTCTTCTGCCGGACTCTCCGCCTCGGCGCCTCGTTCTTTTTCTTCAGTTTTTGGCCCAGGCAGCTCAACTACCGGCGGAAGGCCGAGGTCTTTTTCTACAGCCTTGACCTCTTCTTTTTTCGGAGCTTCCTCCTCAACCTTTTCTGTTTTGGCCGCCTGCTGCTCGGAAGGTGTGTTGTCGACTAAAGGTCCGGCCACAACCAAGGCTTTCCCAGATTGTATTACGGGAGCAATGTTTTCGGCAAACTTGGCTGCTATCAGGCTCTGAATGTCGGTGACTTTGTGCTCAAGCGTCTTAATCCTCTCGATCAGGTGTCTGCCCTTAGCCTGGTGTTCGTCCTCGTTGATTTCCCCGACCTTCAGCCTGGCGTCGAGCAAGGCCAGCTCTTCCTGGCACTTATCCATTTCCCGTATTCTGACGGCAAGCTCCTTGCTCAGTTTTTCTTTTATGGAAACAATGGTCTGCCTGGCGTTGGCAATATTGCTCAGATATTCTTTATCAAGTTTGGCCAGGGCACTATTTTCACCCGTATTCTCCCCACGTTTCCTATCCAGTTCATCCAGGATAGCCTCGGCCTTGTTGATCTTTTCAAATACCTTGTTAATATCGTCCATGAGAAAGAAACGCTGGTTAAAAGAATAAATACCCGTTGGTTATAGGAATTATACACCTACAATAGAAGGAATTGAACATATCGGCCTGTACTGCAAAGGCGGGAACTACGCCGGTGGGAAGGTTATTTGAACGAGGCCATCATCCCCTGTACTTCATCCACGCTGATAAAAGGACCGACTTTAATGGCCGTAATTTTTCCCTCGCGGTTAACGAAAAAGGTGGTTGGGATGCCGTAAATGCCGTATAGATGTACGGTATCACCCGGCATATCGACGGGTATGGTGAACGTGAGGTTATTGGCCTTGGCATAGCTGCTGGCGCTGTCGAAACTATCCTGTACATTGATTCCCAGCACAACGACGTCCTTATCCGCCCAGGCCTCGTGTATGGCTTCTATGCTCGAAGTCTCGAAGCGGCAAGGGCCGCACCATGTGGCCCAGAAATTAAGGATAACGTTCTTGCCGCGGTAATCCCTGAGGCTGATCTCTTTGCCTTCGATCGTCTGGAGGGTAAAATCGGGCGCCGTGTCGCCGATCTTGTTCCCGACGAAGATATCCGGATTTTCAGCAGGCGACGACGATAGAGGCTTGAGCGCCTGAACTGTTGCAGTTTGCTTCTCCGGCGCCGGACGGCTGACACGGTCGATAACGCCGATAGCCAGAAGCGAAATCAGCATCAAGCCCAGTAATATCCACAGAAACAATGGGAGTTTGCTGTTATTCATCGGGAAACCTAACCGGTAGCCTTATTACGATCCGCCCATGATTTTTTGCACTTCGGTAAGGAGGTCGTCTTTGCTGGCAAAGGCCCCGATTTTTATAGACTTGATGATGCCGTCCTTCCCGATGAAGAAGGTGTTAGGATCAGCGTTCTTGGGGCAGCAGTAGGTCTTGTAAATTGTGCCCTGAGGATCGAAGGCAACGGTGAAATCATAGCCGTTTTTCGATAGGAAATCCTTGGTTACGCTGGTACTGTCCAGGGTATTGACCGATAGAAAAACCAGTCCCTGGGGTACATATTCATCACAAATATCCTTAAAAAAGGGCATTTCTTTTTTGCATTCTATACAACTAACAGACCAGGTATTGATGATGACCGGTTTGCCTGCGTAGTCGCTCAGGCTGATGGTTTTGCTGTTATAAGTCTGGAGTGTGAAATTGGGGGCCGGATCGCCGATCCTGGGGCAGGCTGCAGCCCCGCCACAACCCGTCAGCAGGGCGGCGCATACCAATATTCCTGCTAGAGCTGAAAAGAAGAATTTCATAGCGGCTTTCTCCTCTATAATCAAGCGTATTAAGTCGCAAAGCGGCTAAGCCAGGTAAGCTGGTTGGTCAGCATCAGTATACCGACAATTATAAGCAATATTCCGCTGATGATGGAAATAAGCGCCCATGTAACGTGTAATGCCTTTCCAGAAGGGCACAATATAGCTCCAGGCCAGGCCGATCAACAGAAATGGGATGCCCATCCCGAGCGAATAGGTGGCCAGCAGCGCAGCGCCTTTAGCCGTTTCATGCGTGTAGCACGCGATGAAAAGTATCGAACCGAGGATAGGCCCTATGCAGGGCGTCCAGCCGACAGCAAAGGCGGCCCCGATGAGGGCGGACCTGAGATAGCCGGGGTTGCGTGAACCCTGCACGTGCAGGCGTTTCTCGTAGTTAAGCCAGGGTATCTTGTAAGCGGCTATCAGGAAGACGCCGAATAATAATGACTACGATGCCGGATATTATCCTGAGGGTCTCGGCATAGGCGGTCATGGCCGATCCGATCAAGCCGGCGGAGGCGCCCATCAATATGAACAATATTGAAAATCCCAGTACGAAGGCTATGCTGTGCAGCAGAGTGGGCCAAACCTGCCTGTTTTCGCTAGCTCGATGGCCGAGGCGCCGGCCAGGTTGGCTATATAGGCCGGCACCAGGGGCAAGTACGCAGGGCGAAAAGAATGACAGCAGGCCCGCTACGAAGGCAGTCCAGTAATGTATATCTGTCAAAGGAGTCCTACTGTCCTAAGACCTTTTCCAGGACTTTCTGTATATCTTTCTTGGGACGGTAGCCGACGACCTGCTCGAACGGTTTGCCTTCCTTAAAAACGATGATGGTCGGTATGCTCATCACCGAGTAGTTCGAAGCTATCATCGGTGACTCGTCTACATTGACCTTGGCGAACTCCATTTTGTCCTTGTACTGCTACGGAAAGCTCGTCAATGATGGGGGCTACCATGCGGCAGGGTCCGCACCATACAGCCCAGAAATCTACAAGTACGGGTTTCGCGGATTCCAGGACGGCAGATTTAAAGTCCTTTTCTCCGACGTCTTTGATGTTTGCGGTCATTTCGCCTCCGAGTTTGGTTTACTTTGCGTCGATAGTATTATCAGGCTCAAGGTTTAGCGTTTGACCTTCCAGCCGGGTCCTGTCTTTTATCTTAACACCACTTGCCAGAATACTGCTAATAATAGATGCGTTTTCGCCTACGTCCACATTGTCCCAGAGCAGGGAATTCTCTACGACGGCGCCTTTTCCAATATGGCAGCCTTTTCCCAGCACCACGGGCCCCTTCAACTCGACGCCTTCTTCTATGACTACAGTTCGCGTCGATTATGACAGGAGCTGTTATGCGGGTTGAAGGATGCACCTTGCTGCTTTTGTCTATCACGATCTTGCCGCCGCCGTGCAGCGGCGAGACGCAGCTGCCGCCGAGTATATTGCAATTCAACTGGTGATATTTTTCGGGCGTGCCCATGTCTATCCAGTAGGCGTTACTTCTATAAGCATATACACGCTCGCCTTTTTCCAGCATATCGCGGGAAAACGCCTCGCTCAAACATGTGAAAAGTGCCTTCGGGAATATAGTTGAGAACATCCGGCTCAAGGATGTATATGCCCGCATTGATCCAGTGGCTGGTGACCTTGTCCCAGGAGGGCTTTTCGATGAAGCGCAGCACCCGTCCCTCTTCATCCGTCTCGACCACGCCGAATTTGGTCGGGTCTTCGACTTCGGTCAGGGCAATGGTGGCCCTGGCCTTGTTGCGCCTGTGGAAGTTAAGCATATCGGTATAGTCGATATCGGAGAAAACATCGCCGTTGAGCACGAAAAAAGTGTCATTCACATGATCGGCGGCATGCTTAACCGCTCCCGCTGTGCCCAGCGGCTTCTCCTCGAGGCTGTAAGTGAGCTTGACATGCAGCGAGGCGCTTTTGCGGAAATAGTCGAAAATGGAGTTGGGTTTATACCCCATGGCCAGCACAATCTCATCTATACCGTGCTCGGCCAGCCTGCTGATGACGTGCTCGATAAACGGCTTATTAACCACCGGCACCATGGATTTAACAACGGTATAGGTCAGGGGGCGTAGCCTGGTGCCTTCGCCGCCCACTAGAATAATAGCCTTCATAATCGGGGTTAAATTATTTTATTCTCTTTATTGGGGGGTATCAACTATTAAGAGGCGGCATATCTTACGATCGATTATATCTGGTAATCGTAGTTGAATTCCTGCTTGACTTTCATCTGCATTCCCTTGAGCTCATCGGCCGGGGCTGTAACACCTATATTGTTCTCGAGCAGCTTGATGCGCTCTTCCAACTTGTCCTGTTCTGCCAGCACCAGCCTTATGGCCTCTGCCACCGGGTCGGGCAGGCGATCGTGGTCCAGATCGATCTTGGCCGCATGTTGCTCCTCGACTATCCTTCCCGGGACTCCCACCACCGTTGCGCCGGGCGGAACGGACTTGATCACCACGGAGCCTGAGCCGATGCGCGCTCCGTCCCCCACGGTTATGGCGCCGAGTATAACGGCGCGTGACCCGATAACCACGTTATTACCGATGGTGGGATGCCTTTTCTTCTTCTGGAGGGTGGTGCCGCCCAGCACCACGCCCTGGTACATCAGCACGTCGTCGCCTATCTGCGAGGTCTCGCCGATCACCACTCCCGCGCCGTGGTCGATGAAAAAGCGCCTGCCGATGGTTGCGCCCGGATGGATCTCGATCTGTGTGAAGAAACGGTTGACCTGCGATATCATGCGTGCGACAAAGTACCACCTGTGGCAATAGAAGAAATGCGCCACGCGGTGCCACCACAGCGCGTGCAGCCCGGGATAAAGGGCGAAAACCTCGAAGGCGCTTCTCGCCGCCGGGTCGCGGTCCATAGCGGCCTGGATATCTTCCTTCATTCGTTGGAAGCACTTTAAACATTTGATTTGATATCCTGGCCTGCATAATATTGTATTGAACTGAAAATAGTCAAGAGGACTCACAGCAATCTGTTGTTCCTATATATAATAGCGAGCACGATGGCGGCAACTACCAGGACCAAGCCCGTGAATATGGCAATCCATCGCCACTGGTTGATTATAGTATTCCAGGCTTCCGCAAAGACACTAAGGGTCTGACTGGTTTTGGAATCCAAAACGGCGCTCCAATCGGTATCCGCGCTTGTCCGGTGTTTGTTGCATATATGCTTTGCGCTCCCGGGTAGGCTGTAGTAACTTTATAGCCGGGCCTGACATCATAACTCTCCCGCCATGACCAGGGGCTTTTTATAGCATCTCCGGTAGCAACAGACTGCACCATTACTTTCCAATAATAGGAATGGCCTGCTTCGAGGGATGGTACAGTCCAGTTGTCACCATTGCAATCAACTACACTACCCCCACCCGGAGGTATATATAAAGCTGGGTGCTCCAGATCGGGCGGCGTATAGTACGGCCCGGAGTAGTCATCGCCGATTTTGGCTACGGTCATATAAAAATCGATGTCCTTTGCTATATAAATATCATATCCTTTCGATAAAGACCTGGGGAGCCATTTTAAATCTACTTGTCCTGCCCTTCCCGAAACAGGATCGCAAGATACTGTGAAGTGGTTCACCGGGGAAACAGGCCGGGGTCCCGTCCATAGGAGATCGTCAATATAATACCAAACACCGCCGGCCGGAGGGTTGAAAGGTCTTTGATCGATTGCGTAGGTGATGGTTGGTTGTTCAAGTAAGAGTCCACCGCAAGTCCGGAACCGTGTAGTCGGCAGGTTTGCTGCACCCAGTGAAACCGCCGGATCGAGCCCGGAATATGCCGATGACCAGCGTATATAGGGAGTAGCGGAGCCCCATGTAGCTGCTGTGCAGAAATACTGGCTGTAGTTCCTGGATATGGTCATACCGGTAACGGGGTCCGGGTAGGCTGCGCCGCCCCACCACTCCTCCCACGGATTAGAACCGGTCGTGTAAATACTGTAGGCGAACATGCCGCCGGAGTTGATGGCAAATATGTAGCCGTCACCACCGTCACTATTGAATGAGGAGCTGGCAGCTACCATGGTATTGTCGCGTACAGGCAGCAATCTGGTTACCTGTTTGAAATGATTGCCGTTATCTTCTGAATATGCCACATCGCTCATACCTGATCCTGTGCCGCCCACCAGCACAGCGCCCTCGTCGTTGTCGGGAGTCATGCCCGTGTATGCTGTTGCAATACTGTATGCGGGATCGATTCCGCTGCTACTAATCTTCTGCGATACCCAGCCCGCACCGCCGGAGCCAAACCTCTGGACCCCTCCATCCGGATTTAATATAAATAGTGTCTTACTGTCCTCGAAGGCTATATCCTGAACGGGGAAAACAGGATATACATTGTTCCAGCTGTCGCCATAATCAGCCGACCACTTTACCAGCCTTGTACCCGGCGCTGACCAGACAAGCACTTCACCATTGGGCTTATCGCCGGCCAGCCGCAAAATCGCTATATTGCTTTGAGGCGCAGTGCAGTTATCGGAGGTTGTCAAGGCGCAAAGCACCCGTTCCCAGGCGTAACCCAGGGGAGTGCTCTTGCTGGCCCACACGCTATCAAAGCCCGAGCATCCCGGATTATCATTGATAGAGGCCAGGTATATCTTTGAGCAATCGGGCGTCGGAGCGATATCATCCAGTGTGCTGATGCAAGTATCGATCAACGACAACTGGGCCCACGTTTGCCCGTTATTGTTGCTTTTGGAGAAGGCTGATTCATCCAGTATCCTGCCGACAAGGTAAGCGTTCATCCAGTTAGTCCCGCCGCTGAGATTGCCTGTGCCTGCTGTTCCGGCATAGGCAATGGAGCCATCGGGTGACCAGAATACTGAGGCATTTCCATAGGATGGCCCGCTGCAGTTATCCGTTCCTGCTCCCCCCGTGGGCGGCTTAATACTGGGATACCAGCACGGGACTGAGCAATCAAACGGTGCATCGGTAAACCATGTCATAACCGAGGCTGAACAGGTGCTGCCGAGCACTTCACCGGCCAGGAGTTTTCCGGACGTAAGATTGCCGTAATAAGCTATGCTGGAAATTCTTCTTGAACTGCTGGATGTCATTAGCTGATAGCATGTGGAATCATCAAGGCGGAAAATACCGGCAGAGCCGGCCGGGCTATCAATGCTGATAAAATACCGGCGAGTGAAAACAATCTGGCTAGTATACCCGCGAGGGCAGTTCCACGATCGGCGGATATTATCTGATTTGCCATGGGCGAACTGCCTGCGCCTTTTGTGGTGATTTCAACACGGCCATTTTTATATATCGCCGCCCAGTCGGTTACATTCGCCACGATATCATGGACACCTGCCGTTAAATAGGTTCCTGCCATATCGGAAAACACTGCCACAAGAGTATTATCGCCTGTGTAGTTAGGGGAAAACTTCAAAGACATGACATCTCCGGCTGCAGTTCCTGTATTGCCCAGGCTGGATAATCTGTTGAACATTGATAGTCCAGATATTGCCGTTGCCGGTTCCCGTCCTGGTGCCGGCTGCGATATCCCTGTTATCTCCTGCCATGGGAGAAACTGCGATTGCACTTATTTAGGCGAAGCCGGGCAAAGTGTGTTAAGCCATGTATCACCTCCGTCTCTTGAAATCCATACATTGCTGGGCAGGTTACTGCGGCTATTATTCGTAACCACCGCAATAAAATTGACGTCATCGGGCGCGACGGCGATATTCCATACACGGAAGTTAGCCTGCTCAGCGACTGACATGCTAGTGAAAAGATATTTTCCAATGGTGTCGCTCCATGAAATTCCACCATCCGTAGACTTGTAAATTGCCTTTTCTCCGGTGCGGTATTTGCCCAGGGGATATCGACGCTGTAGAAAGTGCTGCCGTCCGACCCGATTGCCAGGCAGTTCACTTCTGAAGGGCTGACTATATCGTTTTTATCGGGCAGCGAGCCTGGCGTGGTCATCAGGTGCCATTTTAATTGCATATCCTGCGCTGATAGCGGCGCCGGTATTATGGCTAAGGCCAGGGAAGATGCAATTAAGAGGATCATTATATAGTTGAGCAGGTGCGTGATAGTGGCATTTTCATTAGTGTCTCCTTATTCAAGTAATTTGAAATAAAAAAATCCCCAACTCCTGAGAGCCAGGGATTAATTAACAAAACACACCCCCAATACTCCGCGGAGGCTATTAGTAAACTATAGGGCTGGCGTTCTGGCTTTCACAGCAGGCGGGACTGTGACGGAATTGCACCGTCTTGCACTCCAATTAAGCTCCCGGTCACCCGGTAGCACCCGATAGTTTAAATATCCAAAAAGAATTAACCGTATGGCATTACCATGATGTCTTTCCTCAAATTGTTATTTCAGCTCTCCGAATATTTCCGGGTGGATCATCCGGGCCACTTCTGCCAGGCCGTCCACAATTCGCGGGCCGGGCCGTTCTATCAGGTTGGCATCGCTAATCTTATAAATCCGGTTGTTGATGACTGCATCCACAGTTTAGAGTCGTGTATTATCTTTGATACCGTTATAGACGGCATCGCCGGTGGTTCCCATGCCCGAGACAAAAATAACCTGGGGATTTTTCGCAACTACGGATTCCAGTGATACGGCCCTGGATTTTTCAAAGTCCGCCGCATAAATATTGATTCCTCCAGCCTTATTTATAACGTCATCAACGTAGGTGTTTCTTCCCATCGTCCATATAGGGTCGGCCCAGTTAGCATACATGACCCTGGGCCGTTGTGCTGAGCTCAGGTTCTGTGTCTTTGATACGACGGCGTTGATCTTGGAATTCATAGCGTCGACTAAATGTGCGGCCTGACCGGATTTGCCGGTGATTTTCCCCAGGACGGATATATCATTCAGAATTGTATCCAGCGTGTACGCTTCCGTTACAAAAACAGTCATCCCAAGGTTCTCCAGGGCTGGTAAAACTGTTTTTTCCTGGATGGATTCTGCTACTACCAGGTCCGGTTGAACGGAGACCAGTTTTTCCAGGTCGGGGGTGGAATAACCGGCCACACGTGTTTTTGTTTTGGCTGCTTCGGGATAATCACAGTAATCTGTAACGCCTACGATCCGGTCGTCCAGGCCGAGCGCAAATAGTATCTCGGTATTGCTTGGCGCCAGTGAGACAATCCTTTGCGGCAGTTTATTGATCGTTACTTTCCTGCCAAGATCGTCAGTTACGGTTAGAGGGTAATTGGGCAATACTTCAGCATCATTTTCAACGGGCTTCACTTCCGGTGGCGCCTGCCCTGAAGGGACTGCTGAGGAGGTGTTGTTATCGTATAGCGGTTGTTGATTGACCTGCTTGCCGGCCGGCACGAGTCCGGCACATGCCACAAGTAGAGATAATAATAGGAAGATAGCTACCAGAAATAATTTGCCATCTCTGAACATTGAGCCCTCCTGAACTGAAAAACCCCTCTGCCTTGCAGCAGAGGGGTTTTGGTGACAAAATTACTTGCCCCCGTTCACTGCGAAGGCAGATGATTTTATGGCTGGCGTTCTGACTATAACAGCAGGCAGGGCTGTAACGGAGTTACACCGTTTTGCTTTCCAATTAAGTCCGCGATCGCTCACGGACGCCATAATATGCTATTCAGTTGTGGCGTAATTTTATAGGTGGCGGCAAAGATTGTCAACGGCCTATCCGAACCAACTTCTCACTATTCTTGACCCTGGCCATCAGATCCCGAATAAATGTCCGGCGTTATCGGTCGTCTGAAGCGATCAACTCTTCTTCAGTGATATTTTTTATCGCTGCCGCGGCTTTCAGGCTGCGCAGGACATCGGCAGGCTGTGAGCGGTATCTCTCAGGACGGCCGTAGAAAACAGGGCAATCGGTTTCCAGCAGCAGCCTGTCTAATGGAGCTTCACGAATGGCGCGGCGGTGCTCATCATGGTATTCCGCCGCCGGCGTGGCGGAAATATAATAGCCGGCCTCGATCAGCTCGGATAAGCGTGCTGGAGAAACCCGTGTACCAGTGGAACACCAGCCTCTTAACCCCTGCCTCCTTGGCTATCTGCAGGCAGTCCTTCCAGGCGTAGCGGCTGTGGAGGGAGACCGGCTTATCGAATTCCACGGCCAGTTGAAGCAGCCGTCGTCAGTACATTCTGCTGTAAATCTTTGCCCGCGCCTTTAAGCACCCGCTTATCATAGTCCAGGCCGACCTCGCCCAGGGCAACGGCGGACGGCAGGGCGCTCTTAATAAAGTCGATATTCTGCTTCGATAACGGTTTCGTCCATATCGCCCAGCGCCCAGGGATGCAGTCCCATAGCAGCATAAACAAACCGGGGATGCCGCTCGGCCAGAGCGAATATTTTCTGGTTGGAGCTCAGGTCCTGGCCAACCCCGATAACGGCTTCCACGCCAGCCAGCCTGGCTTTATTGAGGGCCGCGTCGATATCCTCGATTTCATCGAGGTGGGCATGCGTGTCAACCAGACGCGGCAAGTCGGCTCCTGAAGATATCTTCCAAAGTGAAATTGTACACATCTTCCGGCTTTAAAGGGCCCGACTCTGTAATAAAAGCGGTGATCAGCTCCAGCGGTACCATGTCGAATCCCTCTTCGGGCCTGCGCATGCCGGTGATAAAGCCCCGGACGTCGAATTTCGCCTTCTCGCATATGGAGTAGACCGGGATTGCCCTGCGCCCGGCTATCTCGGCAACTTCGAGCGAAGGTGAGCCGTTGATGAGCCATCCCTGCAGCGAGACGGAGTCGGCGCCTATCATGACTGTATCGGCCCTTGCTACATGCCAGCGCACCTGTGCGTCCGGAACTATTTTGCACACGATCCCTGCCTTTTCCAGACGATCGGCCGTGATACGGCCGTAGGAGATTTTCCCATGCCTCGATTCCACTGCCAGCACCTTGAAATCAATGCCCTTGCGCCGGGCCAGCTCCAGGGCGCTGCACACAGCCGAGCTGTAACTGCAGGTCATTATAATAGTACGGCGGTTTATTACTTTGGAGGTGTGGCGTGCCGTTGCCAGAACAGATTTTTCCTGATATTTGATCAGCCGGCCGGCGATGGCAAGGCCCGTTCTTTTAAAGTTCTCAACCGTTTTGATTTTACCTTTACCGGTAGTCAATTCGTCCTGGAATTGCATGGCGTAATTGGCTATCGATACCATGCCCGGCCGTATCTGAACGAGGGCATCCACAACTTCACTGATCTGGCTTTGGAATTTAGCGGCTGTGCGGGCATCGCTTTCCAGACAGGCGTTTTTGAGAGTTTCAAGAGACTGCAAAGTCAGCCAGCCTGCCCCGTGTTCGCGGTCCCTGCCGATGGCGTTAACGGCTTTTCTTAAGTCGGCCTTCATCGAGCGAATTATACCTTAAAGCATCGGCAGGTTCATATGAATCCTGAAAAGGCGGCCGGCTGAAAGGTTTAAAATTTCGGTTTGGCCGCAACGGCTATCGGGATGGATAGGAGGGCGCAAGCGCCGGCGATAACAAAGCCGGAAACGTAGCCGGGGACCGCGCCGCTGATGATGGAGCCCACCAGTGTCGCCAGTGTCACGGTGGCCGTGATCGTCCCCAGGTTGCCCCCCATGCGGGAGATGATGAAGAGGTTGGATACGATCAGGCTACGCGTCACATTGACAATGCTGTCGCCCACGGCGTGTACCAACCGTGTGCCCAGGACGGCGCCGAAATTGCCGGCGAAAACCAGTAGAACATTGGTAAGGCCGGAAATGGCGATGCCCACGTAATAGAATGTGGCCAGCCCTTTGCCTCCGGAGCTGAGGCGGTCCCCCAGAAACCCGCTCACTACGGACAGAAGAGCCATGACATTGGCATGGATGAAGAACAACCATCCCACGGATTCGTCGTTCAGCCCGATATCCTTGTTGAGGAAGAGGCTCAGGCTGGTTTGTTCGGCCCCGGCATGCAGGGAGAAGGTAAAAACCAGCAGGATGAAAATAAGCACGGATTTGTTCGACAGGTCGGCTTTATAATCTGAGATCTTCACGACTGAGCCCGGGACGTCGGCCAGGTATATGCAGAGGATGAAAGAGCGGCGCCAGGCACGCCAGTGCAAATAAGAAGACGGCATTCATGTTGAAGTCCGACAACAGGTAGCCGGCGATCAAAGGCCCGAGGCCGTAGCCTACCAGCAATGCAGCGTTGAAATAGCCGAGCTTGAGGCCGCGAAACTTGTAGCCGAGTGTTTTGTAATACAGGGCAGGCAAGGCGTTGTTGAAAAGCGCGTATCCTGTGCCTCCCAGTGCTATCCAGCCCATAGTCGGCCAGAAATCATGGGTTGTCATAAGCCCAAGGATGCTCAGGCCGAAGATGACCTGGCTGGCTATCACCAGTTTTTTAGGCGAGATACGGTCCACGTAGATGCCGAAGGGGACCATCCAGATGAGCGCCACCAGGGGGAAAACGGCAATAAGCACTCCCACCTGGAAGTGGCTGAAGCCGATATCTATCCAGTAGATGGTGATATAAGTCAGCACCGCCCACAGTGACATCGACTGCAGCATATAGATGATGCAGGGTATCACGAATCGCCTGGAGAAACTGAGGTCATTCATTTCCGCAATAGAGGTTTAGAAGTATAACAGATGAACGTTTGATGCGCTAAAGGATTTGACTTTCCCCGGACTATGTCCCGAACCTGCCATTTTGCATCAAATCGCATTTAAGTGTATAGTTACCGTAGTGGTTTTTGTTTAGGTTATTGTCGACTTAATCCCTTTAGCGCAATTACCTGCCTCGATCGCTCTAAGTTTAAGATGACCCGACTTCAAGCCATAATATATATACAGGAATAATTTTTGGAGGGAAACACTAAGTATCATGAACATTTACGTTGGAAACCTGGCCTACGAGGTGACAGAGGAAGACCTGAAGACAGAGTTCGAAGCATTTGGAGAAGTCGCTTCGGTAGCCATTATTAAGGATACCTACACAGGCCGTTCCAAGGGATTCGGCTTCGTAGAGATGCCTAAACTGCAGGAAGGCCAGGCGGCTATCACAGGCTTGAACGGCAAGAAACTCAAGGAACGCACTATTACCGTCAACGGCGCACGGCCCAAGGGCGAAGGTGGATCCCGTGGTGGCGGCGGCGGCGGTGGCAGGTCGTCATTTGGTGGTGGCCGTGGTGGTGGAGGACGTGGTGGTGGCGGCCGCGGCGGTGGCGGTGGCCGTGGAATGGGAAGATATTAATAAGCAAGTAAGAATTAAGGGATCGGCTGCATCGCAGCCGATCCCTTTTATTTATATTTTGATTCTAATTTAGACACATCCGCACAGCCGCATGGTTTCCACAGCGCTTTCAAAAATCCCCGCTCAAGCAATTAGTCCAATCTTGATATCTTATTCTTCGCCTGTCGCTGCATGCCTGCCTTGCGATCCCCGGATTCGGATTGCCGAGATTATTAGTACGAATTTTTGAAGACATGGCCGGCGGCGGTATCATTATGATGTTAGATACAGTCGAAGGTGATATAGACATGGCTGATGTGAATACACAAGCAGAACTTAAGTTTATTGAAGGGCAGGAGACGTCCGACGGATTGAAGGCCAACGGACCGAGCGCTGTCCTTGAACAGCCCGATTTCCTGGATGCCTATTCGGAGGCGGTGGCCAACGTTGTCGAGAGGGTCTCTCCGGCAGTTGTGCACATAGCTGTCAAGAAGGAGGTGCAGGACCGGCGCGGGCGCAAGCATGATCTTGGTGGCAGCGGGAGCGGTGCCGTCATTACTCCGGACGGCTATATAGTCACCAATAACCATGTGGTTGAAGGTGCCGAAGAGATTGAGACCATTTTGAGCGACGGGACGCGCTGCAGGGCACGGGTGGTGGGACAGGATGCCGCCACCGACATCGCACTCCTGAGCGTCGGCCAGTCGGGGCTCTCGGCGGTTACTTTTGGCGACTCCAACCGCCTGCGTGTGGGCCAAGTAGCAATTGCCATAGGCAGCCCTCTGGGATTTCAGAGCACAGTCACCACGGGCGTGATCAGCGCGCTGGGACGCTCTATGCGCAGCCTTAGTGGCAGGCTGATCGACGATGTGATACAGACGGACGCGGCCCTTAACCCGGGCAACAGCGGCGGCCCGCTGGTGGACTCCCGCAGCCGTATGATAGGTATTAACACGGCCATCATCCAGATGGCGCAGGGCATCTGTTTCGCCATCCCCGTCAATACGGTCCGCTGGGTGGTCAGCCAGCTTTTCAGAGAGGGGAAGGTGACCAGGGGTTTCCTGGGCATCTCGGGGCAGAGAATTCCCCTCCCCACTCGTGTGGTCAGGTTTTATAATTTGACCAACGACGGCGCGGTACAGATCATTTCGGTTGTGCCAGGCAGCCCCGCCGATACTATAGGCCTGCGGGATGGAGATGTGATGGTCTCCCTCGGTGGTGACGCCATCTCCAGCATCGACGACGTACACCATGTTTTGGGCAAGGACTCCATCGGCAGACCGCTTTCGATTATTTTTCTCAGGGACTGGGCCAGGAACGAAAAGACTATAGTCCCGGCGGAAACAGCAGACTAAAAAGCCGTTTTTCTGGCGTTACCAGGCCTGCCTGCCATATAATAGTAGCTTAAAATTCCATTGGCATTGCGTCCATATTAAAGGAAGCCCATGATTAAAGAGATAGCGTCACACTTATTTTGCGTAGAATTGCCTTTACCGCAAAATCCACTGAAGGCCATCAATGCTTACGTGATAAAAGGGAAAAACAGGAACCTTATTATCGATACCGGCATGAACCGGCCTGAATGCAGGGCGGTGCTTTTTCCCGCCCTCAATGAATTGCGGGTCGACATGGAAAAGACCGATTTGTTTATCACGCACCTGCATGCCGACCACTTCGGCTTGAGCGGCGACCTCGCCGTAGACGGCTCCAAATGCTACCTGGGAAAAGTGGAAAACGAGATCATCCACGGTAAAAGGAGCTGGGATGACTACCTGTCTTTTTTTTCTGAGAACGGCTTCCCTGTAGAGGTGTTGAAGGAATCGATCGCCCGGCATCCGGGTGTGATTTACGGACCCAGCCGGCTGGTGGATATAACTCCGGTCGAGGACGGCAGCAAAATAACGGCCGGGGAATACATTCTGGAATGTATCGAGACTCCGGGCCATTCGCCGGGACACATGTGCCTGTATGACGCCGGCAAGAAAATCTTATTTTCCGGAGACCACATCCTCTTCGATATTACCCCCAATATCTCGTACTGGCCGCAAATGAAGGATTCGCTGCGGAGCTATCTGGACAGTCTGGAAAAAGTGACCGGGCTGGATGTATCGCTGGTGCTCCCCGGCCACCGGAGCTCCTGGCCTAACCACCTGCAAAGGATTGAAGAGCTCAAGAAGCACCACCGTCAGCGATTGGACGAAGCAACCACCGCCCTTGAGGACGGCGATATGACGGCCTATGAAATTGCGCCTTATATCACCTGGAAGATAGAAGCCCCGGATTGGGAGCAGTTCCCCATCGCACAAAAATTCTTTGCCGTCGGCGAGACGGTGGCCCACCTGCAGTATCTTGAAAATGACGGCGTGGTACACAGCTACCGGGATGACGGCCTGATCTATTATTCCCTCGAATAATAATGCTTGATAATAGATCAACGTTAGGCTATCATAGCAAGACATTTTTGCGTATTGAAAAGGAACAATATCTGACATGAGATACAGGACCCACGACGGCGATCTGACTCCCATCATCGTCATCATAATATTGAACTTTCTTGTATATATTGGCGTCAATATAGCCAATTTTGCAGGCAGCAGCATAATGGCGTATCTGGCCCTTTCAAGGTCGACCTTTTTCTACTACCCGTGGACTATTTTCACATACATGTTCACGCACCAGGACTTCTTTCATATCCTGTTTAACATGCTGACCTTCTATTTCTTCGGGCAGTTCTTCAACCGCATTGCCGGGACCAGGACATTTTTGTTCGTATATATAATTGGGGGGCTGGTCTCGGGGCTGGTCATACTCCTGCTCTCGCCTGTCAATTCTTTAACCATAGGCGCTTCCGGCGCCATCTTTGCGTTGGGCGGTGCGCTGGCAGTGCTGACGCCGCAACTCAAGGTCTTTATCTTTCCCATACCCGCCCCCATGCCGCTGTGGGTGGCCATTCTGATCACATTCCTGATACTGGCTTTTCTGCCGGGGGTGTCGTGGCAGGGCCACCTGGGAGGCCTTCTGTTCGGCCTGGCGGCGGGCTGGTACTTGCGCAGGAGGGTGCGCGTCATCCTCTGAGGCCGGGAATTTCTAATGAATACCCTGCTGCTGGTCTACCTGATCAATGCCGTGCTGATCATAGTCCACGAGATAGATTCGGCCTACTGGCGTGAATGGAAACTCTTCAAATTGCCCGGAGGGATCAATTTCTTCCTGATAATACATATACCACTGGTATTCTTGATCCTCTTCGGGCTTTTACAGCTTCAACAGCAGACGGCGGCCGGCAATATACTCTCGCTGGTACTGGCGCTGGCCGGCATCTTCGCCTTCATCATCCATATCACCTTCATAGCCCGGAATAACAAGGAGTTTGCCACGCCGGTGTCTTTGTCCCTGTTGGTTGCCATCCTGGCAGTCTCCTTAATGCAGGTCTGGCTGACCGTCATTGCCATGCTGGCTTGAGGCAGATTCGACTTTAGCAGCCAGCCCGGGAAACGATGTCTGCGGTGCTTATGTTTGGCCCAGCGGAGGTATGCCCTGAGCTTCATCCCGGTCTTTAGCTGCTTCCCGCTGCTTTCTCTGCTCCTGCTCAAGGTATTCGATAGCGAATTCGCTGAATTTGATGACCCTGCCGTTCCTGATGCGCTTTTCAGGCTGCTCTATGTAGATATTGAACATGTCGTCCAGGTCGACCTCCACGCAAAGGTCCAGGATAATCTTCTTGCCCCACTCAAAGCCTTCCCTGAAGGGGTTCTTATCATGGTATTCGGGTTGATGAACGTCGGTAAAAAGAATTTTGACTTTTCTCATAACTGCCTCTTTATCACCTGATAAAATTATAGGAGCCGGCGGAGCAAAGGTAAACCACACTATGCATTAGATTTTTCCGGTCCGGCTGGCATTCAGACTAGAGGGATGGTAGTGCCGCTGGCCAGGGCTATTAGCTTGCCGCCGGGGTCGGTGACCTTGATCTCCGAAATGCACACCCGCTTACCTTTTTTAACCACTATGCATTCGGCGATCAGCGTGTCGTCCTGGCTGGCAGCGGCTATAAAATGAATGTTGAGCTGTGATGCTACATTGGGCGTGGCGACCGAGTTGGTGGCATAGGCGAAGGCCTGGTCGGCGACGGCGCCGATGATGCCTCCGAAGATTGTGCCGTTGAAGTTGACATATTCGGGCTTCATCTTCATCTCCACCCTGGCGAAGCCGTCAGACAGCTCCGTTAAACTCATGTCGAGGAAAGAGGCTATCGGCTCGTTTTTGCCCTGCTCTTTCAGCATGTCTATATTGTCGGTCAAATCATTTTATCCCATGCAGAAAACTAATTCCTATGTTATCATAATACCCGACTCTTTTGCTTACTCGAGTTCTAGGCTCGTGCCGGGTTGAATGATTATCAATCTTCGTTCTCTTTTAGCTTGCGCCTGCGGCCTGGCCGTCATCTCTAACTTTATGCTGCCGGGCGGTAGCTTTCACACACCAGCGGCCGACGCCGGCCCTGGCATCATGCGCTGGGAGACGGTCTCGACGCCTTATTCTTATCCGGCCAGGAACGATATCTTAAATCCCCTTATCGGCGGCGCCTTTACCGGCAGTGAAATACGCGACCTTTCTGTAGGCAGCGATGGGTCCACCCTTTTGGCTGCAGAGACCGTCGATGCAAGGTATATCAATTTCGCTGCGTCGCCGGGCCCGCTGGGAGTGCTGCTGGCATCTCAGGACGGAGGCATAAGCTGGACCACTTCCCCCTACTTGCACCTGATAAACGCAACCGGCTGGCACGCCGGCAATCACGTGTATAACGTGTTGGTTGCCCCGGATAACTCAAAGCTGTGGGCCGTTACTGCCGGAAGCGCCCTATCCGGGCCGGTGGAACTGTGGATTTCCAGCGACGCGGGTGTCACATGGCGCAACAGCCTTCTGCCTGCGCTGGCGGCCGGCGAGGCCATCAGTTGCATGGATATCTCTGTGGACTATGCAACAGGGCGTGATTATATGATTGCCACGCGCAGCGGCGCCGGGGCGGGACGCATTTTCATAACCAAGGAAACCGGCTTCGGCTCCTGGAGCCAGCAGGCCAATCCCACGACCGATGCCATTGACTTTTTCAGCCTGAAGTTTTCTCCCGGCTATGCCGGCGACCAAACTGTGATAGCCGTGCTGGCCAATTCAACTGCCACCTATTACAACATCGGGGTCAGGGATATTTACAACAACGCCATAACCTCCTGGGTATATACCGGCAATGGCATCGAGGTGGTGGCTGCTACCTCGCCGGCTGGAGCTTCGCCTTCGTTTTCCACGCTGGCCACGGCCAGCCTCTCCATGCCGTCCGATTTCTCCGGCCAGTCCGCCAGCCTCCGGCGCGCCTTTGTCAGCCTCAATGTGCCTTCCCCTGTGACCGGCACGGACGAATCGGGCATCTTCCGTATGGACGATGCCATTCCCGCCGCGCTTTTAAGCACGACTTCAAGCTCCACCCTGCAGGTATACAGTATCGCCTTTGACGGGACATTTCAGACCGGAAAATTGATGGCCGGCTTTGTACACGGGTCCCCCTGCAACGCTGCTGTCCCCACGCTTTTTGCCGATACGCCCTGCATCTGCGCCGGGTCATGTGTTTATCAGTCATTAAAGCCGCCCACAGGCGCAGCCAACCAGGGCCAATGCGGCGGCGGCAGTGTTTTGACCTGCAGCGATAACCTGACCGGCATCGGCTCCGCCCTGGTGGCCTGGAACCACGACGGTTCGCTGGCCTATGCGGCCACCGGCTCCGGGACCATCTCCAGCGGTACGACATGGTGGGACTCCTCTTCGAGCGCGGGGCCCTGGATTACCACGCTGATACCCGATGACGAGTCGGCGTTATCCATAAGCCGCAATAACGGCGACACCTGGAACCAGATCGCGCTGATAAATACCAAGATCGACTGGTTCAACGATGTTGCCGTGTCGGCCGATTGTTCCACCGTTTATCTGGCTTCGGTCAACCGCAATACCGGTTTCGGCTGTGGAGAATTCGACAGCATATGGCGTTCGTCCGTCAGCCCGGCCGCGACAGCGCCTTTCCCTTCGCCGGCAGCCATCGGCGATTACTGGGAGCGTGTCTTCACCCATACCACCTCGGCATGCTGCCAGGTCCCTCAGACCGACCTTCCCATCTTGCGGACGGTCCCATCCTGCAGCGATTCAACGGACGGGGGCATCGTTGCCTGGGCTTCGCAATATGAGCCGCTGACGACCGCCGGACAGGGTGGAGTCATGGCATGGTCGTCCGATTATGGTGACTACTGGTCGGCCATCTTCCCTTACTCTATCGTCCAGGACTTCACCTTCGACACGAGCAGGACGATTTATACGCTCAGCCCGCAGGGAATAGTGCAGAAACTGGTTTACAGCGGCACAGCCTGGTCTAATAACATACCGGTGGCTAATTGCGGGCTGTACGGCCACACCATCGCTGCACATAGGGGGCAAGTGCTGGTAGGCGCTTTCATGTCCTACCTGCAAAGCGGGGCGCTGGCCTTTTCAGCCGACGACGGGCAGGACTGGTATATTTATAAAGACCGTATGTCGCCGGGTGGCAATATCCACGTGATCTTCGATGTCAACTACGATAACAACTCGTTCATCTATGCCGCGGCGGATGACAATTCTACAGGGAGCGTTTACCGCAATACCGCGCCCAACTTTATGCGCTGGCAGGATTGCGACCTGATGGATACATCCAACGGCGCTACCGGATCGGACTGGTGGAGCGATAATTACAGCCAGGCGGGCGGCGATCCGCCGCACCGGCGCAGCTATTTCGGAATTGTCGAGGCTATTACTGGCAGCCCCATGCTGGCCCTCTATGCCGCTCATGATAATATAACCACCTCGATGGCCCCCGGTCCGGGCGGACTTCCCTCCAATAGCGGCGTCTGCCGCACGCTGGAAACATGGAACGGCATTCCCAAGCCGGGAATGTACTGGGACTGCCTGGATATATTCGCTCCGCCTTCACAGAATAATGTCCGTTTCACACTGGAGCCGTCCTCGCTCAAGTCTTGCGGATGCTGCTCGGTCAATACCAATACGACCCTGTGGGCCATCGATAACCAGTCGGGGCTTAAATTGGATGCAAGCGCTTTCTTCCGGAGCGACAATGTCACCGCCCTGCTGCAGGCTATCGGTCTGACCGGTCGCTACAAGCAGACTCCGGGTTACAACCCCGATATCAACCAGGGCATGCTCTGGGCCTATGTAGACTGCCTGGCTAAAAAAGGCCCTGCCCTCCGCATGCCGCAGGACCAGGCGCTGGCGGGCGCCGATCCAGTCAGCGGACGCAATCAGCAGATCGACCTCTCCTGGGAGCAGCTCTGCCTGAGCAACACGTATGAGCTGCAGATCGCCAAGGACCGAGCGTTCACCCTGAGGATCAACCCCGGGGTTTCCAATGTCAATCACATCGAGTCGGTTACAGGATCGATCCTGATAAATACCGACCCTGTTAACGTCACCAATCCCGCTGCCTGGCTTCCACCCGGCTCTCTGCCCGAAGCCGGGGCCTTTTACTACTGGAGGGTCCGTTCTTACCGGTCCGCCACCGGGCAGATTGCGGTCAGCCCCTGGTCCGAGGCCAGGAGCTTCAAGGTGGCTCCCGGCTTCACAGTCAGGTCGGCTTACCCGGGAGTGCAGCTTCTATCTCCGGTTAACGGGTGCACGGCCTGCAAAGTATGGCCTGCCTCCTTCTCATGGTCGCCCATGAAGGATGCGACAAAATATGAGTTCGAGTTGGCCGGAGACGCCGGTTTCGAGCAGATAGTCAGGGATGCCCACACTTCCACCACTGCTTACCAGTATGACGGAACGCTGGACTATAACACGGCCTATTTCTGGCGGGTACGTGAGGTTGAGGTCAACGGGCAGCCAATCACCGGCGACTGGAGCGCAGCATTCGCCTTCCGGACCGAACCGGTCCCCGCCCCTGAGAAGGCCCCTCCGGTGGAACCAGCTACCCCTCTCTGGGTGTGGGGCGTGTTAGGGGTTGGATTTATACTTATAATAATTACACTGGTAATGATTATCAGGATGCGCTCGCAGCTCTAAACATGCTCCATGCCGATATTACTTTTCAGGGTCCGCAGATGAGAATTTCCAGGGAATGCCGTGAGTGCCTGCTCAGGCTGGCCGACCAGGCCTCGAGGCTGGCCGCCGAAGAACAGTCCCTCAGGGATTCGGCCAGGCGCCAGGCCGAGAAAATAGTTGAGGAAAAGCTTAAGCCGGGCGCAATTTCGATCGTGATTGCCACGGCCATGCATGCCGCCGTTAAAAAGGCCAGCGGCAACCCGGACCCTTATCGAAGGATGAAGGACGTTGAGATCGAGACGGCCCGGCTGCTTTTTGAATCGGTAAAAGGCAGCTATAAAGAGGATTTCAGGTCATATTTAAAGCTGGCCGCCCTGGGCAATGCCATCGACTTCTTCAGGCCTATCGAGGAGGTCAGGGATGAGATCAGGAAGAACCGCCTGGAATTCGCCATCGATGATTCCAGCCTGCTGGAAGGCAAGGTCAAGCAGTCCCGCAATATCCTCTACCTGGCCGACAACGCCGGCGAAGTATTCTTCGACATGCCCCTGCTCAACCTGATGAGGAAATATAGCCATGTGATATACGTGGTCAAGCAGGACCCGGTGCAGAACGATATCACGATCGAGGAGATCAGGAGGGCCGGCATGGGAAATCGTGGGTGAGGTGATGACAACCGGCACGGCCACGCCGGGCATCGATTTTTCGCAGGCCTCGGATGATTTCAAGAAGGCCTTCGAGAGCGCCGACTTTGTCTTTGCCAAGGGCATGGGATATTATGAGACATTGGAAGAGTTGCCGGCCGAAGGCAGGATATTTTTCTGCCTGAAGGCCAAGTGCGGGCCGGTGGCCGCATCGTTGAAAGTCCCGTTGAACAGCTACGTGGCAATGCTGCACTGATTGCGGAGAGGATAAGATATGGCATTTGAACGACCTGAAATAATACGGCCTCCCAGCGAGCATGCCAGCTATTATCTGCCGCTGACCTCGGGGTGCTCGAATAACACCTGCGCCTTCTGCGACTTTTCTTTCACCACATCTGGGCATCCGGGACCTGGAGGAGGTAAAGCAGGAGATAGACGCCATGTGCGCTCTACATGAACCACGGTGTGCGGGTGCGGGCCAGCCCGATATCGTCTACATGATCCTCTACCGCTGGGACGGCAAGAAGGTCTTTCTTCAGGATGGCGACGCACTGGTCTATCCCTATCCCAAACTGGTGGAGGCGCTGCAGTATCTGAATCAGAAATTTCCCGGGCATTGAGCGCATCGCCAGCTATGCCACGCCGCAGGATATACTCAGGCGCAGCGTGGATGAGCTCAAAGAGCTTGAAAGAACTGAAGCTGGGCATCCTCTATATGGGCGTTGAGAGCGGCGATGATGAAGTCCTGACCCATATACAGAAAAATGCGCACGCATGCTGAGATGGTGCAGGCGGCTGCCAGGGTAAAGGAGTCCGGCATACTGCTTTCGGTGACCGTGATCCTGGGACTGGGCGGCGTCAAGGGCAGCCGGCAAGCACGCTCTGGAGACGGCCAGGATTTTGACCGAGATGGACCCCGATTACGCCGGCGCCCTGACGCTGACGCTCATACCCGGTACAGCGCTCTATCAGGAATGGGAACGCGGCGAATTCGACCTGATCACCCCCTTCGATTCGCTGCAGGAGCTGCGAGCCATCGTCGAAAACTCCACATTCAGCCACTGCTTTTTCAGCTCCATGCACGCTTCGAACTACTATGCCATAAGGGGCAATATGCCGGCTGACAAGGCTAAGGTGCTCAGGCAACTGGACAACATCCTTGACCGCAAGGACCCGGCTTTGCTGCGCCCGGAATTCCTGAGGGGCCTGTAATCCTGTGTTATTCAAAAAATGGACAGGGCCGCAGTTTACGTAGGGAGGTACCGAAACTGCGGCCCGGAAACGACTTTAAATTATTTAGTTGAGGTCCATCACATATGAGAGTGATGGGGGGAGGGTCCTCTGCACGGTTATGGTGGAACCGATGCTCGGCTTGATCTGCATGGTGAAAGTATCGTTGGCGGTAAGATTGTCGGAGAGGGTCTGTCCGGTGCCCAGGTCTGTCAGGTCAACGGTAATCTGGCACTGTGCGCCCGGCTGCAGCGTATCTGTACCGTCTCCGCCGGTGGTCGAGGTCGTCCATTTCACGTTATTCAAATATGATCCCTTGGTCGCAAGGCTGATGACACATTTGTTAGTGGAGCCGGTGGTGCCGGTCGCAGGGGGTCATATCGATGGGATTGCCCGCAGGGGTATTCCTGACGGTCACGATCAGCTTACTGACATTTTCCTCATCGGTGCTTTTAGCAATGACCGAGCCGGAAACCTGCAGATTGCTCTGGGCTTCGTTCAGGCCAGCATAAATAGTCGCCTTGCCCTGCTCGGCTGAGAACAGGCCGGCGCTCAGCACGGCATAGCCGAAAACAGCCGCTACAGTGACGAAGGCTATCAGGATGATAGCTGTTTCCAGCCCTGTCATACCCTTTTGGTCCCTTAACAAACTCTTCATTTTTTCCATTTGATCACCACACTGTTTTTATTTTGGTTACTTACATAATACACAGGTGTTTATATCCGGCAAAGACCCGAAAAGTACCATGTCAATGACCCATTAGTCCCATATTAATGTAATAAAAAGGTACTGTGTCAGCTTCGCTGCGAAGGTGATCTTTTGGGGGGGAGGGGAAAATGGTGTAAAAAGGACGGTTTACCGGCCGGCCAATCAATATTGGAGGTCATTGGGAGGTGCGCAGTACCATGGCAATCGTCAAAGCACGCCGTTGGGAAGTGCGGAATTTGTTAAATAAGTCATTGCGGGGAGCGTAGCGACGTGGCAATCTTTTGATCGAAGCACTCAAAACAGCAGCGTTACCAGAGATAAGGCCGCTGGATATTATCGACGAACTGGGGCCTTCGACCTCGCCGCATCCGTGCGAAAGGCTTCAGGTTTTCGTTCCAGAATGTTGGAGACAAAGCCCCATTATATAATGGGGCTTTGTCAGCGATAAGCATCTTACTTTCTTTTTGTTATCTCTCTGCGGTACTGTATCAAATCTTCAATTGTAACCACGGGCATACCATGCTCTTCGGCGAAAGCTACTATTTCCGGCAACCGTGCCATAGTACCATCCGGATTTGTAAGCTCGCACAGCACGCCATGGGGTTTTAGTCCGGCGAGGCGCATCAGGTCGACGTTCGCTTCCGTATGGCCGGGACGTTCGAGTACGCCGCCTGGTTTAGCCTTCAAGGGGAAAACATGTCCAGGCCGTTTAAGGTGCTCAGGACATGCACGATCGGCGGTTGCCGTTTTCACCGTCACCACTCGGTCAGCAGCTGAAACACCCGTGGTAATACCGCTTGCCGCTTCAATTGAGATTGTGAATGGGGATTGAAAGGTATTCGTGTTATTTTCCACCATCATCTGTAAGTCTAAGGCCTGCACTCTTTCCTCCGGCAGGCATAAACAAACGATGCCACTGCCTTCGCGGATCAGCATAGCCATCTGCTGATCGGTCAAGGACTCGGCAGCAAAGAAGATATCCCCCTCGTTTTCCCGTTCCTCATCATCCGTGACCAATACACCCTGGCCGTTGCGTAATGCGTTGAGAGCCTTGTCTACTCGCTCAAATGAGTCACCAAATCGGGCTAATAGATACTGATTCATGGTAATGCGCCTCCTAGTTTTATAGTTGACTTACCAGAATCAGGGCGCAGACATGCACAGTTGTGGAAATGGCAATGTCCGTCATGGAGGACGTTCTGCCAATTCTGAATGTACTGTCTTACTCTCTTTTATCCGGACTATGACCGTCGGCTCTGGCCTCTAACCAGATCTGCTGACCTGCCTTCCAGAATGGAAGGAGCGCTCGCGGGCTACCCAGTAAATCCGGGATACCGCCGGTGGGGATTTTCGCCCCGCCCTGAGAATAAGTCGTATAATAGAATACAACTTTCCCTGTTTTTGTCAATGCTCTCAGTGATTCCGTCTCCACAAGTAAAGGGTATTAAATTTGGGCCTATACCAAAGCTTTTGTCTCAAATATGATTTATGTTGCACACGTTTTTACGTAAGAACCGAAAGGTCCTGCCCCCTTCCTTTTAGACCAAGCGCCAGTATACCGGCAAGCAGAGGGAAGCATATCAGCAGGTTAATCGCAAAGGCAAGGCCCATATGATCGATAATGACGCCGACGATACCGACGCCCAGCCCGCCCATGCCGATTCCAAATCCTAGGGTCAAGCCCGAAGCCATTGAGGCATTTTTATTGATTATTTCCTGGGCCAGCACTACCGTTACGGAAAATGATGCCAGTAAGGTGGCGCCGGCCAGCGCCAGAAACAATAGCCTTACTATTCCGCTGGTTTGCAGAAAAGCATAGAAAAACGGTGTAGATAAAATAAGCGAACCGAAAATTACAGCCTTTCTTCCCAATTTATCTGATAAGTACCCACCGAATACTCCGCCGACCGCGCCTGCAAAAAGCATAATGAAGAGAAGATAGCTGCTGTCAACGAGGGGAATATTCTGAGTTTGCAGATAAAGTGGTAAAAAAGCGATTAGACCAAAATATGTAAGTGAACGACAGGCAACGACAAGTAGTATTTTGGTAAGTTCGAGCCAAGCTGACCGTAAAACGGGCCAAACCGGGACGGATACCGTTTTTTTCATCACGGGTAATTTGGGTGCGGTAAACCATAATAATATTGCCACAAGAATGCCTGGAATGACGAATATAGGGGTAACTTCCAGGCCGTAATTTGTTACAACCGGAATAACCATCAACGGCGTTAGTGCCCAGCCGACATTACCGGCAGCCGTAAAAATAGATTGAAAAAACCCTTTCTTTTGGCCGCTGATCGCACTGATCATTACCGAGGCTTGTGGATGAAACGCTGCCGTGCCAAGGCCGGAAAAAAGAGCGAGTAAAAATAACAGATAATAATTGTTCGTCAGCCCGATGCAACTAAGCAGGACGGCCATCCAAATAGTTCCTGCATACACCATCCACCGCTGGTTTTTCTGATCGACCAGATAACCAAAGACCGGTTGTAACAAAGAGGAAGTGGTAGTGAAGGCCGATATCAGGAAAGCCGTTTTCCCGATTCCTAATCCGGCAGCCGTAAGGAAAGGCAGCAATGTCTGGATAAAATTCATATACCAGTCATTGAACATGTGGGCAAGCGAAATGGAAATTATTTTGCCTTTTTGAATTGGAGCGGTAGTCATTCGGGACCTCCTGATATTCGACGACGCAAGCCTGGCCGCTAGTCTTCTTCAGAAGCCTTATTAGCCAGTTTGATATCAAGTAGATGGTTAATATCGTTGAGAAACCGCAATATAACTGCTTGTTCGTCTTCGCTATAGGTTTCCAGGAGAGATAGTTTCTCCTGTTGGGCTTTGCTATGGCATTTTTTATGTTCGCTGTATAGCTGTCGTCCCTGGTCAGTGAGCCGGTAATAAATCTCTTTGTTATTGTCCGGTCGCTGATAGCTCTCAATCATTCCTTTGCACAGCAGCTTTTTGCTGATTTTACTGATGGCTCCCCGTGTCATGCTCATCTCGTTGGCTATTTTTGTAACATTTGCGTGGTCAATCGTGCCGATCCAGTCAATACAGTGCACTTCCGCCAGGTGGATACCTGTAAAAATATCTTCCCGTCCATGCCGGAATACATCCGCGCGTTCCTGTATCTTGATAAGAGCATTTATGATCCTTATCGCCTGGCTCATATGGACCCTCCTTTTGTTTACCGGGAAACAATATCATAGTACCATATTTTTGTTTCCGGGTAAACAAACTTCGTAATCTGGGTTCTCTTTTGAAAACGTATATAGAAGAGGACTGCCGCGAAAATTGGGGTCCAGCAAACATCTCGGGGTCAGGGACTGGCCGCGTTACGTTCTCACCGGAGGGAAAAACGTAGCTCCAACCGTTTTTAAGAAATTACGCTAGATATTATCAGCGACCTGGAGGAGGCTGTGGATCACGGTGCAGTCGTGGGAGTTGGAGCGGCCATTGCGGTCTATCAGTATGGGTTTGATGCCGACTCCCCTTGCTCCCTTGATATCCTGCTCGTACTGGTCGCCGATGAAGACCGCTTCCCCGGCCGAGACGCCCGCCCGCTGCAGGGCAAGCCGGAAAATCTCGGGATGCGGCTTATCGTAGCCTACCTCGAAGGAGGTCACCTTGAAGTCCAGGTAGGGGGCGAAGCCAAGCTCTTCGCAGTAGGTATCGATCTCCTGTCCTATATTGGAGATCACGCCGAGCTTGAGTCCCCTGGCCTTTATGTCTTTGAGCGTGGGAAGGGAGTCGTCGAAGGCGATGAACTTGAAGCCTCTCTCGAAGGCTTTGGCCAGCATTTGAAGGGCCTTTTGGGGTGATGGGGGCGGATCGACGTTTCTCAGAATGCGCATGGCGTAACCCTCGTAGGCCTCGAATTTTTCCTTCTCGGGGCGCTGGCGGATGGGTGACTTGAAGTTCTCCTGCCGCCAGTAGGCGTCGGCATCAGGCAGGGCATCCTCGATTTGAGCTGCGGTCACGTCTATGCCCAGGCCGCGCGCCGTCTCGGCGTAGAATTCATCCCTGGGGGGATCGAAGTAAGCCAGCGTGTTAAAGAAATCGAAGAAGACGGCTTTTATCATGGCAGCTTAGAAATTATGGTTTGTATCTGGCGCAAAGTCAATTTATGCGAGCAAATGGTCAGCAAAGGGTACTGGTCTCTTTCTTTCGCATGCCCCATTTCAACTTGGCATAAGTTATGAGGGAAACCAGCAGCAAAGTTATGCAGTTCCAGATGATCAGGGAGAGCGAGCCTATGGAGAAGCCGTAGGTAAGCCAGCACAGAGTGCTTATAAGCCACAGGCAGAGGAAAGGCAGGCTTATCTCGTAGGCTTCCCTGTAACGGAAGAGCTTCCACACCTGGGGTATAATGCCGATATTTCCCAGCAATCCTGCTATAAGTCCAAGCGGTTCTTGCCAGTTCATAGGATAAGCCTCCCTGCAGTATTTGCGGTTTTGTCGCGACGCCGCAGGATTATACCACTAATAAGCCCGGCCACCAGAAAGAGCGGGGTGAAGTATTCTTAACCTTGACATTAATCGCCCCTCTTGCTTAATATGCTACGGAAAATGAAACTCACCGTCATAGACGCCCTCAGCCTTAGCGACGCCTGGTTCCAATGCCTCAAGACCGCGCTTTTCGACGGCAGGGAGTATGTTATCGAGCAGGGCAGCTTCGAAGGCATGCGGCGCAGGGAGATAGAGCTGGTGGCTATTAACATCACCAGGCCCGGCATCAGGCCGCTCAGCCCGGACGTCCCAACCGGCGTGCCCCTGCCCACCACCGACGAGGTGATCGATGAGTACATGACCTACCTTATGACCCCGCACAAAGAGGAGAACGAGGAATATACCTACGGCGAGTTCCTCTCGCCGCAGATCGAAGAGGTCATCCGCAGGTACAAGCTGGGTCATGGCACCAACCAGATGTGCATGACCGTGGGCAATAAGGACAGCATCTACCAGAAGGACCCGCCCTGTCTGAGATTGGTTGATACGAGGGTCCAGGACGGCGCCCTACACTTCATTTTATATTTCCGGAGCTGGGACCTGTGGGGTGGCTTCCCGACCAACCTGGGCGGTCTTCAAACCCTGAAGGAATACATGGCGAACGAGATCGGGGTGGAGGATGGCGAGATTCACGCTTTCAGCAAAGGACTGCACTTATACGAACACGCCTGGGACCTGGCCAAGATGGTGCTCAGGCTGCCGCTGGAATAAATATTGACAATTTTATTCAATAACATGTATAACACAGGGGAGTTCCCCACAGCTTTGTCCATTCGCCTCTATGATGAAACGCAAGGTATAATCTCCTGATTTTATTTGCGGAGGGATTTCTATCGTGAGGTAGATTTGTTCATCCCCACCATTGGCACCGATTCCTACTTGATGTACTCCAACGTTTCTCACGTTTATATCAGAAACGGTTTCGGCAAGTCTGACGCTGTAGTCCACGAGTCGCGTCCCCGTTAATACGTATTGGTGGAAGAAACTTTCACGTAGCGACGTATCTAGTAGTTCCATATAAAAAATGTTGAACCTGACCTGACCTGACCTTGTTTCAATATCGTCCCTGTATGTGACGCGTGGAGCAAACTTGCAACATGAAAGAGTTGCCTTAGCTTCACTTATGTAGTCTAGACCAATCGTGCCCTCTTGGCGGCAATTCGCCCTGTAGGTCATAATTCCGGGGCCACAATTGAATGGGTCATCATAGGTTGGCCCTCTTTCAGGCACAGTGCCTTGTGGAATATCAAATCCGGATTCCAATGTTATGTTTTCTGCTTGGGAGATTGGTTGTTGTCCCTGTGATGTATTGTCTGTCAGATTTTCGGCAGAGGATTTTGCAGGAGTTGGCAGATGGCACGATAAGAGTAATACCTGTGATAAAAGAAGCAATGCCATCAATGTCCACTTCATCTTGTAATTTCCTATTCTTGTATCAACATTGACCTGCCAAATCGGCACATTTATTCAATCACATGAACGGTGCATGGTAGTTTGCCGCTATACATCCCATTGGCTTCAAGGATAAAATTCACAGTATAATCGCCCGGCTTGACTTCAGGAGGTATATACATAGAGATATAAATATCTACACCCGGTGCACCTGGAACGAATGAAATAGGTCCTCCAACAGTCTTGACCTGGATATTGGCAGGTATTTCAGCCAACTTTATTTGGTAATTAATGATTGGAGACTGTGTAATGGTGTAATTTATACCGTTGACGATACGCAGAAATTCATTTGCCAATCCTATTCCAAAGATATTATATCTGGTCTGCCCTGCTTTGGTTTCAATATAATCACGGTATTCCACCCCTGTAAAGAAAATACAACCGGTTAAAGTGGTATCGGTTACTTTGATAACCGCAGATCTATCGCAGCGAGCCCTGTAAGTGTCTATACCCGGCCCACAATTGACAATATCATCGTAAGTCGGCTCTCTTTCCGCCATTGTACCTTGCGGAATCTCATATCCAGATTCAAGGGTTATGTTTTCGATTGGTGCGCCTTGTTGCGATACTTGCGAAATGTTTTCCGTAACGTTTTCGGCGGGCAATTTTGCAATGGTTTGTGGCTGACAGGCTGTGAATAAAACCTGCGATAAAAGGATCAATGCCATCAATATCCACTTCATCTTAGAATTTCCTATCCTCTGACCAGCATGCCTGACGGGCCGCCATATTATTCGATAACATGGATTGTGCAAGGCAGTTCTCCGCAAAAAAGCCCATTGGCCTCCAAAGCAAATATCAAAGAATAATCACCTATTTTAGCCTCTGGGGTTATATCGAGCATAATAAAAATACGAACATCCCCTGTGCCAAAAGAAAACCCCGGAGAATCTTCGCCAATGTTTTCAACCAATATTTGGTGTGGTCGGCTAACCAGCTTTAATTCGTAATTTATGATTTGATGATCATACCGACGAAAAAAGTTAAAGCCTATTGTTCGCAAGATAGCATCTGGATTCGATATGAAGAAAATATTGTATCTGGTTTGTCCTATCTTTGTTTCAATATAGTCTCTGTATCCAACTTCTGCGTAATAAATACATCCTGTGAGGGTAACTAATTTTTGTTTGACAAGGTCAGCTGTTCCAAATGGGTAAGCATCGCAGTTAATCCTATATGTTTCAACGCCGGGCCCGCAATTGACAATATCGTCATAGGTCGGTTCTCTTTGGATCGGGGTTCCTGATGGAATAGCTGCGTTGGCCGGCGTTATGCAACTTGTGATCAAAAGCACCAATGAAATAATGAAAATTGCCCATGACCACATAAATTTATTCACTCGAACTCCAATAATCACCGATGCATTTCTATCATTCCATCATACCAACTGACCTACCCCCAGTGATACAAATATTGCTTTCTTTACAATCATAGCCTGAGCCCCACTACTCAATTTATATGAAGTGCGATGATATCTGTCGTGTAGGATATAGTTAACCGAGAATATATCAGATGAGTAACTCTATGTCAACAAGTATTTACTATTATTTTGCATATCTGAGATGGATACTGATTTCAATGATCTTTATTATCTTTCTATAGTGTTTATTTTAGTTGGCTTTATCTATTGAGCGGGAATAATTTATCAAGATATGATTTGAAACAGACGCTATGTCCTCATTTATTCTGGCAATTTTATAAACATGATCCGCCTATGCAGGTTATTCAGGTTTTGACTAAAGGGTAATCTTTATTTTGTAAGCTGCAGCTTCACGAACATGCCTTTGTCTTCGACGTCTACATCTGCAAAGCCGAGGCCTTTATTTGCCCGTATTTCCTCTACCTTTCTGAAGCTGATGGAAGAGTGCGCCCTGACGAAGTTTAAGACCAGGAAGGCCAGGATGGGGCCGTACCTGCGTTTGACTTCCTTTTTATTTTCCTCGGTAGGCTCGTGCTTGATCTCGTATATCCAGAGCTCGCCTTTCTCTTTGAGCACGCGGCTCACTTCCCTCAGGCATTCTTCGGGTCTGGCCCAGTGATGGAAGCTGAGCGTGGTGATGACGAGGTTGAAATGGTCACTGGCGAAAGGGATTTTCTCGGCGCTGCCGTAATGAAAATGCACCCGCTCCGACAGGCCGGCCTTCAGGGCATTCTTCTCTGCGATATTTACCATCTCATGCGAAACGTCTATAGCGCTGACCTCAAGCGCCCCGCACTTACGAGCTATGCTCAGCGGCAGCAGGCCGGGCCCCGTGCCGATATCCAGTAGCCTGCCGGCGGGCAATTTGGCGCAGACTTCCTCAGCTACATCACGATAGAAGTCCGCCATCCAAGGGCTATTGGCCGCGGCTTTGAAATAGAACCAGGCTCCAGGACCGGGTATGCTCTCCATCCATTCACGTTCCGTATTTAAGGCTGATTTTGAAGCCATCGAACTTTTAGAAGAGATGCAGAACGCTGGTCAGCAGCCACCAGACCAGGATGATCAACCCCACGATCAGGGCTATATGGATCACCCAGCCCAGCGTTTTAAAAAACAGGAATCCGAGCAGCCATAAAACCAGGATAATGATGCCGATGATCAACAAGATACTCACAGGCCTTTCCTCCTCTATCCGCCGGTACTACAGGTAAATGCAGCCTCCGGCAAGGGGTATTCCTGTTGAATTATATGGTAAATCCGGACACCCAACAACCGCTTAAATCCGTTGGGTCGGGGCGTCCGGCAGGCGCTAGCTTTCCTCGAATAGTTCCTGCCGGACGCCGGCCGTTTCACAGGCATCCAGGCTCGATAGCTCGTTCAGGTAATCCCGTACGGCGGGGTTCGCAGTAAGCACGAAAGTTGTAATTCCGTTTAAGACCTGTTCCGAAACGATCCCGAGCTTGATTAACGGCGCTATTTCCCGCAGGAGCGAATTCCGTGTGATGTCCAAGGCGCCGGCAATGGAGTCGGCGCACAGGTGGGCCCTGGGGTGAGCGAGTAAAAATCGCAGGACTTTGAACTGTGTTACGCTGCAGTCAATCTGCCTGAGAAAAGATACCAGCCCATAGTGTTTGAAATGTTTAGTCTTAAATATAATTGTCATCATGACTTTTTCACTTCCCTCCGGTCGTTTATAAGCCACGCTTGTTTGCTGTGGTTTATAGCATAATATCAGCGAACTATTTATATTTTATTAACGAAAAAAACGGGCCGGCGGTTGCATCACAATATGTCATGAGTTCGCAATTTTTACGGGCGAAATTTTATAATTTGTTCAGGCTGCTTACGATATTATAGATGGACCGGCAGGCGGGCAGGCACGACAAAAGGATACGTAATGAAAGATAGGAGGTTGTCCGTGCGCAAGCATCTGATTTCATGTGCAATATGTTCGTTAGTAATAATTTTGTGTGTACTCCAGTTTGCCTGCGCAGGAGACGGTCTAAGATATCCCGGTGGCCGGTTGCAGTCCCGCATTGCCGCTTCGCAGGCCGCTGAAAATACGAGCGAAACAGCTGCTACCCCTGCTTCATCTGAATCCGGAAATGTAGCGGTTGACCAGGGCCCGGTCACCCCAAACGCTATTGCAGGCGTCTATCCGAAACCAACGAGATATGACTATCAGGATTATATCGATATTAACGGGGAGACGCGTGAGTACCTGGTGCATATTCCACAGAGCTACGACGGTTCAAAGGCGGTCCCGCTGGTGCTCGTCTTTCACGGGTATCTGGGAAATCCTGAATCCATTGCAGGCACAACCGGCTTCAATGCCGTGTCCGATTCCAACGGGTTCATCGTGGTTTATCCGGCAGGTATTCAAAGCACCTGGCATTTTCTTTTATCCACATATGATAGACAGATGGGTGATACCGTCTTCACATCAACTCTCATCGACAAGCTTGCTAAAGAGTTAAACATAGATACGAAAATGGTATATTCCGCCGGTTTCTCCGATGGCGCCGGGTTCACACATAGTTTGGCCTGCCGGCTGTCCGATAAGATAGCGGCGGGCGCCATGGTGGCCGCGCCGTTTTCTCAAGCGATGGAAGACGGCTACCAACCGCCCAGGCCGGTGCCCGTGATGATCATCCACGGGACGAAGGACCCCGTAATCAAATTCGAGGGAGGGACTATAGGGTTACCGTACGTCACCATAGTCACCTTGCCCGTGAGAGACCTGGTTAACTACTGGGTCGGATATGACGGCTGCTCCGCTACTCCGGCTACCTCGGAGCTTCCCGATGCCCACGACGGCACGAAGGTGGATATCGAGCAGTATTCCAACTCCGAAGGGGCCCAGGTAATTTTTTATATAGTTGAGGGCGGCGGGCACACCTGGCCCGGCGGCAATCCGACGCTGGGCGGAATGGGAACGGTCAGCAAAACTTTCAATGCCAGCCAGGTGATATGGCAATTCTTCAAAATGCATCCAATGAAATAGCCCGCCGATGCATTTGTCCAGTGGGCAGACCCTGCCGGCTGCGGCAAATGTTATGAGTTCGCAACTTTTTCCGCCGGAATTTTATGAGTTGTTAACGTTGATAAGCATATTATTTAGGCCGGATCACTCAATCGAAGGAGGTTTTGTTATGAGGCGGACTTATCCGGGCTTAATCAAGGTTATTTTAATCCTCGTTTTCTCCGGCTTGCTGGCTGCCATGGCTGCCTGCAAGGCGGCGCCTGCTGCCACCACTCCGGCTGCACAGCCTACTGCGCCCGCGGCAACAACGCCGGCAACACCCACTCCTGCTGCTCCAGCCTATACCATTAATATCTCCAATAAAGCCGGCATAGGCGACTACCTGGTCGATTCCAAGGGCATGACCATGTACTATTTCCTAAGGGACAACTACTTCAAAAGCAACGCAACTGCTGCTATCGTAGCGAACTGGCCGGTCTTCTATACGGCAAGCATCGTGGTGCCGGCGTCGCTGAAAGCAAGTGACTTCGGATTCTTCACCAGGGATGACGGGCAGAAGCAGACTACCTATAAAGGATGGCCGCTCTATTATTACGTCAAAGACCAGGCCCCGGGAGATACCACGGGCCAGCAGTTCAACAGCATATGGTTCGTAATCACTCCGGTCGATTTTATGTCTGCGCCTGCGGCTCCACTGCCGGCTCCTCAGCCCGGCTCCTCCGGACCACCCCAGCAGTACACGTATTAAGGTAATCAGTTCATATTAGGGAGATCCCGGCGTCGCCATGGCGGCGCCGGATCATCGCCTGTATTTAGAACGGCCGGACCGGCATGCTAGAATAAACAAAACGAAGGGAGGTTACAGCCCGATGGGTGAAAAATTGCAGAAGTTTTCCTCAAGGGGCCTGTGGATTTCGACACTGGCCATCCTGGTGGTCATGAGCGTGCAGGCGTGGAGCGGCAACTGGATCACCTTTTTCCTCATTTTACCGGGAGGGAGCGCAGGCTTGAGCCCCCAGTTCCTGCAGGCTATGTCCAACCTGTCGATCTACCATGCTGTAATGGGCTTCGTCACGGGCGCCCTCGCCATCATCGTCCTCGTATTTGCCTTCATACACAAGTCGAGCATATACGTGAGGATTTTTGCGATTTTAGGCCTGGTCATTACGGCTTCAGCCGCCATGGGAGGCATACTGTTTCAACAATCCGGTTATCAGGACCGCTGGCCCCTCGGCCAGATGGCCGACAGCTTCGTAGGTGCTTATGCCGCCTACTTCCTTCAGCTTTTCTTTATGAACAGGACGCCCAATTTCCCGTGGATAGTTAAATCGAAGCAAACGCCATAGTGCAAAAGGCTACTGGTTCCACGTATAGCCGTCGTTGCGGCTGTGTGAGACGGCTGCCCCCGCCCCGCTCGTCCCCGCATATGCGATGCTGCCGTCCGGCGACCAGGCCACCTGCGTATTGTATGACCCGGTGGGCGCTTTCTGGCTGGGCTGCCATCCGGGATAGTTCGACCCGGGGTTGGCGCTGAAATAGGTCTGCACCTGGAAGCACCCGCTGCCCGAACACCTCGCCGCCCCAGCCAGCATCTTGCCGCTGCCCAGCCGGCCGTTGAAAGCGATCGATGAAATGGCTTCGGGCATGTTCATGCGATAGGCCTGCGTATCAACCATGCGGTAAACGTCCTGTCCGGGATGTGTCTTGCTCCATGACACGAATACGTTGCGTGAGAAGGAATTGACGCCGTTATAATCGGCGGGGACGGCGATATCGGCATAGTTGAGGGGCGTGCCAGGCGTGCCCGTTCCCGCTACGCCGATCTCGGCCGGATAGCCCGGCGCGGAGTCCCATGCCATCGAATTGGAGCCCAGGTCACGCGTGCCCATATAAAGATAGGTATTGGAGAAAGTCGAGCCCACTGCCAGCAGTGTGCCGTCGGAGTCGAAAGATGGCGAGTATTTGAGTGCGAATATATCAGCCCCGCTCAGTCCCGTATCCATCCACCCGCTGGGGAAGCCGGACATCACGTCCATCAGGATACTGCCGCCCGCTGCCCCGCTATAGGTGCCGACTGCGATATCACGTTTCGCCGTGCCGTAGCCGGTTGAAACGGCCAGGCTGGTGGCGGCCTGACCGCCGCCCATAACCGAGCTCAGACCGGTCGCGGTGAAGGTCACGCCTTTGTCGGGGGAAACGTAGACCTCACGGCCTCCGTTGGCGAGGACTGCCACGAAAGCCGGATCATCGGGCGCAACCGCCACGTCGACCCAGGGTGCTCCGCCGCTCACCCTGCCTGAAATATCGTTCCAGGTCTGGCCGCCGGAATCGGAGCGATAGAGCCGGGAATAGATTGAGTTGAGCGCGTAGAGCGTGAGGCCGTCGGACCCCACCACCAGGCGGTCGATGCCTACGCCGATCAGCAGATATCCGCCTGCGCCGGGAATGGGCACCGGATTGATCAGGCCGGGCGGAGCCGCTGCCACGGTGAAAGCACGGCTGGCAGGCTCTGGCTCGATATTGCCATCGGCATCCTGCGCCTTTACATAAAATACATAGTCCTTGTTGGGGAGGTTGGTGAACGTGCGTGAAGTGCCGGCCAGGAAGGGCGTGTAGTCCTTATCGTATCCTTCCAGGAAAGTCGAGTAGGTCAGGGTGGAAGGGTCAACTGAATTCAGCAGGCTGCCCCAGGTGAAGGTCACGTTGTCGTAGTTGATCTTGCCCTCCGGCCCGTCGACGATGGCCGTTTTGAGCCGGACCACCTGCTTGGAAGGCAGGATGGGTGGGCTGGATGGCGCCGGAAGGTTGGTTTGCGTCGCAACGGGCGCTATGCATGCCGAGGCAATCGCAAGTAACAGGAGGAGCGAAATCAAAAACCCGGCAATCCTCATCACACCAACTCTCATAGCACTATTATAATATTTTGTGCCTGCCCTTCTTAGATAACGAAGCTAAAGATTAACGCCCGATACCGAAGCGCTTGATGATCTCAATAATAATAAGAATGGCGGCTATAATGAACACCAGGATCAAAACTATAATGACGATATTGTAGATGATCTCAACGGCCCTGCCTGAAAAATAGTTGATGATGCTGAACAGGTTTATGGCATGTACACCGGTGATGACCAGAGCAGCTACGGAGATGGCAAATATGACGATGAATATCCAGTCCATATGTCCTTATCATAACAGGTTATAGATACGCCCTTCAATAAGCCTGGCATCTTAATGCTATCTGAACAATCGAAGTGGTATAATTTAGAGTCTTTTGAAAGTCTATCAGGAGGATACCGTGCTCGAAGATACTAAGAAAGTCGATATGGAGAAGATCGTCTCGCTGTGCAAAAGGCGCGGCTTCGTCTTCCAGAGCAGTGAGATTTACGGCGGCCTCGCCAGTTGCTGGGACTACGGCCCGCTGGGCGTGGAGCTGAAGAGCAATATCAAGAAGTCCTGGTGGAGGAAGGTGGTGCAGGAGCGCGACGACATGGTGGGCATCGATGCCAGCATCATGATGCATCCCAAGGTCTGGGAGGCCAGCGGCCACGTGGCCGGGTTCTCCGACCCGCTGGTGGAGTGCAAAAATTGCCGCATGAGGTTCCGCTCAACCGATATCGATACAACGACGTGCCCAAATTGCGGCGGCCAGCTTACCGAGCCGCGCATGTTCAACCTGATGTTCAAGACCTTCATGGGCCCGGTGGAGGATGCGGCTTCAATCGTCTACCTGCGGCCGGAGACGGCGCAGGGCAGTTCGTCAATTTTGAGAACGTGCTGGACACCACGCGCAAAAAGCTGCCCTTCGGCATCGCCCAGGTTGGCAAGTCCTTCCGCAACGAGATCACCACGGGCAACTTCATCTTCCGCAGCCGCGAGTTCGAGCAGATGGAGATCGAGTATTTCGTCAAGCCCGGCACCGACGAGGAATGGTTCGACTACTGGGTGAACGAGAGGTTGAACTGGTACGTCGACCTGGGCATCAAGAAGGAGAACCTGCGCCTGAGGCCGCACGATAAGGAAGAGCTGGCGCACTATGCCCGGGGCTGCTTCGACGTGGAGTATCATTTCCCTATCGGCTGGTCCGAGATCGAGGGCATCGCCAACCGCGGCGACTATCGACCTCACGCAGCACTCCAAGTTCAGCGGCAAGACGCTGGATTATTTCGACGAAGAAAAGGGCGAACGTTATATCCCCTATGTCATCGAGCCGTCATCCGGCGTGGACCGCACCCTGCTGGCCGTGCTGTGCGATGCCTACGACGAGGAGCGGCGGATAAGGAGACACGGGTCGTGCTGCATATCAAGCCGGAGATAGCCCCCATCAAGGTGGCGGTCCTGCCGCTCAGCCGCAATGCCAAGCTGCTGCCCAAATCGAAAGAGGTGCACGCCATGCTCAGGCCGTTTTTCATGACGCAGTACGACGATGCCCAGAGCATAGGCCGGCGCTATCGCAGGCAGGATGAGATCGGCACACCCTTCTGCGTGACCATCGACTTCGATTCACTGGACGATAACCAGGTCACTATCCGTGAGAGGGACAGCATGCAGCAGGTCAGGGTGCCGATCCCCGAATTGCTGGACAGGCTGAAATCCAGGTTTAATTTTTAAGTGATCCGCATGGACTGCAGCCAACTTATTAAGTCGAAATATGAAGATTGTACACTTCGCTGATGCTCATATAGGATTGGAAACCTATGGCGGCATGGACTCCGCCACCGGGCTGAACACCCGCGTCATCGACGAGCTGAACGCACTGGATGCGGTTATCGATTTCGCTATAAACGATAAAGCCGACATGGTGCTGTTCTGCGGGGACGCCTATAAGAACCGCGAGCCTTCGCAGACCTACCAGAGGGAATTTGCCCGCAGGATAAGAAGGTTGTCGGAAGCCAAAATTCACACGGTTATGGTGGTGGGCAACCACGATCTGGCGGGGTCGCCGGGCAAGGCTTCCTCAGTGGATATATTCGATACTCTGGATATCGAGTATATACATGTGGCCGCCAGGCCGGAGATAATGAATATTACCACCGGCGCCGGAGTGATACAGGTGGCCGTCTTCCCCTGGCCTCGGCGCACCGCCCTGCTGGCCAGGGAGGACGTGAAGAACCTGAGCATAGAGCAGGTGAAGGAGCAGCTTCAGGATGCCATGGCGGAGAAGCTGGTGCAGCTTGCCGGCGTCATAGACCCTTCTAAACCTGCCGTGCTGGCTGCGCATGTGGCCATATCCAGCGCCAAAACCGGCACCGAGAAGAACATGGTGATAGGCAGCGATCCGACGGTCGAGCTGAGCACCATCGCCAACTCTGTATATGACTATATAGCGCTGGGCCATGTGCACAGGCAGCAGGTGCTCAGCAGCGATAACCCGCCTGTCGTCTACGCCGGCAGTCTTGAGAGGCTGGACTTCGGCGACGAGGACCAGGATAAAGGATTTTACGTAGTTGAGATAGAGCCAGCCGGTGAGAACAGGCAGGTCAAGTACGAATTTCATAAAATGCAAACCAGGCGTTTTATCACGCTGGAAATATATATACCGGATGACGAAGCCGATCCCACCCGAAGGATACTCAACGAAATCGCCGCCAGGTCGGGCGATATCGCAGACGCTATAGTAAGGTTAAAGCTGTCGCTGCCCGGCCATCAAGCTGCCGCTCTGGCGGACGGGGATATTTTTAAAGCTTTAAAAGAAGCATATAATGTAAGCATTGCGAGGGAAACCAGGAAGATTTCCAGAAGCCGGGCCGCAGGCTGGATCACCGAAACGCTGACCCCGCTGGAGGCCCTGACAAAATATATGGAGACGCAAAATATAGCAATCGAAAGGCGTAAAAAGCTGCTTGAATATGGTGAAAAATTGATCAACGAGAAGCTATCTGCCGATAGGGGGACCAATGCAGGATAAAGGCCCCGGCAACAGTAAAAAAGTTCATATCCGCTTCGGCATTCGCGATAAAATCCTCATCTCCTTCCTGGCGCTGTCGCTAATCTCTGTGGGCATCATCAGCTCGCTGGCCCTGCGCTATATCGGCTCCGTGGGCGCTCTGACCAAGCAATATAGCGATACGCTGGGGGAAACCGTCCAGTCGGTAAGTATTGCAGCCCTGGAGGACCAGGGCCGGCGCACCATCTCTCAGAAAGCCGAAGATGTGGCCCAGCAGATATATTTTTATCTGCAGTTGCATCCCAGCCTGGATGAGAACGCCATGGAAAAGGATACCGAGTTGCACACCATCGCGGTACAAAGCGTGGGCAGGACGGGCAACACCAGGGTCTACGATACCTCCGGCATAGTCCTGTTTGCTCTTGATCCCAAGCTGGTAGGCTCCAACCTGCGCCAGATTGGCGGTGAGCCAACGTATTACTCGTCGATCTTCGAAAGAAGCCTGTTGGGCGGGGATGCATCAGGATACTATAGCTATAAAGGTGCGTCGGATAACGTGGAACGCACCAAGTATATGTACACAGTTCCGGTAGAGGGGACGAGCCTGGTGGTGGCGGCCTCGACCTACCTGGATGAGTTCTCGTCCGCAGCCGAGGATACCAAGACCCAGATTGCCTCCGCCGTTGAAGATATGAGCAACCAGGTGGACAAGCAGGCCAAAGAAGCTGAGCTGATATTTATTGCCGTTATCGTCGCCATGGTGGTGGTGGTCTCGGGCATATCTTTCCTGCTGTCCGAAACCATCACCAGGCCGGTTATGGCGTTGACCAAGGGTTCGGAGAATATAGGTAAGGGCGAACTTAACTTCACCCTCGATATTAATACAGGTGACGAAATGCAGGTGCTGGCCGAACAATTCAACGCTATGGGCGCCGCCCTGCAGGAGTCGTACAGCAACCTGGAGCAGAAGGTGATCGAGCGTACGGAAAAAGAGCGGCAGCGCGCGGAACAACTGCGTACCATCAACGAGGTCAGCCGCAAGATCAGCTCGATAGTCAACCTGGATGAGCTGCTGGCCTACGTGGGCAACCTGCTCAGGCAGACCTTCCATTTCTACAATGTGAACATATTTCTGTTCGAGCCCAATTCCGGCAAACTGATGCTCAAGACCCTGCATTTCAGCGGGCAAAAAAGCGTAATACCTGTGGGAGTGCCCCTCGAAATGGACGAACAGGGCATCATCGGCAAGGCGGCTATATCCGGTGACTACGTCCTGGTCAATGACATGGAGTCCGATCCCGAGTACAAGGTATCGGAGCACAGGCGCGAGACTAAATCGGAGCTGGCCGTGCCGGTTAAAATGGGTGAACGGGTGTTGGGCGTGCTGGATATCGAAAGCGCCGAGGTCAGCGGCTTCGATGAGGCTGACGTCTTCACAGCCCAGACCCTGGCCGACCAGCTTGCTGTGGCCATTGAAAACGCACGGCTTTACCAGGAGACAAGGCAGATGGCGGTTACCGAGGAACGCAACCGCATGGCGCGTGAAATACATGATACCCTGGCCCAGGGTTTCACGGGCATCATATTGCAGCTGGAAGCCACCGAGCAGGCGTTAGGTGATACCAACGATGAGGTGCAGAAGACACCTCAACCAGGCCCGCAGCCTGGCCCGTAAAAGTCTGGCGGAGGCCAGGCGCTCCGTGTGGAACCTCAGCCCGCAGGCGCTGGAACAGCTAAGGCTGGACGAGGCCATCAAGCAGGAAGTGGACCGTTTCAGGCAGGATAACGGCATCGACGCCACCTTCACCTTATACGGTGAACGGCGCGACCTGCCTCCCGACATGGGCGTTGCCCTCTTCCGCATATGCCAGGAATCGCTGGCCAATATTACCAAGCATGCGCAGGCCAGCGCTGTGAACGTCCAGCTCAGCTTTAACGATTCTACTGTGGAACTGAATATAAGGGATAACGGCAAAGGGTTCGACCCTTCGGCCACCAAGCAGACCGGCAAGAGCGGCTACGGCTTAATAAGCATGCGCGAAAGGGCGCTGGGTCAGAGGGGCATATTTGACGTGGAGAGCGAAAAGGGACAGGGCACGACCGTGACGGTTTCGATCCCGCTGGCATAGGAGGTAAGAGCGTGGAGGCAATCAAGATTTTAATTGTAGATGATCACCCGGTGGTCAGGGAAGGCATCGGCTCCATGTTGAAGCGTGAACCCGATTTCAAAATCCTGGGCGAAGCCAGCAATGGACTTGAAGCTATTGAAAAGGTGCAGGAACTATCCCCGGACGTGGTATTAATGGACTTGCGTATGCCTGAGATGGACGGGGTGGAAGCCATGATCCGGATCAAGGAAGAGAAGCCCGAGGTCAAGTTCATCATATTGACAACCTTTTCCGATGACGAGTATATATTCAAGGGCATCGCAGCCGGCGCCAGGGCCTACCTGCTTAAGGATGCGCCGCGTGACGAGCTTTTTAAAGCCATACGGGCTGTTTCAAAGGGCGAATCACTCATACAGCCGGTAGTCGCTTCAAGGGTGCTGGACAGGCTGGCCGAGCTTTCCAAGAAAAGCGCGCCGTCAGAGACTCTATCCGAACGTGAAATCGAGGTCTTGAAGTTGATGGCCAGCGGCGTCTCCAATAAGGATATCGCCGACCAGCTTTCCATCACGCAAAGCACGGTTAAAACGCATATAACCAGCATCTTTCAGAAGCTCAATGTGACCACGCGGACCGAAGCTGTAACCAACGCACTCAAGAAGGGCCTGATACAGTTGTAGTCATACTTTAGTATGATTTTCCATCGCCGAAAAGATTGACCCCTGCCGGTCAACCCTGTCGTATCAAAACCAACCTATCTCCCGATTATACGGATACTTCGATTACGTTAAACTTACCACGTCAGATAGAAGAGGTATGTACGCGTGATCAATATCAGGGAATTAACAGCATCCAACCAGTTCGAAATGGACGTTTCCGAGGTTAGCTTCGGAAGCGGTGAAGTAAAATTGACGGGCAGGCTGCTTCATCCCGTCACGGACGGCAAAGTGCCCGGAGCAGTGATCTGTCACGGTTTCGGAACAGGTTACCGCACGGTTGAATCTCCGGCCCGTATCCTCGCCAGCAAAGGTATAGCAGTGCTTATTTTCGATTTCAGGGGACATGGCGGGAGCGAGGGCATAGTCGATGAAGACATCGTCTCGGACGTTATAGACGCCTGGGACTTCCTTTCTTCACAGCCGGGTGTCGATAGCGAACGCATAGCCCTGGCGGGCCACAGCATGGGAGCGCTGGCAGCCATACTTGCCGCACGGCAGGTAAGGCCGCATGCCCTGATCGCCATATCGTGTCCTCCCGAGATCGACGGAGACATCAGCAAATTTTCGTTCGAAGTTCCGGTGGAGCTTATGGAAGAAGATAAGCCTGTTATGGAGTACCCGCGGGACGGTTCCCTGCCTTGGGTAAAAGGGTTGACCGGACTGATTTCACAATTCTGGATGCGGGTAGCCGGCTACAGGGTGCGCGTTAACTGGAGAAGGTTTTTCAATATCATGGGAAAGGCCAGGCTGTCGGCGGTAATACGTGAGTTGAGAGACTGCGCCATTTTATTCGTCCACTGCGATGGCGACAGCATCGCTCCCTACACCACGGCCGTGGCCCTCTACGAGACGGCCAGGGGACCCAAGGAGATCTTTCTCTCGGAAGGCGGTTTTCATTCAACCCCCCTGCTGGCGGGCAGGGTTCGACGTGATTGGACGGACTGGACAGCCAATACGCTGTACAACCGTTATAGATAAGAATATCAGTGCAAAATAATGTTGAGAAGGTGAAAAATGGAAGAGCCGATTAGAATAATGATTACCGATGACAACGAAGTGGTCAGAGAAGGGCTAAAAAGCATCTTCGACGGCCACAAAGATATAGAAGTGGTCGGCCAGGCGGTCGACGGGCTGGATGCCGTAGATAAGGTCGAGAAGCTTCAACCCGATGTAATACTCATGGACGGCCAGATGCCGCGCATGGATGGGCCGGAAGCTATCCGGCGTATCAAAAAGATCATGCCGGACGTTAAGATCCTCTTTCTGACGGTTTACGGCGATTATGCCGGGGATGCCCTGGCAGCCGGCGCAAGCTGGTATCTGACCAAGGACTGCCGAAGACAGGACCTGTTGGAAGCAGTCAGGGCGCTGGCGCAGAGCGCACGCCTGAAGGCCAAGCCGGCCAGCTAAGGCCGTGACTCACGGAGATTTTTAAAAGCCCTGCTCATAAAGCAGGGCTTTCTATTTAGCTTGCTGTTTCCCCTTATTATCGAATCCGGATACGCCCGTGTCCGTTTTAAACTCGGGCGGTCTCTTTTCCAGCGCCGCCGTGATGCCTTCCTGGATATCCGGCGATATCTGGTTTCTTTCCCATAATTCCGACTCGAATAGATACAGGTCTGCCATGCGCGCCACCGATGCAGCATTGACCTGTTTTTTGCAGATGCGCACAGCCAACGGGCCCTTGCGCATGATTATTTTAGCCAGTTCAAGCGCAGCATTCAATAGTTGGTCAGGGGGCACGACCTTATTTACCATGCCTATACGCAGGGCTTCCGGAGCGTCGACAGGGTCACCGGTCATAATTATTTCCTTGGCCTTGGCCGGCCCAAGTATGGCCGTGAAACGCGGGGTTGCTCCCCAGCTTAAGAACATTCCCAGATTGATCTCCGGCACGCCCATGCGCGCATCACTGGCTGCAATCCTGAAATCGCAGTTCATGGCTATACACAGCCCGCCGCCCATGCATGGGCCGTTGATGGCCGCAATGGTTATTTGCTCAAGATTTTCTATGGCAGTCATCAAATCGTGTGAAAAGAGCTGCCAGATCCTTTCGTTTGGAAGCTCCGGCCTGGCTATATGTTCCGCCAGGGCTTCCGGCCGGAAATCGAACCCTCCTGAGAAGGCCCTCCCGCCGCCCGTTAATATAATCACTCTTGTTTCAAGGTCCGCTCTGAATTCCGCCATCAGGTCCCTGAGGTCGAGGAATAACTGTGTGTTAAGCGTATTCAATTTATCGGGACGGTTGAATGTTACCGTAGCTATCCCGTCTTTTTTCTCAACCAGCAACGTTTGGTACGGCACGGCCACCTCCTATCAACCGGGTATTTTGATCAGCTTGAATTGCAGCACGTCGACGATGCCCATGTCGGTCAGGCGCAGCTCGGGTATGACAGGCAGCGCGATGAAGGACAGGATGGCAAATGGCGCCGGAGGCAGGTTGCCCAGCCCGGCGGCAGTCTTTTCTAGCGCATCGAACTGCCTGGATACCTGCTCCGCCGGGAGAGTCGAGAGCAGCCCGCATACCGGCAGAGGCAATCGGGCTACGATTTTCCCGTCGCTGCAGGCCACCAGTCCTCCCTGCATTTGCTCAATGGCCTTCACGGCCGCGAATATATCGGCATCATTCGTTCCGACAACGACTATATTGTGCGAATCATGGGCGATGGTCGAGGCTATGGCCCCCTTCTTGAGGCCGAACCCTTTGACCAGCCCCAGTCCGATATTGCCGGTGCCCTTGTGCCTTTCGATCACCGCAGCCTTCAGGATGTCCTTTCGTGTATCCGGCTTGAAAATGCCCTTTGGCACTTTGATCATGGCTTTACGGGTTACGATCTGGCCGGGGATGATCTCGATAACAGGGAAACTGTCCGCTGAAATCTTTAACTGCAGGTTCTTTAGGGTGAAAGGTTTTACGTTGACAGATTTCAACAGCTTTGGCGGCGTTTTGCCGGGTTGGTCTCCGAGGTACTTGCCGCCGCGGGCGGCCAGCCGGCCATTGTAAAAGACCATGTCCACCTTTAACTTCTTAAGATTGCTGATGGTCACTAAATTGGCCCGGTAGCCCGGCGCTATCGCACCCAGGTCGTAGAAGCGGTGGTATTCGGCGGAGGTGATGGTGGCCAGTTGAATGGCCCTGACCGGATCGAGGCCCAGCTTTATGGCCTTTCTGACTACGGCATCGACATCTCCGTCTTTCAGCAGGTCGGAGCATGAGCGGTCGTCCACCACGAACATGCACCTGTGCCATGTCCTGTCCGTGACCAGCGGCAGCAGGGCCTCCAGGTTTTTCTCGGAGGAGCCTTCCCTGATCATCAGGTACATGCCCCGGCGCAATTTTTCCTTGCCCTCTTTGAAATCGGTATTCTCATGGTCGGAGTAGATGCCGGCCGACATGTAGGCGTTCAACTGTTTCCCGCTCAGGCCCGGGGCATGTCCGGCTATGATGGTTCCCTTTGAAGCCAGTATCTTGGCGATGACCGTGTCGAAGGCGTTGATTACGCCCGGATAGTTCATCATCTCTCCCAGTCCCACGTTGTTCTTCCACTTGAGCAGCCCGGCTATCTCCGCAGCTTCGATATCCGCACCGGCCGTCTCCATATCGGTTGCCGGAACGCAGGAAGGCGCCATGAAGAAGAAGTCGAGGGGAAGGCCGCCGGCACAGTCCAGCACGAATTTTATACCTGCGCTGCCCGAAACGTTGCTTATCTCGTGCAGGTCGGTGACGATAGAGGTGGTGCCGTGGGGCACTACAGTGCGGGCATACTGCGAGGGGTGCAGCATGGAGCTCTCTATGTGGATGTGGCCGTTGATAAAGCCGGGTGCGAGGTAGCCGCCCTCCAGGTCTATAATTTTAGCCGCTTTGCTGTATTCACCGATGCCGGCGATGCGGTCCTGGCAGATGGCAACATCGCCCTTTTCGATCTCCCCCGTGAAAGTATTTATGATGCGGGCATTCTTAATTATCAGGTCGGCGGGCCGGTCACCCCGTGCCACAGCTATAAGATCGGGCAAGCTCATGTCATTCCTCCGCAGACGGCCTTAACCGGCGCAAAATAATTTATAACGGCTGATTCTCTCATTCAATGTAGCAGATATCCGGCAGGTAACGGTATTTCTCGTCCCAGTCGATGCCGTAGCCCACAATGAACTTGTCGGGAACGGTGAAGCCCAGGTAATCGATTTTAACCGGTATTTCGTGCCGGGACGGCTTGTCGGTAAGGGCGCATAGTCGCACCGAGGCCGGCTTTTTTATACGGAGGCGGTCGATGAGATAGCTGGTGGTAAGGCCGGTATCGACGATATCCTCTACGACGATGAGATGCCTGTCCTTCACATTCTCCTTCAGTCCGGCCAGGATCTTGATCTTGCCCGACGATTGGGTGCCGCTGCCATAGCTGGAGAGCCGTACGAAGGTCACTTCCAGCGGCATAGCGATACTGCGCACCAGGTCAGCCATGAAGATGAATGAGCCTTTAAGTATGCCGATGAGCAGCGGGTTTTTGCCTTTGTAGTCCCTGGCAATCTCGCCGGCCAGCCTGTCGACTGCCTTATCGATATCCCGGCGTGCTATAAGTATTTGAGGGGCGGCGGACATGCAGACGATTATAGCCGCAGACGTAAAAACTGTCTATATGCCTTTTGAGGGCCGGGGTCATCTTTTGCTGACCAGCTTTTTGACTGCCATGTTCAGTCCGTCGATGGTGAGATCGTACATGGGGAAGAGCTTGGCGACCATCTGCACGGTGGGATAGTTGCGCAGGGCTGATGTCTCGGGATTAAGCCAGACGCAATGCGTAAAGTGCGAGTGAACTGCTTCAGCCGGTCCAGCCCGGACATCTTCTGGTAGCCGTGGAAGTAGATGTCGCCGTAGCGGTCGACCAGCTCGGAGTAGGCCATGCAGGCGTCGCCGACAAAGATGACCTTATAATCCGGCTCCAACATTTTGAGAAGGTGTTCGATGGGCTCGCCTTTGCGCTGCTGGATATCCGAGTAAAGCACATCGTAGGGGCAGTTATGGAAATAGTAGTATTTAAAAGACTTGAAATGGCTGAGGGAGTTGGCTGCCGAGAAAAGCTGGCTGCACAGGTCGGCATAAGGTTCCATGGAGCCGCCGGCATCCATGATCAGCAGGAGCTTGATGGTGTTCTTGCGCGGCCGCTTCCATTTGAACTCCAGCTCGCCGGCGTTCTTGCAGGTGGCGTCGATGGTCTTGTCCAGGTCCAGCTCATCCTCGGGCCCGATGCGGTTCAACTGCCGCAGCTGTTTCAGGGCCACTTTGATCTGCCGGACGTCCAGCGTCACATCGCTGCGGTAGTTGCGGAAACGTGCTGCTTCGGCGATGCGCACTGCGCTGCGCATGCCGCCGGGCCCGCCGACCAGTATGCCCTGCGGGTTATGTCCGGAGTGGCCGAAGGGAGAGGTGCCGCCGGTGCCTATCCAGTAATTGCCGCCGTCGTGCCTTTCCTTCTGCTCCTTGAGCCGTTTTTCGAACTCCTTGAGCAGCTCCTCGAGGTCCATTTTCTTGATGGCGGCGATCTCTTCAGGCGTAAGCTGCGGCCTGTTCTTGGGGTCGGTCAGCCAGGAAAGCAGCTCCTCGGTGAAATCGAGCGGAGGGGCGATGCCGTTGAAATACTCCTGGAAGGCGACGTCATACTGGTCAAAATGCGTTTCGCTCTTGACCAGGATGGCGCGCGCCAGGTAATAGAATTCGCTCATGTTGCTGATACAGCCTTTGGCAAGCGCCTCCATCAGGATCATCCATTCCGTGAGTGGAAACGGGCACCTTCCTCTCCTTGCAGCTTGTAGAAAAATGGTGTAAACATAGACTTAACTCAAATCAGCCGCTGCTTCAGTTTCCGTAGATGTTATAGTCCCGGCTGCCGGGCTTCCTCCTGACGTAGTGGTTTACATAATGATCGATGTCCGTCTCTTTCTTGATGAGCGTACCCAGGAAGGGTATCTCGCCGTCTTTAATCTTGCCGTCCAGGCCGCTGGCCATCAGCGCCTGTATCCAGTCGATCAGCTCGCTGGTGGAAGGCTTCTTGCGCAGGTCATCGATCTTGCGCAAGCTGTAGAAGGACTCCAGGGCGTCCTTGAGCAGGGCGCTTTTGATATTGGGAAAGTGCACCTTGACGATCTCCTCCATCAGCTCGGGATCAGGGAACTCGATATAGTGGAAGATGCAGCGGCGCAGGAAGGCATCGGGCAGCTCTTTCTCGTTGTTGCTGGTGATGATGACGATCGGGCGCTGACTGGCCGTGATGGTCTCGTTGGTCTCCGGTATATAGAAGCTCATCTCATCCAGCTCGTTGAGCAGGTCGTTGGGGAACTCCAGGTCGGCTTTATCTACCTCGTCGATCAGAAGCACTACCTGCTCCGGAGAGGAGAAGGCCTGGCCCAGCTTGCCCAGCTTGATGTAATGCTTGATATCCGAAACGTCCTTGTCGCCGAAACGGCTGTCATTCAGCCTCTGCACCGTATCATAGACATACAGGCCCTCGGAAGCCTTGGTAGTCGACTTGATATTCCAGACGATGAGCTTCTTGTCCAGCGACTTGGCGATGCTGTGGGCCAGCAGCGTTTTGCCTGTGCCCGGCTCACCCCTGACAAGCAGCGGCCTCTGCAGGACGATAGATACATTGACCGCATTCTTGAGCGCTTCGGAGATCACGTAATCGCTCGAGCCCTTGAACTGGTCGAAATGTTTCTGGGTCATGTTGCATCCTCCGGAGAATCAGGGGTTTTACATTTAAACCCGCCGGACGTGAAGCCGAGGAGGCGGGGGTGTTATAAATCCTGAGTGCGTTTTGATTAGAATTTTAGGTTAAGAGATGGCTAAAAGCAAGTTGCGGACGTCAATCAGGCTGGAAGCTGATCGGAAGAAATGATCTGCGACGTGGGGATATCCACCTCGGGCATGCCGTCCGTATAGTGGGGGACGGGTGGTTTGAGGGGTTGCTTAGGGCCATAGTTCCTATCCTCGTTAATGGTATCGAGGACGCTGTAAACTATCTCGGTCGCGCCTTTGTGGGTACCTTTGTGACCGGCCGGCAGCTTGCAGATATGCAGCTCCCATTCGTTATAGGTATTGCGCGTCCAGGTTACGGTGCGTCCTCCCGCCAGGGCCGCGCTCTTCTTGTCGCCGGGGGTAACCACGATCGGTTTAATGGCAGTGTTCTTCCACTGGGTCACCACGGTGCGCAGCAGCTTCTTGGTAGCAAAGCCACACTCCTCGACAGACGGCGCTTTCTCGGGCACCGACATGGAGTCGATGAAGTTTATATCCGGCGCCGGCAGGCTCTTTTTCTCCATTGACGGGCCCAACTCAGTCATTTCGGGAGACTGTGGAAGCTCCCTGCCCTGTGATAATTCATCCTCATACTTTTGCAGCAATTCTCCGAATTTTTCCATGAGCTGCTCGCGGGTGTTCTGAGGAGGCTTTTTCAATCCATCGCCTATCATGAATACCGTAGTCTGAGGCGCCGGCATGGCAGGCTGTGGAGGTGGAGGAGGCGGCGCTACAGGGTAGGGCGGGTAATATATCGGTGGTGGAGGAGGCGGTGGCGCTGCGTACGGCGAAGGATAGGGCATAGGCTGCGGCGCCCTCTGGCCTCGCTTGACCAGTGTATAAATGCCGTAGACCAGGCCGGCCAGGATTAAAAGGGTCAAGGGTATGGTGATGATGGGGGTGGTATAATCAGCATCCCACTGTACGTTGATGGTCTTGGGCCCATCCACGATCTCGGTGCCTGTAGAGAGCGTTGCTTTATATTTGCCTCCGAAGAAGCCCAGGATACCGGGCATGGCAACTTCGATGGGATTGACGTCCCATTTCATCTGGCTGCCCGACTTTTGCCAGCCGCCGCCCTGCACGTTGCCGAATTGCGAGGCGACCGTTATCCTGTAATACAGGTCATAGGTGGCGATATATTGCCCCGCCTGGGTGACGCCGATATTCAAAGTCTGTGACTTGATCTTGTCCCCGCCGGGGGCGAGCCAGTATGAGAATTGATACTGCGAATTAGCATCCTGAGTGACCACGTCATCGGCGCTGACGGCCAGAGGCTGTCCTTCCCTGTACCAGCCGGAACCGGAGATGGTAGTGATACCGGCTGGATCTGTCTTCAACTCGACATCATATTGAGCGTAATAGTTAAAAGTAACCTGGCTGTTATCCTGGCTAATGCTGGCCGAGCTGTGCTCCGCCATATACCTGATATCCGTCCTGCCGGGAACGGCGACGGTGCTGTCCACGGTGACATTCGACGTGGAGTCAGGATCAAGGCCTGTTACCTTTACAGTATCTCCGCCGGTCATCGTGCCCTTCAGGCTGCCGTCAACATACATCTTGGTCTGCCCTTCCGCCAGCCCGTCGGAGATGCTGATGACGGCAGTATAAGTGCCCTTATCAACTGTTAATGAAAATGACTGCTGGGTAGTAGTGGATCCGCTGGTGGCCGTGATAGTAAAACTGTAGCCCCCGGCTGTGCCCTTGGCGGGTGTGCCCAGGACCTGGCCGTTATTGAAGCTCATTCCCGAGGGCAGGCTGCCGTTGGTCATGGAATAGGTTATCGTTCCGCTGCCGCCTGAGGCAACGACGCTGTAAGAATATGACTGTCCAACCGTGGCGTCCGGCAGGCTGCTGGTAGAGAAGGTCAGGGCCGGCGCGGTTATAACGATAACAAAGGTCTGTGATGCGCTGCCGCTGGAATCAGTCACCTGAACCGTAATAGGGAACGAACCGGTCGTGGTGGGAGTGCCGTATATAAGTGATCCCGACGATGAAAGGCCGGGCGGTAAGCCTGATATCGTCCACGTGACAGTTCCTGTAGTGGTCGCCGTTAGGCTGGCTGAGTAGGACGTGTTCACCTGGCCGGTCGGCAGCGAGGAAGTAGTTATGGTCGGAGCGGCGTAAGTCGGGCCGGGCTTCAATCCAGCTGAAAGCGCAAAGACTGCAATGAGTACCAGCAGCCACCTGGCTAATCTGGTATATACTAGCGTTCTATGTTTTACAGGATAAATTTTCACGTACAGAAACCGTTTATGCTTGTATTATAATAACAATTTATACCATTGTCGATTTCGCTGCAAATACAACCTGCATTGAGCAGGGCCGGCCGCTTTTCAAACGCATGGTTGATTTGCACCGCATTCGATAATACAATAGGCTAATTTTATTAGAACTTTGTTAACATGCGATATGCACTTAGGCTGGCGGAACATATATAATGGCAGATAATCTCGATCCGTCAAAAGAGATGGAGAAGCTTTCAGTTCAGGAATATCGGAAGATACAGAGATACCTGGATAGCGCTGACATCATAATAGTTATTCTCGATGCTGATGAAAAGGTGGTGCTGGTAAATAGAAAGGGCTGCCACGTGCTGGGCTATGACGAGAAGGAAATACTCGGACTGAACTGGTTCGAAGGCTTCATTCCGTTGAAGGTAAGGGAGGAGTCAAGGCAGGTTTACCGGAGGTTTGTCGCCCGCAGAAAAGATATGCCCGTCATTTTCGAGAGGCCGGTTATTACCTGCAATGGGGAGGAAAGGATCATCGCCTGGCGCAACGCCCTGCTCAAGGACGAATCCGGACATGTTACGCGTGTGGTGTGGTCGGGCGAGGACATAACCGACCGTAAAAAGATTGATTCCGAATTGTCGCTGAGGACGCACCTGCTCGACCTGGCAGTCGATTCGATCTATGTCATAGATGCAATGGGGAGGATAGTTTTTGCCAATGAAGCAAGCTGGAGGACCCTGGGTTATGGTGAAGCGGAGCTTTTGGGCACCAGTATAACCAAAATCCTGGACCCTAAAAGCCGGGCTGTAATGGTGGAGCGCATCAAAACGGTTTTTCAGGATGGCGAAATTACTTATGAGTCCATACACTATCGCAAGGACGGCTCGGCTATACCGGTCGAGGTCCATAGCCGCCTGGTAGTTGTCGACGGCAAGAAACTCATTAGCTGTATCGCCAGGGACATGACCGAAAGGAAACTGACCGAGGAAGTGCTGAAGCGTTCAGAGGAGAGGTTCCGCACTATCCTCGAAGACATGGATAACGGATACTTCGAGTTGGATAAAAAGAGCCATTACATATTCGTGAATGATGCCATGTGCAAGATTCTGGGCCGCAACAGGTCCGATATCGTGGCCAAACATTTCGGCAGCTTTATAGACCAGTCGGACGAAAAGTTCGTTGAAAACAGCCGGGCCGTTATGAGCGAGGCCATCCAAAAGGGCATGACGCTTTCGGGCCTGTTCGGGACTATCGTCAAAGGCGACGGGAGCAGGATAATCATCGGCGTGTCGGTCTCGCCGCTGAGGGATGCAACGGGGAATATAGCGGGCATACGCGGTATTACCAGGGACATCACCGACCGCATGAAAATGGAGCAGCAACTGCTGATGGCCGGTAAGCTGGCTTCGATCGGCGAGCTGGCGGCAGGCGTGGCGCATGAGATCAATAATCCTTTGACGGCCATCATGGGATATGCCCAGCTTTTGGCCGCTCAGGACGATGTGCCGGACCATATCAAGCCCGACCTGGATAAGATATTCAACCAGAGCCAGAGAGCAGCCAGGATCGTACAGAACCTTTTGACCTTCGCCAGAAGTTATGCACTGGAAAAGCGAATTATCGATATTAATCAGCTAATCCTCAAGTCTCTGGAGCTGCGCAGCTATGAGAACAAGGTCGCAAATATCGAGATAGTTGTCGATCTGCAACACGGATTGCCCGGTATTTCCGCCGATGAAAACCAGATTCAGCAGGTTTTACTTAATATCATCATCAATGCCGAGCATGCCATAACCTCTAAAAAGAGAAAAGGGAGAATAAAGGTAACTACCCGGCTGGAAGGTACTACGGTGAAGATAGTTGTAGCAGATGATGGGCCGGGCATACCCAGAGAGATGCTGGAAAGGCTGTTCGACCCGTTTTTTACAACCAAGGAGGTCGGCCAGGGCACCGGGCTGGGGCTCAGCGTATGCCATGGGATCGTAACCAAGCACGGCGGCCGCATATATGCGGAGAGTATCGAAGGGCAGGGCGCCGTATTTGTGGTTGAGCTTCCGGCCAGCCAAAAGGTCAGGACACAAGAGAAGGAGCCGGCGGCAAAATCTGCCAGAGAACCGCTGAAGGCCGAGGTGTCCAAAAGGATTCTGGTAGTTGATGACGAGATGGTGATCCGCGACATTTTGTTCCGAATACTTTCCGAAAAAGGCTACAACGTCGAATCAGCCGCCAGCGGAAGCGAAGGCCTCGAGAAGATAATGAACTCTCAATACGATGTCTATCTGCTGGATATCAAGATGCCTGGCATCGACGGAAGGGATATGTACGAGGCTATAAGCGACAAATTCCCGCAGCTGATCGATCGCGTGATCTTCATAACAGGCGACACCATAACCCGGTCGACGCTGGACTTCCTGGAAACTACCGGCAGGAGGTATTTGAGCAAACCGCTGGATTTTAACAGATTGATCAACAGCATCGAAGAAGCGACGACAGCAAACTGAAAAAGCTACTTACAGCTACCCTTACTCATTTTACCTTTATGGCTATTCCGGCAACCATTAAATAGACTTCATCCGCGGCTTTAGCCAGCAGTTGATTAGCCTTTCCCAGCAGGTCCCTATAGGCCCTGCCCAAAATATTATCGGGAACGAGACCGCCGCCGACCTCGTTGGACACCAAGAAATAGTTGCTCCGTTTTTGGCCCATAAATTCGATGAGGTTGTTTATTTCCTCGAGCACAGCCGTTTCCGCCGACGCCGATTTATCTCCGGGGTGTAAACAGTTGGATACGAGCAAAGTGATGCAGTCAATAATAACGGCATCGTATCCGGAGGTTAAACCGGTTAAGGCGCGTCCTACGCCGCTGCGGACTTCGAGTGTTTCCCAGCCGCCGGGACGTGATTTTTTATGACGCTCGATCCTTTCCAGCATTTCATCGTCCAGGGGCTCGGCTGTGGCGCAGAATAAGATACGCTGCCCTATGCCGGAAGCCAGTTGCTGGGCATAGCTGCTTTTGCCGCTTCTGGCCCCGCCCAGGATTAAGACCGTTTTCTTAGGTACGTCAATCATATCTCTACCAGTTAATCAGCGGCATTGTAGTCAGGTAAACCTGGGCGCTGGATGCCCTGAGATAAAATAGTACTGCGATTGATATAAGTGCCGCCGCTTCGCCCAGCTCGACCATGGCGCCGTAACAGTCGCCGGTCAGGCCTCCGAAAAGACGCCGCAGGATAAGTCCGAAGCAGCACATCAGGCCGAACAGTATCATAGCCATGACCGGGCCCGCAATCCATCCGCCGAAAAGAACCATAACAAGTATCGCCACAGCAGTTGCTGCAGCGAAGCCAACCCATCCGGCGCCGCTTTTGACGGCGAAGCCCATCCCGACATTTTTAGCCGACGGAAAGATCAAAATGGCGCCGGCCATCGTCCACCTGCTGACAACCGGAACCATGATCAACATCGATACCGAAGCAATACCCGAAAGGGCTGCATATTTGATCAGCAGCGTCAGCACGATGGCTGTTATGCCGAAGACGCCGACTCTCGTATCGGTCATGATCGACAGCCTTTGTTCAGCCGTCCTTCCGGCAACGAGCGCATCGAAGGTATCGGCCAGGCCGTCGAGATGGTGCGCTCCCGTAACCAGTGCCAGACAGGCGACCAGAAGGGCGCTGACCAGCGGATTGGGGAAAATGTTTCGCATAACGATATAAAGTCCCGCCAGCAGGAGGCCTATGATAAGACCTATTAAGGGGAAATACGCCACGGAGCGGCCGACCTGCTCCGGCCCCTCATTTTTTAAAGACGGTGCGGGAAAGACGGTCAGAAATTTTAAAGCGGTGAAAAACAGCATTTATTTAATATCCGAGACCTTGGCGGATTCGAAAGTGGCCATCTGTGCGTGAAGGTTGAGCGCCGCCTGCGCCAGGAAGATGCCTACAGCCCCTCCTGTGCCCTCCCCCAGCCGCAAGGACAGGTCCAGCAGGGGAGTAAGGCCGAGGTGGCTCAGGCAGACCGAGTGGCCGTTTTCCGCCGATCGGTGCGAGGCTATGAGATAATCTCCGGCCTGTGGACATAGGCCGACGGCGATCAGGGCCGCCGAGCCCGAGATAAACCCATCGATCATCACGGGAATGCGGTTGGCGGCACAGGCGATGATGGCGCCCGCCAGGCCGCCGATTTCAAATCCTCCCACTTTGGCCAGCACGTCGAGTGCATCGACAGGGTCGGGTTGATTGACCTTCAAGGCTTTCTCGATGACCTTGATCTTGTGTTGAAGCTGATCGTCGCCTACCCCAGTCCCCCTGCCGGTGACCTGACGGACCGCTGAACCGGTAACGGACGAAATGACAGCGCTGGCTGCGGTAGTGTTGCCGATGCCCATCTCGCCCGTACCGAGTATGTCCATACCTTTGCCGATCTCATTTTCCACTATGTCCATTCCTGCCTGGAGGCTGTCGCGGGCCTGTGCAGGCGTCATGGCCGGCCCCTCGCACATATTCCGCGTCCCAAAATCGATCATCCTGCATACCATGCCTTCGGTGGGAGGAAATCCGCCTTTGACTCCCATGTCCACCACGACTACCCGGGCATTGACCATGCGGGCCAGCACATTTATGGCGGCTCCTCCATTTAGAAAATTGAGGACCATCTGCCGCGTCACTTCCTGAGGATAAAGGCTGACGCCTTCTGCAACTACACCGTGGTCAGCCGCCATAGTTAAAATGACCGCATCTTTTATGGATGGCATGGGATTGGCCGTTATACCTGCTATCTGGATGGCCAGTTTCTCCAGCGCCCCCAGGCTGCCGCGCGGCTTGGTCAACCGGTCCTGCCTTTCCGCGGCTGCTTTCATAGCTGCTGCATCCAGTGGTTTAACCCTTTTTACAATTTGTTCCAGTGAGGACATTTTTTCCCTTCCTTTAATATTCGATGCCTTTGCGCTGGTCTACGCCTTCCGTGAAAGGATGTTTGATCATCAGCATCTCCGTCACCAGGTCGGCCAGCTTCACAATTTCCTGCGGGGCCTTGCGGCCGGTCATTACCAGCTCTACGTTGGCCGGTTTCTTTTTCACCAGATCCAGTATTTGCTGGAGGCTGAGCAGGCCGCGCCAGTGCGCTATAAATATCTCGTCCAGTATAACCATATCGTAATCTCCGCCCGTCAGCGCTTTCTCGGCGAACTGGTAGGCCTGCAGCGATTCCGCCGCCAGCTCGGCATCGGACTTTCTGAACAGGTCTCCTTTACCGAATTGGACGATCTCAAAAGGCTTGAAATCGCGTGAGAAAAAATGCTCTCCGCCTTCCTCGCCTTTCATAAACTGGATGAAAATTACCTTCATGCCGTGACCAGCGGCCCTGGTAGCCAGCCCCAGGGCGGCTGTGGTCTTGCCCTTGCCGTCACCCGTGTAAATCTGAATCAATCCCTGAAAATCCTTATCTGCCATCGGCACCTTCCTCCAATATTTTATATAAGCGTGGCATATCCAGGTTTTCCCTGAACACTTTTGCCAGTTCATCATAAGCCTTTTCCCTGTCCGGCCAGGTCTTATTCACCTGCGGGATGCCCCGCAGCCCGCACAAATTATCCAGCATTTTCCAGGTAAAATCGCGGTTGTCGAAGAGGCCATGCATATAGCTGCCGAAAATTGTACCTTCGGGATTAAGGCTGCCCTCGTGGTAAGTCCCCTCCGAAACGATGGATTCAGTGACTTTGAAGGCAGGCTGCCCGGACAGCGGCCTGGTCCTGCCCATATGTATCTCATAGGCTGTGACCTCCACCGATCCCATGCCCTTCAACAGGCCGGCCTTACCTGTTACGCGGGCCTTGACCTGCGTCGTTATCTTCTCCGGCTCGAAAACCGTCTCCATATCCAGCAGTCCCAAACCCACGGTTTCCGTGGTATCGGACTCGACGTGGTGCGTGTCGATGATCCTCTGCCCGAGCATCTGGTAGCCGCCGCAGATGCCTACGATGGGGACCCCCGCCCCGGCCAGGCGCCGGACCTCGTCGCTCATGCCGGTATGGTTCATATGAATAAGGTCGTTAATAGTGCTCTTGGTCCCCGGCAATATGATTAAATCTGGCTGGCCCAATTCGTAAGGCCTGGATACGTATCTTACATTGCATAAAGCTTCCAGCGGATCGAAGTCATCATAGTTGGCTATATGAGGCAGGCGGATGATGCAGATATAGGGGCGGTCGATATTTTTAATGTTGATACGTTCGTCAAGGTATACGGAGTCCTCCTGGGCGATTCCTATATTTCTAATGTAGGGGATAACGCCGAGGACCGAGCGGGAGTAGCGTTTCTCCAGGAAGTCCAGTCCCGGCTTTAGCAGGGATATATCACCCCGGAACTTGTTTATGGCGAATCCTTTGATCAGCCTGCGCTGCCGGGGAGGTAGGAGCTGCATCGTTCCGGCGATGGAGGCGAAGACTCCGCCCCGGTCGATATCGCCCACCAGGATGACGGGCGCCGATGCAAACCTGGCAATGCGCATGTTGGCGATCTCCCTATCCATCAGGTTTATCTCAGCGGGGCTTCCTGCGCCCTCGATGACCAGGATTTCGTAGTCGCGGCGCAGCTTATTGAGGGACTTCTTTATAGAAGGCAGCAGCTCCGAGTTATGCCGGTAATAGTCCGCCGCATCCGAAACTTGCTGAGCCCGTCCCAGCAGCACCAGTTGCGATGTATTATCGGCCTGCGGCTTGAGCAGAACGGGGTTCATTTCAACGCTGGGATCTATGCCGGCGGCCTCGGCCTGGATGGCCTGCGACCTGCCGATCTCCCCGCCCTGCGGGGTCACGAAGGAGTTCAAGGCCATGTTTTGCGCCTTGAAGGGCGCCACCTTGTAACCATCTTGCTTGAAGATACGGCAGAGGGCGGTGACAAATATACTCTTGCCGGCCGAGGAGGCGGTGCCCTGTACCATCAATGTCCTGGCCTTCATATCCTCAGCCAGCCTCCCGTATGGCGGCGATCAGTTTACGGCAATCATGCATGCTGCGGGGCGAGACCCTGACATACTCGGGTAATCCGAATGACGTGCAGTCCCGTACTAGGAAGCCTTTTTTCAGCAGGCGTTTTTTAAAGGCGGCCGCGTCACCTGCCCGAAAGATGAAAAAATTGGTCTGCGTGGGAATTACCCTAAAACCCAGGCGGCTCAACTGGCCTGCAAGGTAGAGCTTGCACCTGCTTATTCGGCTGCAGCAGTTGGCAAGGTAATCATCGCAACCTACGGCTGAAAGGCCTGCCTTCTGGGCAACCGAGTTAACATTCCAGGGAGGGCGAACTTTTTTCAGCATGTCGATAATATGGCGCGGCGCAATGCCGTAGCCCAACCTGAGTCCCGCAATGGCGAATTCCTTGGTCATCGAGCGTACTATCAGAAGGTTGGACGCATTCAGCAGTTTGCGGGAATCCCAGGCGTTATCTGTAAATGCAATATAGGCCTCATCCAGGACTACCAGCGAGTCCGGAAAGTTACGCAGGACCCTAGAGACTTCATCGTAACTTAAGTACTGCCCTGTAGGATTATTGGGATTACACAGGAAAACGGCCGCCGGTTTATGGGATTTTGCGAAAGCGGCGAATTGGCCAGCGTCGAGTCTGAAATCATTTTCTTCAGGTAGTGCGAACTTGACCACTTCAGCATTGACGATGCGGCAGGCCAGCTCATACTCTCCGTACGTGGGGGAAGGGATAATCACCCTGTCACCGTGGCCGAGGTAGGCCGCTGCAGCCAGCCGGATTATCTCGGTTGAGCCGTTGCCTACAATAAGGTTTCCTACAGGGACGCCCAGCTTTTCGGAGAACGCCTGTGTCAGGGTGGCTGCATCGGGGTCGGGGTAGACGGCCACGTTGGCTTCCCGAACGGCCTTTTTCACGCTTGACGGCGGGCCATAAGGATTGCAGCAGGTGCTGAAGTCCAGCACATTGCCTGCCAGCCTCGTTGAGCTGAGGCCGCCATGGATACTATCCGGTAAACCAGCGATATGCGGCTTAGCGTGCAGCACTGACGGCCACCTCCGCACCGATAATTACCAGGCTCCAAATTGAAGCAGAAAGCAACATGATCACCTGCGAGCGGCCGATCGAAGCTACAGACATGGTCTCAATGCTTGTCCCCACGCTATATGCCCCGGCCTTTTCAAGCTGTATACCCAGGGTGCCTGCCATAGCGCCCATCGTCCATCCCGCGTTAGGGCTTTCAGTCTTGACATGCTCGTTAAGCATGGCTTGCCAGCCTTCCCTGGCGCGGCCCGTGTAAAGGGATGCCAGGACGATGAGAAAGGAACTGATACGGGCGGGGAAGTAATTGACCACGTCATCCAGCCGGGCCGCAAATTTGCCGGTGTACTCCCAGCGGCCGTGGAAGCCGATCATGGCGTCGAACGTATTGACGATGCGGTAGACGATGGCGCCCGGCAGTCCGAAAATAACATAATAGAGAAGGGGCGCCACGAAGCTGTCGCACAGGTTCTCTGCGCAGGACTCTATGGCTGCCGAAATAACTTGCTGCCGGCTGAGGTCCCGCGTTTCACGGCTGACCAGCGCCGTGACCTCCGTCCTCGCACCTGCGATATCATCATGGAGCAGGCATTCCTTCACTTTCTGGACCGCTGTCCATAGACCACGCAGGGAAAAAGTGTTTTTCAGCAGGTAAGCGGAAATAACCACATAGACGAAAACGCTCCAGCTTTGGAGAAAGGCCAGTGCATAATAGAGCGGGACAGTGATGATCGAAGCTGTCAGGAGCACCATCCAGGCGCCGTAAATAAACTGCCATACCTTGCCGCCGGCGGGACAGAATTTGAGCTGAAATGAGATCAGCTTGCCCAGCCATGCCACCGGATGCCAGCGGTTGGCCGGCTCCCCAAATGAAATATCCAGCAGCAACGCCAGTACCAATACCAATACGGCAATCATATTTCTTCTTTATTCCCGTTATTTCTACCATTGGCTGTAACCAGGGTGACAGGCCGACCGTTCACCGGGTGCTTGAACACGTGAATGTTTGTGCCGAAAACGTCCCTTATCGTCGGAGCGTCTATTATGTCCTCGGGATGGCCCTGCTTCCATATTTGCTTATCGTTAAGCAGTATTAGAGTGTCGCAGTATTGCGAGGCCAGGTTGAGGTCGTGCAGGCTGGCGAATATGGACAGGTCTTTTTCCTGGCAAAGCTGCCTAAGGAAATTAAGCGTCTCCGCCTGGTAATTAATATCCAGGTTGGCTGTAGGCTCATCCAGCAGCAGGATGCCGGCCTCCTGCGTGATCATGCGGGCGATAATTATGCGTTGCCTCTCGCCGCCCGATAGCTCGTTGATACGCTTGTCGGCCAGCGATAGCGTCTGGGTGATTTCCATGGCGCGGCAGGCTATATCGATATCCCTGGCGCTTTCGTACCTTAAGAGTCCCAGATGGGGCGTCCTCCCCATCAGGACGATTTCCCTGGCGCTGAATAGCTCGGGCAATACGGCATTCTGCGGTACCAGGGCTATGTTTCTGGCAATATACTCGTGATCGCAGCTGCGGATGCTTTTACCATCCAGGTTAACGCTGCCTTCATAAGGGCGAATGAGCCCCGACATGGCCTTGAGCAGGGTGGTCTTGCCTGCACCGTTGGGACCTATAATCCCGCAGAACCGGCCGGGAATGGAAGCCAGGTTGACCCCTCGCAGAACGATATTGTTCCCGTATTTGAAAGCGGCATCTGTCAATATCAACTCCGGCATCAGAATATAGCCTTCTTTTTCTGTCGTAATAGGTAGAGGAAGAAAGGCGCTCCGATCAGTGCGGTGATAATGCCGACCGGTATCTCGGTGGGGGCCAGCGCAGTCCGTGCGAACGTATCCGCAAGTATGAGAAATCCGGCGCCCGTCAGCAGCGACATGGGCAGCAGGAGCCTGTAATCAGGGCCAAAGACCAGCCTCACGGCATGCGGGATGATGATGCCCACAAAGCCTATGGCCCCGCAGAAACAAACGGCTGCCGCTGTAGCTATGGTCGCTCCGGCCAGAACGATTATTTTCACCCGCTCGACATTTACGCCAAGCTGCTGCGCCTGCTCTTCATCCAGTTGCATAACGTTCAGGGGACGGGCAAATGCCAGGATGGCGATCACCCCCGCCAGTATGTAGGGCGCCATGACGGCTACGCTCCACCAGTCTGCCAGCGAGAAAGTGCCGAGCAGCCAGAAAATTATGCCGTGCACCCTGTCTCCCGAGGTAATTATCAGATAGGAGGTAATCGATGCCAGGAATGCGCCGAGGGCAACCCCTCCCAGGATTACCGTGGTTACCGGCAGGGTTTTGCCCGTCCGTGCAATCGAATAAACGGCGATAACACACACTACTGCCCCCGCAAAGGCGAGGATAGGTATAAGGGCCGAAGGTACTCCCACCGGCAGCAGAAAGCCGATTACCGCGCCCAGCGCCGCTCCCTGCGAGATACCTGTGAGGTAAGGGTCAGCCAGCGGATTGTGGAACATGCCCTGGTAGGCCGCTCCGCTGACTGCCAGTGCGGCTCCAGCCAGCCCTGCCATGAGGATGCGTGGCAGCCGTATGTCGAACAGTATGGTTTGAAAAACGGCCGGGTAAGATGCGTCAGCGCCCGTGGAAAAGACCCTGGCCGCTATCATTTTAAAAATGTCGGGGAATGGGATTGGCAGGCTGCCGACAGATACGGCGCCGACGATGATAAGCAGCAACACAAAGGCTGCGCCTGTAAGCGCGATGGTGATATTTCGCAGCTTCCGCTGGTGAAGCTTGAACTCAGTCTGGACAACGTTTTCCATAAAGCTATAATTCCATAAGTGCGATTAAAAATTCTATCTCGCCTGTTTCTGGCCCGACTATTTCCCCGGATTGTAGAAGGAGGCCATCTGTTCAAGGGCGGTAACGCAGCGCGGACCGTAACGTAAAACAAGGTCTCCATCCATTTTGTAGATGGCATGGTTCCTGGCGGCGGTAGTGCTCCGGAAGCGTGGGTCAGTATTTACAAAGTCCCACAGCGGATTATCCGTCTGTCCCATGTCTGAGGGTACGATTATGACCTCCGGATCCCGGCTGATTAAGCTCTCCATACTGATCGTGCCGTAGTCCGTTATGTCGGAAACAACATTCTTGCCGCCGGCGGCCTTGAGCATATCGTCGGGCAAGGTGCCGGATCCCGCTACCATCAGCGGGTCGTACCATATTATGACCAGAGTGCGCAGAGGCTGTGACGCGGCCTGGTTTTTTGCCGCAGAAACGACGGCCTGAATCCGTTTATTAAGGCCGGCTGTCAGCTCCGAGGCCGTATTTTCCGCGCCGGTGATTTTCCCCACCAGGTTGATATCCGATAGTACTCCGTTCAGTGTTTTGGGATAGAGGGTTACCACGTTAAAGCCGACTTTTTGCAGCAGAGGTGTCACGGTTTTACTATGTATATCCGTGGCCAGAATGAGGTCAGGCTGAAGGGCCACCACCTTCTCCATATCAACGGTGCTGAATCCGCCTATTTTAGCCTTATTCAAAGCGTCGGGAGGGTAGTTGCAATATTCGGTTACTCCCACCAGGCGGTCTTGAAGTCCCAGCGCATATACGATTTCAGTGTTACTCGGAGCCAGGGAGATGATGCGTGAAGCAGGTTGATCGATTTTTACAGGTGCTCCAGCATCATCCGAGATATGAGCTGCAGGCATGGGCTGGCCGCAGGCCAGCCCCGATATAAGGACGGACAAGCCGGCAATCGCAGCCAGCAACAGGTTCTTCAAATTAGTCATGTAAGGCTCGCTTTAAAAAATTGAACAAAAAACCCCTGCTCACAGGAGCAGGGGGATCATTATAAATAATAAATCCCACCCCCTAACTCCGCGGAGGTAGCCTTTGTTCGCAAGGTGGCGTTCTGACTGTAACAGCAGGCGGGACTGTACCGGAATTGCGCCGGTTTGCTTTCCAATTATGCCCGGACTAACTTCCAAGCGCCTTGCTTTATATATTCAATTGGTTTACAGGATATACGGTTTATAATATGAAAGTCAAACTCGTAGGCAAACAAAGCTCTTGCCTTCGACGGAAAGGCAAGGCTATAATCTACTCCAAGGTGTGAAAGTATGTTTAAGAAAATACCGTCCTGGGTTATTCCGCTTGTGCTGCTTATCGTAATCCTGGCTGTTGCCCTGTGGTTGCGTATATTACTTCCCTACAATCAGGTCTTCGTAAATGATTGGGTCAAGATAACAGGCGTCGATGGCAATTTTTACATGAGGCTGGTAGAAAACCTTGACGCGCATTTTCCCAACATTACGCATTTCGATCCCTATTACGTTTTCCCGGACGGTGCCCGTACCGATCAGCAGCCCCTGTTCTTTGCCTTCCTGATGGGAGGCATTGCATGGTTAGTCGGGCTGGGCAACCCCTCCACGCACCTTGTAGATGTCGTTTCGGTATATGTTCCTCCATTCCTCGCGGCCTTGAGCATTGTAGCAATCTTTTTTATAGGCAAGGCTCTGATCAACAAATGGGTCGGGCTGATTGCTGCCGCACTACTGGCGGTTATGCCGGGCGAGTTTCTCAACCGGTCAATGCTGGGCTATACGGACCATCATGTCGCGGAGGTATTATGGTCGACCGCCTGTATGTTATTCACCATGCTTGCTTTCCGGTTTGGCGGAAGCATGGATATTAAATTCATCAGGGATAAGGGATGGAAGCCCGTTGTCAAGCCACTTGTGATGTGTGTCCTGGCCGGAATATCCCTGGCTTTTTACATGGCGACCTGGGTCGGAGCCGCCCTGTTCACCCTGATATTGGCTGTGTTCCTGGTTATCCAAATTATCGTCGATTACAACCGGGGCGTCAGCGCAGTGGCCGCCGGCGCAATAGGGATAGTAATCTTCCTCTCGGCACTGATAGTCTATTTGCCATTTGGGAGGGTGTTTTCCGTAACATTGATTTCAATGATCGGCGGGATGGGGTTGCTGGTGGTTCTGGTAGCGCTGGCCGAAATGCTGGCGAGGCGCAATATCAGAACGGTTTACTATGTTAGCTCGCTGGCAGGGCTGGCTGTAGTCGGCACACTTGCATTATATATGTTTTCACCCCAATTACTATCGACCATATTCGACTCGCTAGCCAAGATTTTTTTCTGGGTCCCGGACACAACCATTATGGAGATGCAACCCCTTCTGCTTCAACAGGGACAGTTTACGCTGGTTAATATATTCAGCAACTATACCACGGCACTGCTGGTGGGGTTGGCTGGCCTGGTACTGATGCTTTACCAGGTATTCAAACAGGCAACACCACTCAGGATATTGATGCTCGTATGGACTGTATTGATCCTGCTTTCCGCTCTCGCCGCCAGAAGGTTTGCCTACTATTTCGCCGTAAACGTAGCCCTGCTTTCAGGCTATTTTGCTTGGTGGCTGCTGGAAAAAGTGGGGTTCGGCAGGGAGAAAGCTCCTGCAGATCTGGTGCAGCCCTCGGCGAGGACCAAGACTTCCAGAACCAGGCTGGCCCAGATTAAGAAGGAGAAAAGGACCAAGCCGGCTGTCATGGCGCTGACTTTGATAGCCGTCCTATTCGTATTAATTTATCCGGATTTGGGAGTGATGCCGGGTGGACAGAAGCCTTCGATCGACCTGGCATCCCGGCCTCTTTTCGCCCCGCCGGATGCCTGGTACGCATCGTTGGAATGGATGCAAAAGAATACTCCGGAGCCGCTGGGCGATGCCAATGCCTATTATGGAGTATATAAAGCTCCGGGCCAGGCTGGAGGGTTTGTCTACCCTGACAATGCCTATGGCGTTTTATCCTGGTGGGACTATGGCTACTGGATATCCCTCGTGGGCAGGAGAATACCCTTCTCCAACCCCGGCACATCGGCCACGAGGGGAGAGGCTAAATTCTTAATGGCGCCCGACGAGGCCTCGGCCGAGCAGTCTATCAAGGATATCAACATCAAGTACGTCGTCATCGACAACGAAATGGCTTCCTGGGACAGCAAATTCTTTGCGCTCGCCCAATGGTACGGCAAATCCTATACGGACTACTACGATTTATACTTGCAGAAGGGAGATGGAAATAACTATTCACAGGTGCTGCTTCTCTATCCGGAATATTATCAGACCATGGTAGTCCGGCTCTATAATTTCGACGGCAAAGCGGTTACCCCCAGCAAGGTGACGGTAGTCGGGATCGGAAAGATTACAGCTAAAGATGGGACTGCATATAACCTGATCACCGACACCAAACAGTTTAATTCGTATGACGAAGCTGTAGCGTTTGTAGCCGGGCAAAAACCCGGCACGTACATGATTGTGGGTGAAGACCCGTACAACAGCCCGGTTCCGTTGGAGGCAATAAAGGACTACAAACTGGTTCATGCCTCCGATCAGGAAGTAGCCGCCGGACAGAGCGGAATACCGCAGGTTAAGATTTTCGAGTATCAGAAACAGTAATCCGGGAACAACTATATAAACCGGTGGAGCTAATTACAGCCGGTTTTTACATAGTCGCAGTTGCATCTCGGGTTACGTTAACCGGCGTATCCTTCAGTCGAGGACTATACCGTACGAATTATGCTTCGCATGTGAGAAGAGTTTAATTTGGACTCCGCCTATTTGAAGAATGAAAAGAATTTTGACATAATTCTAGCCGTGTTACACTGTATTTAAATACATGAAAAAGAATATTAAGGCTTTGATACTCAGCGGTGGCAAGGGGACCAGGCTCAAGCCTCTTACAACCACCATCCCGAAACAGCTTCTGCCCGTGGCTAACAAGCCCATACTTTCGTACGTGTTAGACCAGGTAGTTGAAGCGGGTATCACGGATATCGGGATGATAATTGCTCCCGAGACCGGCTACCTGATAAAAGAGTTTGCCGGCGATGGGTCAAGGTGGGGCGCTAAAATCACTTATATCGTGCAGGCAGACCCCCTGGGCCTTGCTCACGCCGTAAGCACTGCCGCAGAGTTCCTGGGCTCGTCCTCCTTTTTGATGTTTCTGGGCGATAACCTGATCCAGGGTGGTGTTAAGAAATTTGTCGACCGTTTCCGCAGTGATGAGTCGGACTCGTTGATACTGCTTAAATCCGTACCGGACCCGCGCCTTTTCGGCGTGGCCGAGATCGATAAGAAAGGAACCCTGCTTAGACTGGTAGAAAAACCCAAGAAGCCCAAAAGCGACCTGGCCATAGTGGGCGTATATCTTTTTAATGAACGTATCCATACCGCTATTAAACAAATAAAACCTTCCTGGCGCGGCGAGTTGGAAATAACCGATGCCATACAAAAAATGATAGATACGGACCGTAAGGTCGGCAGCCATATTTTGAAAGGCTGGTGGTTGGATACCGGTAAGAAGGACGATATGCTGGAAGCTAACAGGGTTGTACTGGATGACCTGCTGGTCCGGGATATACAGGGGAAGATCGATAGCAACAGCCGCGTGGCGGGGCGTGTCGCAATCGGTAAAGGCACCGAGATCATTAACAGCCGGGTACGCGGGCCGGTATCGATATCCGAGGGATGCAAGATCATCAATTCGTTCATCGGGCCCTTCACCAGCATAGGGTCGGGGTCTATCATTGAAGACTCTTTTATAGAGCATTCGGTTATCCTCGAGGGGTGCTATGTTAAAAAGATCGAACGTCTTGAAGATAGCATCATTGGAAGGGCATGCAAGGTGATTTACGACGAAAGCAGTTTCCACAACAAGAAATTGTTCCTGGGCGATGATGCTATTGTTGAACTTTAATATTCTTTGATGGGAAGGATTTATCGTGATTAAAAATTATGCGTTGGAAGGAATAAAAAGCCAGGAGATCAACTTACTGCCTGATGAACGCGGCCTTTTCGCTGAAATAATGAGATCAGACTGGCAGGACCTGATAGATGAGAAGATAGTCCAGGCCAATTTGAGCCAGAGTTACTCCGGGGTTGTTAGGGCCTGGCATCGCCACATGCGCGGCCAGGTCGATTATTTTATAGTGGTGAAGGGCGCCCTGAAAATCTGCGCCTATGATGACAAGTCCAGGCAACTGGTTGAAATCGTTGACAGCAGCAGCAGGCCGATGCTGGTAAGGATTCCCGGACATTACTGGCACGGCACTCGCAACGTGGGCGATGAACTTTCCATAGTGGTGTATTTTACCAATCGTCTTTATGATGCCGGCAATCCGGACGAGGAGCGCCGCAGCTGGAATGATCCTCAGATAATACCGGTTGAGATAAACGGCAATAGGAATGACCCTCGGGCCGGCAAACCTTTCGACTGGTTCTTTCCTCCCTATAAATAATCTCGGGCGTGAATCACAATGAAAATAATAGTTACCGGCGGCGCCGGCTTTATCGGAAGCAATTTTATTCGGTTGGTTCTTCAAGAAAAAACCCAATGGGAAGTCGTCAATTTCGATAAGCTGACCTATTGCGGAAACCTGGAAAACCTCAAGGACTTTCAAGATGATCCAAGGTACCATTTCATTCACGGGGATATCGCCGACAGAGAGTCGGTCGATGGTATGCTGGCGAAGGAGCGCCCGGACTCTATCATTAATTTCGCGGCCGAGTCCCATGTAGATCGCAGCATACTCGATGCTTCTCCTTTTATACATACCAATGTTGAAGGCACCATGGTGATGCTGGAAGGCGCCAATAAATATCAGGTCAAAAAGTTCGTACAGGTGTCCACCGACGAAGTTTACGGATCTATAAACAGAGGCAGCTTTAACGAACGTTCAAACCTGGCGCCGGGCAGCCCCTATTCGGCCAGCAAGGCCGCGGCGGACCTGCTCTGCCTGGCCTATTGGAACACGCATAAGACTCCGGTTACGGTGACCCGCTGTACCAACAATTACGGCCCCTACCAGTTTCCCGAAAAATTGATCCCGCTGGCTATCAGCAACGTTATTGAGGGCAAATCCATACCTGTGTATGGTGATGGCCTTAATGTACGCGATTGGATATATGTGGAAGACCATTGCCGCGGCCTGCTTGATGTGCTCGAGAAGGGTAAGCCCGGTGAAGTCTATAACATAGCGGGAAGCAGCGAGAAAACCAACCTGGAGATTGTGCACACCCTGCTCCGTCTGCTGGATAAAAAGCAGGACATGATAGATTTTGTTAAGGACCGGCCGGGACATGACCGCCGGTATAGCCTCGATGATAAGAAAATACGCAAAGAGTTGGGTTGGAAGCCGCGCCACAACTTCGACGAAGCTATGAAACTGACAGTCGACTGGTACCGTTTGAATAATGCCTGGTGGCAGAGGATCAGGAGCGGCGAATATTTAAAATACTACGAGAAAATGTATCTCAATAGATGAAAATACTACTGATTGGCGCCAATGGGCAACTGGGCAGCGATCTCTGTATAGCGCTTCAAGAAAATGACCTGACGGCCCTGACTGATAAAGATATAGACATAACGGATATCGATTCTGTCTTCGAAGCATGCAGTAAATACAAGCCTCAGATCGTAATTAATACGGCTGCGTATGTTCGTGTGGATGATTGTGAGGATAATATTGATCTGGCTTACAAGGTGAATGCGTTGGGTGCACGCAATGTTGCTGTAGCAGCCCAGAAAGCAGGGGCCGTTCTGGCACATTTAAGTACGGATTATGTTTTTGGTGAAGATGAGAAGAGAATGGTTCCCTATACGGAGTTCGATCCGCCTGCGCCAATAAGTGTATACGGTCATTCAAAGCTGGCAGGGGAAAACTACGTTCGTCATCTATGCAGCAGGTATTTTATTGTGAGGACTTCTGCCTTATTTGGGGTGGCGGGAAGCATGGGGAAGGGTGGCAATTTTATTGAGACGATGATCAAAATGGCGCAAGAAAAGGATGAACTGCGTGTAGTCAATGACCAGGTCTTTTCACCTACCTACGCCAAAGACCTGGCCAATGAAATAGCCCTATTGATAGATACAAAATACTACGGAATATTTCATATCACGAATAGCGGTGTTTGTTCCTGGTACGACTTTGCGAGCGAAATAGTGACATTGTGCGGCGCCAGGGCGCGTGTGGTTCCCATTTCTTCGAGAGATTATCCGCAGAGGGCGAGACGCCCGGAATATTCAGTTCTGAGTAATTACCATCTGAAACTGCTGGGAATGGATGATATGAGAGACTGGAGAGAAGCGTTAAAGGATTATATGCTGGCTAGAAGGGGAACTCATTCATAGTGGCAGTTCACTACATTTTATAATTTCGAAAACAGCGGTTTAACCAGTTCAAATGCTTTGGATGCAAGATATGTCGGTATTACCTCTGTATTATTACACCGTTTGCAAAGATCGTACCAAGGTTTATAATTTTGTTTCACAATCTCATATCTCTCTGTAAAAAGATTGCCTATTCTATGCCGAAGTCCAAAATCCATGCAGCAAAGGTAAAGATTTCCATTAGGTAACATTGTGAATCCAGGTTTTTCCCATTTTGGACAAATCCTAAAAAACAGGTTTTTTTCTCTATAAATACCTCTGCAATAATTTTCACGATTGTTTGATGCAAAATTATCGTTCATAATATCGAAAGTAACATTGTGAACTTTTTGTATTACAGTGAATACATGCTCCTTATATTTCTCTGTAATTTGTATATGGGCGTGTTCTCCATCCGGTAAATGTAAACAAAATTCGGCATATTTATAGCTCGCCAACTCATCAATGTCCTGGTCAGATGCTCCGACTAATGTAGTATTTACAACTACAGGATGTTTTTTTTCGATTGAATAGCGAATAAATTTTATAGCATCTTTATTGGCAAATGGTTCACAAAATCCGGAGAAAACTACCGGTAGATTATCGGGCAAATTGTTTAAAGCGATCTTAAAATTATCTACTGTTAACGATCGATTATTTTCGCCGTAATTCTTTACGGTTATTTCCTGTGGACAATACTTGGCGCAATTGATCGGACATCCTATATGCGTGGTTATTTCAACAAATTCAGCATTCATTTTTCGATAATAATGTAAAAGTATAACAATGATGAATAGTTATTAACAATTTATTATATATAGTATATTTAAGGCCAGTATGACCTTACCCTGTAACCATGTTTGGTCGACTAGTTGGAATCTGTTTTGCCTGCCTAGCAAGTCATATTTTATTGATGGTAGTCATGCTGCCTTACTTTTAAAGGTTGTTAATTGTGGTCATACTCCCAATAAACAAATTTCGAGTGGAAGCATGGGTTAATACACTTGACAGTAGACTTTGTAATGTCTACCATAACGTAGTTGCAATCGATAAACGTGGAAACTAATCTAAATGCAAGCGGTAATATTATGCGGTGGATTTGGTACACGTCTGGCATCCATCACTCGCACAGTTCCAAAAAGTATGATTGAAATTGAAGGCAAAGTATTTTTGGAATACCAACTGGAACTTCTCAAAAAATATGAAATTCGGGATATAGTTTTATGTGTGGGCCATCTTAAAAATGAGATAATTGACTTTTTCGGGGATGGATCTCAATGCGGAGTCAATATTATATATAGTGAAGAGAGATATCCACTGGGGACAGCTGGAGCAGTAAAAAACGCAAATAAGTATTTACAAGATAATTTTATACTGCTAGATGGAGATGCATATGTTCCTATTAATTATACTGAGATAGTAAATGAATTTGGCATTGTTGATAGCCTTGGTTTGATGGTTATATTTAAAAATAATAACCTTTATGATAATAGTAATGTTATCGTTAATGGTGGATTAATTACTGCCTATGAACGTTCGGGTAGATTTCTGGGGATGGTATACATTCATTCGGGTATCACTATTTTGAGAAAAAGTGTATTGGATTTGATTCCAGATGATCAGTTTTATCAATTAGATTTATTATTTAGTGATCTGATTAAAAGTAAGCAGCTTTGTGCTTTTGAAACTGCGCAACGCTTCTATGAAATAGGTTCGTTAACTGGACTAAACGAATTTAAAGCGCTTGTTAAATCAGGAGGATTACCTAAGTGATTGCGACACGGACGCCCTATAGAATACCGCTGGGAGGCGGGGGAACAGATTTACCTTCGTATTACAGTCGGTATGGCGGTTTTCTCATCACGGCAGCAATCAATAAGTATATTTACATTTTCATTGACCACAGATTTGAGAAAAATATACGTGTCAGCCACCACATTGCCATTGAAATTAAGGACCGTGTAGACCAGTTGGAGCATCCTGTAATTCGGAATGCTTTGGCTATGCTGGACGTCAACGATGGAATCGAGATAGTTTCATTGGCTGACATACCGCCTAATACAGGAATGGGATCTTCAGGTAGTTTTTCAGTTGGGCTTCTGGCTGCTTTACATCGCTATAAAGGAGATTATATCTCTAAACAGGAGTTGGCTGAAGAGGCATGCAGACTGGAAATAGATATCCTGGGAAGGGTGGGCGGCAAGCAGGATCAATATGCAGGAGCATTTGGAGGCATAATAGCACTCGATATTAATGTCAATGGCAAAGTCGAAGTTAGCTCGGTAAAGATTCCTCCTGACGCATATAAGGAGTTAGAAAAAAATATCCTGCTTTTTTACACAGGTATAAGGCGGGATGCATCCGAAGTGCTGAAGGTTCAAAATCAGGCTACGGAGCAACACGATCAAAGTACAATAGAGTCCCTGCACACGATCAAAGACATAGGGAAAGAAAGCAAAAAAGCTTTAGAGAAGGGGGATCTACGAAGATTTGGTGAACTGCTTGATGTACATTGGAAGACAAAGCGAAGTTTATCGAAGGGCATAACATCCGACCATATAGATAGGCTTTATGACATCGCTATTAACAATGGCGCTCTGGGGGGTAAGATCATGGGTGCTGGTGGAGGTGGTTTTTTCATGTTTTATAGCGAGGGAGAGCACAGAGAAAAATTAAAGAGAGCACTGGCAACTGAGGGTTTGCAGCATTTTCCGTTTAAGATAGATATTGAGGGAACGTCAGTTCTACTGAAATCCAATGGGGATTGATCAAACGCAGGCGTAAAATTGTTGAATAGAAATAATATGGCCGTGTTCTTAGACAGAGATGGCGTCATCAATGAACTTATATACCATAGGGAGGCTGGAGTAATCGATACGCCTTTCACGCTTGGGCAGTTTAGATTGCTTCCCGGCGTGGTGGAGGCGATCAGGATTCTCAATAATGAGCAAATAAAGGTAATCGTGGTGTCTAATCAACCCGGTATCGCAAAAAATCACTTCACCAGAACTACATTAAACTCGACCAATCGCAAAATGAAATCACTGTTGGCACGTGGCGGTGCGCACATTGACAGTATCTATTATTGTCTTCATCATCCAGAGGCCGTCAAGGTAAGGTTCTTGAAAGTATGCAATTGTCGTAAGCCTGCCCCTGGTCTTATTTTAAAAGCAGCACGTAAATTTCAAATTGATACAAATAATTCCTACATGGTCGGAGACAATCTCTCGGACATAAAAGCTGGCAGGGCAGCCGGTTGCAAGACAATCTTGATCGGAAAGCACAAGTGTGAGTTATGTCGTCTGATGCAGGAAGAAAATGCCGTGCCTGATTTTATTGCTGCTAATTTACTTGAGGCAGTTGAAAGGATAGTACAAGTGAGGAGTAAATAATATGGAGTTGTTTCTGGATACAGCAAATCTGGACGAAATAAAGGCGATTCTTCCTTGGGGGGTCATATCGGGCCTCACCACGAACCAGAAAATATTTCTTGCCGAAAAGGGGTGCAATTTCGAAGATAGGGTTAAATCAATCTTAGCTCTTATAGACGGCCCTGTTAGCGTTGAAGTTACGTCGGGTAGTTTGTCTGGGCTTGTGGAGGAGGCAAAAAATTTTTCTCGCTGGGGCAAAAAAATCGTGGTCAAGATTCCCATGTTTGGGAATGGGGATGGACTGAAAGCTACTGCCATACTTAGGCGTGAGGGTATTAAGACCAATATGACTGCCCTGATGAACCCTGGCCAGGCCTTGCTCGCTGCAAAATGCGGTGCCACGTATGCGAGTCTATTTTTCAACCGCATAAAAGATGCTGGACGAGATCCGAATCAAGTAATCCGGGATGCGCGAGTCTTAATTGATGCCGCACACTCCACAACCAAAATAATTGTTGGCAGCATCCGTAAGCCGGAAGATGTTTTTCATGCCGCTTTGGCTGGCGCTCATATTGTGACGGTACCATACAAAATAATGCTGCAAATGCCGTTCGATTCTAAGACGGAAGAGACCATTGCCGAATTTGACCGTGCGTGGAAGGAATTTACCAGCGCAAGTGCTCAATCAACATAGTGGCCAATGGTATCTCAAGCAAGCCTAAAATTCGCCGTTATTTAAATGAAATTACAGGGGAAAGTAAGCATAGTAAGCGGAGCTGGCAGGGGAATCGGCGCGGCCATTGCTGTATCTTTTGCAAGGGAAGGGAGTGAACTGGTATTGATATCCAGAACTATGCATGAACTCGAGCAAGTTGCGCAACAGGTTAGGAAGTATGGCAGGCGCGCCGTGGTGATAGAGGCCGATGTGTCGCTCACAGAGCAGGTCGAAAATATCTTTGAAGTTACAACTCAAGAGTTTGGTAGAATAGATGTTTTGGTCAACAATGCGGGAATTCAAGGCCCTATCGGACCACTCATAGATAACGACATTACGGAATGGTTCGAATCTGTCAGGATAAACTTGTTCGGGAATTTCCTTCTCACGAGAATGGCAATTAGATCCATGAAGGAACAGCGTTCAGGCAAGATAATAAATATCTCCGGTGGCGGAGCAACTTCTTCGCGCCCTTACTTCTCTTCATATGCAGTTTCCAAGGCAGCCATAGTGCGCCTGACGGAAGTAATTAGCGACGAGGTTAAGGAATACAATATACAGGTGAATGCAATTGCGCCAGGGTCGGTGAACACGCGTATGCTGCATGAGATTATAAAGGCCGGTGATGCCGCGGGCAAGGAGGCTGCGGTTTCTGCCAGGAAGCAACTGAAAACAGGAGGAGTCCCTCCTGAAAAGGCAGCAGCGCTCGCTGTATTTTTGGCTTCGAGCGATTCCGATGGGATTACAGGACGTCTATTAAGCGCAGTATGGGACAAGTGGCCGGAAACACCCAAACACCTGAGTGAAATAGCTGCTTCAGATGTATATATGTTACGTAGGATAGTGCCGAAGGATAGAGGATTTAACTGGGGATGATAGGCAGCCAAAAGATGATTTTATATCGGCAGGTGGAGTATTTGAAAGTATGAAAATAGGTTTAGTGGGAGCTGGTCTTCAAGGGCGCCGACGGGCACAGGCGATAAGGTCAGCCGGGCCGGCGGGGTTGTTAATCTACGACATAGATACGCAGAAGGCCAAGCGTCTCGCCGAAGAATTCAAGGGTGAAGTAGTTAGCAATTGGCAGGAATTAATGATCGATAAAGATGTGGACGTAGTCGTAGTCTGCACGCCGCCAGATTCTCATGCTGAGATAAGCATCATGGCCATGAATAACGGGAAACACGTACTTTGTGAGAAACCTTTGGCTCAGAAACTGTTGCAGGCCAAACAAATGCTTCGTGCGGCTAAGAAGAACAAGGTGAACTTAAAATGCGGGTTTAACTTGAGATTCCACCCTGGAATACGTCTGGTTAAGGAATGGATTGATAACGGGGAAATAGGTGATCTTATATTCTTACGATGCCGCTATGGAATTGGTGGTAGACCGGATTACGATAAAGACTGGAGGGCGAACGCCATGATATCTGGAGGAGGCCAGGTACTTGATCAAGGCATCCATATAATCGATCTATCCAGATGGTTTTTAGGCGACTTTATTGAGGTTGCCGCCTTGACGCAAACTGGTTATTGGGATATCTCTCCATTAGAAGACAATGCGTACGCCATCTTGTCAGGGAAGCGAGGGAATACAGCTTTTCTCCACGCTAGTTGGACACAGTGGATAAATCTTTTTTCTCTCGAGATATTTGGACGTGATGGTTATGCGATTGTAGAGGGTTTGGGGGGTAGCTATGGGAATGAAAAAGCTACACTAGGGAAAAGAATCTTCACGAAGCCGTTCGAGGAGAAAGTAGTATATTTTAGGGGAGCAGACGTGTCATGGGATGAGGAATGGAAAGAGTTTATTTCATCTATCAAAGAAAAGAGAGAGCCTGTTGCAAATGGACATGATGGCGTAGAAGCTTTAATAATAGCGGATGCTATTTACAAGAGTGCAAAAAGCAAACGTTTTATTCAAATTAAGTGAGGAAATCGAGAAGGCATGAATTGGAAAGAAGATATAATTAGACAGCTTGATGACAGCATCTCCCTTAAGCAAGCTCTAAAAAAGAATTACAAATCAATCGTGATTGTGGCTAGAACTATAGTAAAGTCTCTGAAAAATGGTCATAAGGTTCTGCTGTTTGGAAATGGAGGGTCCGCTGCCGATGCACAGCATATTGCTGCCGAACTTGCAGGTCGGTTTTATATGGATCGTAAGCCGTTGCCGGCTATAGCTCTAACGACGAACACTTCAATCCTCACAGCGATAGCCAACGATTACGGCTATGAAACTATATTTATACGTCAACTGCAGTCTCTGGTAGAAAAAGGTGACGTGGTCATTGCACTCAGTGTCGGTGGCAGTTCACCCAATGTTGTACTAGCCATTGCGGAGGCAAAACGTGCTAAAGCGATCACCATAGGCATTACTGGCAAAGGAGGCGGTGAAATCGGAAAGATGGTCGATCATTTGATCGATGTGCCTTCCAGGGACACCCCCCGCGTTCAAGAGGCGCACATCACAATTGGTCATATCATTTGCTACCTTGTCGAGAAAGAGATCTTTAAGGTAAAAGGAGCTACACATTGAAATTTGCTCGTAAAAGAATTCTAATAACTGGTGGAAGTGGGCTGCTCGGACATACCATAGCCACACAGGCTGTCCGAAACTATGATGTCTATGCCAGTTTCTGCAAGCATAGACCACAACTTACCGACTGCAACGTGCTTCAGTTTGATCTATGTGATTCGAATCAAGTTTTATTGACCTTAAGAGAGATAAAGCCGGATGTCGTAATACATACTGCGGCATTGCGGTCGATAGACTACTGTGAAAAGAATAAACAAGAAGCCGAGCTTATCAACGTGACAGGCGCAAAAAACATTGCCCTCGCATGCGCTGAATACAGTTCAAAGTTAATTCATATCTCCAGTGACTCGGTTTTCGAGGGAACAAGAGGTATGTATAAAGAAACCGATGCACCCAACCCCGTAACATTCTATGGAACGACCAAACTGGAATCAGAGAAAAAGGTCCTGGAACAAAAGTCAGATTGCACTATTGTGAGAGTTAATAGCATTTATGGCTGGAGCCTTTTTGGTCAGAGTATTGGCGAATGGATTCTTGCCGAGCTTCGGCAGGGAAAGTCAATAAAGATGTATCAGGATACCTATTTTACGCCCATACTTGCTAACAATCTTGCTATGGCCTTACTGGAGATCGCCGAGCGTGATTTATCTGGTGTATATCACATCTCTGGAAACCAGAGATGCACCCGCTATGAATTGGCGCATGAGATAGCCGTAGTTTTTGAATTAGATGCGTCTTTGGTAGTACCGGTAAATCAAGCTGAGGTAGGACTGGCTGTGTCAAGGGGGAGAGATTCATCTTTGTGCATCGATAAAGTTAAGAAGGTGTTGAACACTCCACTTTTTAATCTAGCGGATGGGGTGCGAATGTTTAAACAAGTTGAAGGTATTAAATCATAAGTGTTGATGGAGTTAATATGAAAGTAGGATTAGTTGGCGCTGGTCGCCAGGGAAAGAGAAGAGCAGAGGCTCTAAGGCAGGCCGGCAATCAGCAGCTGGCTCTTGTAGTGGATACAGATATGCAGTTGGCCAAATCGCTTGCCGAAAGCTTTGGCTGCGCCATATCCAATGATTGGGAAGAAATAGCTCGTCGAGACGATATTGACGTCGCGCTTGTTTGTACTCCGCCGGACACGCATTACAAAATGTGCACTACTTACCTGAGCAGCGGTAAACACGTTCTTTGCGAAAAGCCCCTCTCCCGGACAGCAGAAGAGGCCTTAAATATAGTGAAAGCCGCCGAGAAAGCCAACAAAAAACTGAAATGTGGCTTCAATCTTCGATTTCATCCCGGCATCAAGCAGGCGAAAGAATGGGTGGACAATGGTATTATCGGAGATATGAATTTTATACGTTGCCGCTATGGCATCATGGGGATACCGGATATCAAAAAGGACTGGCGCGGCGATCGCGAGAGGGCGGGTGGTGGTGAAATAATGGATCGAGGTGTGCATGTGCTGGATTTTTTCCACTGGTTCTTGGGGGATTTTTCAGAGGTTGTAGGTTTTGCCGCCTCCAGGTACTGGGGTGAGGCTACTTTAGAGGATAACGGCTTTGCTCTATTGCGGACCGACAAGCAGCAGGTCGGCCTGATGCATGTAAGCTCAACACAGTGGAGAAACCTTTTCTCCCTGGAACTATACGGCAGCAACGGATACGTTATCATAGAGGGCTTGGGCTATGTGTATGGCACTGAGCGGGTCATTCTGGGGAAGAAACCGATGATACCAGGTCCAAACCATGAAGAAGTGATCGAGTACCTCGGTCCTGATCAATCGTGGCTGGAGGAGTGGAAGGAGTTTGTCAAGGCGATCGAGCAGGATCGAGAGCCGTTAGGCAACGGATACGATGGGTGGCATGCGGTACGTTTGGTCAACGCCGTATATGATTCAAATATTACCGGCAGTGTAGTCAAACTGAAATGAAATAAAAGAGGAAAGATTAATTTGAGTAAGGCTCTTATCACTGGTTGCGATGGGCTAATTGGTTTTCACCTGGCGCATTTCCTTTTAGAACGAGGTATGTGCGTAATTGGTACTGTCTTTGAAAATCCCAGTATATTGGATGAAATAGCTAATAAAGCGATTCTCATCCCCTGTGATTTCAGAGATAGACCTTCGGTAGAAGGTTTGGTTAAAGAAGCAAAGCCTGAATATATATTTCACTTGGCCGCGCAAAGTCTGGTAAAGCCTTCATGGGATGACCCGGTGAAGACTTTTACGACGAATATATTTGGTACACTATACTTACTTGAGGCGGTAAAAAAGGAGGGATTAAACCCCCGCATTGTAGTAGCTTGCTCAAGCGCCGAGTATGGCACGACGCACGAGAATGAAATACCGATAAAAGAGACTAAAGAATTCCGACCCACGAGCCCATATGGGGTAAGTAAGATTGGCACTGACATGATTTCCCTGCTGTACTGGCATATTTTTGGAATGCAGATAGTCAGAGTGAGACCGTTCAATGTGACAGGTCCCGCCAAGATGGCAGATGCGAGCTCAGATTTTGCTAGGGGAATCGTTGAAATAGAAAAGGGTACGAGGCGATTTTTAGAAGTGGGCAATGTTGATAGAATCAGAGATATACTTGATGTTCGCGATGCGATAAATGCAATCTGGGTGCTGGCCGAGAGGGGTATCGCCGGCGAAGTGTACAACATTTGTTCCGGCCAAGGATATCAAATCAGGGATATTCTTGAGAAATTGTTAGGCTTATCGTCAGTTAAAGTTGAAGTTAGAGTCTCAGAGGAAAAATTCCGTCCTGGTGATGAGCCTGTCTATATCGGAGACAACTCAAAGTTGCGCGATCTTGGCTGGCATAGTGAGTATTCAATTGATAGAACACTCTCCGATACTCTTCAGTTCTGGCGCAATCATATGTAATTCGTAATCAAAGGGGTCCATGGGCATTTTTAAAGGAGTATCATCCTATGAAGAAGCCCCAATGCACGGCAGAGCAAATCGCCTTGAACTCAGACAGGCAGTAACCTTACCCCGTGATTAGAATCACTGCCACGTAGAATCCAGCTATTTGCTGGGGATATCTAATTTTATTGGGGCTTTGTAGCAAATATAATCATGTAACCAATATCTAGGGCATAACCCTTGTTTTTAATAAACGAAGGCAGCAATACCGAAATGCCTTTGTAAATAATTTTCATCAACAGACTGTATTCTTGAACCTGGGAAAACAAATAATTGATCGATAATATTGTTTTTGCATTTTCAAAATGAATAGAGCGATATCCTGATTCGGATAAATTTTTGTATAGGTCATTTTTAGAAAATGACGCGTTATGCCTGGAGTAAAGCATCGGCCAGCGTCTGGTGATGAAATGATACAGCCAGTGTCTGGTACTGGGGATTGTTAAAACGAGCATGCCGCCTGGTTTTAAAATCTGCCAGATGTCTATTAAGAGTTGGTCTGGACTTCTGAGTCTGCCCCAGAATGTTAGATTCGGCGACCACATCAAATTGGGTAGGTAGCTCGTTAGATCGCAGACTAAGGTCTCCGTAGGTTATCCTTTTTTGGATGTCCGTTTCAAGGGCTGAAGTCGAAGAGCTGGAGCAATCAATTCCGTATGCGTCAAATCCGCTCTTAAGGGCTGCGCGCAGAAACAGGTGACAGGAATAACCCAGACACAGCATCATTCCAGCGGTTTTATGGGTTTGAACTCTCTTCATGAGGCTTTCAAATGTCAATAATCTCAGATATGAAGCAGTTAAGCTCTTGTCTTCTATGTAAAAAAAAGATTTTAACGGTTGGTCTGCCGGTACCCTATTCAGCGCATCGACTATGGGGTCATCCAGATGACTGGCGCACTCTTTCATAATATATTCTTCTGTAACATTCCAGTTTTGATGGCCCAATTTGAGAGCTTTATTTCTGGTGGAGATCCTGTTCCTGCGCTTTATCCTTCTCTCCAGGGCTATGGAAGGGTCCGCCATATACCAATGCGCTCCGGCGAACAATTCAGGCGACATATTGACATCCCCCACAACGAGGTGATTTCCGCGTAAGAGCTGGATTTTGCTCGAAGGCCTGATTATGATCGGCTTGATATACTCGGCATTTTTATCACGGTTGGGGTCTTGAGCATCAGTGTATAGATTGGGGTCGCCGTGAACTCTCTGGAGGAGTGGTGGCAAGTCGGGATTAAGATCTGCGTCCGTTCTGTGCCTGTAGACTTGAAACATTGCGGCCCTGACGATATTGTAATTCTGCCGCATCAGGAATTCAGCGCTTGGTTCATCAGGTGCAAAAATAAACTCATCCGGATCTAAGACAAACACCCAGTCGGCTTTCATATTATGCAAGGTCTCGTTAATCAGCTTGGCCTTATCCGTGTCATCAAGCCCGCCTTCTATATGGCAGTTCTCGATTGTGACGTTAGCTGCCTGCTTTAAAATAGCCAGTGATGAATCTGTGCTGTCCGTTTCATACAGGGCATGGATCTCATCTAGATAAGCATAATGGCGAAGGAAATAGGGTAAAATCAATGATTCGTCGTAAACCATTATTAAGGCCGCTATCTTCATTTATAAACTCCGGTTTCCCTCTTATTTGCCAATGATACGCAAAACCATTGCTGTATCGGTCTTGTCGAAGACTCTGAATACAAAGATGAGTACAAAGTATAGTATTGTGAATATTGCTATTACTGCTGCCAGGTTGAGCGCGCTTAAAGCATATGCTGCTATGCCCATTAGTATGGTGGCCGTGAGTACCTTGATCACTAAAACCACCAAATGACCGACAGATATTTTGTTAGCGGCTTTGATGCCATGCAGGGTCTCATTTATTAAATTTGCCTTTTCCAGATCATCAAGCCCATTTTCTATATGACAGTTCTCGATTGTGACGTTAGCTGCCTGCTTTAAAATAGCCAGTGATGAATCTGTGCTGTCCGTTTCATACAGGGCATGGATCTCATCTAGGTAGGCATAATGGCGAAGGAAATAGGGTAAAATCAATGATTCGTCGTAAACCATTGTTAAGGCTGCTATCTTCATTTAAGTACTCAACGTTTTTCTATTTACCGATTATATGCATGGCCATATCTATATCACTTTTATCAAAGACTCTAAATGCAAAGATTAATATAAAATATGCCAAGGCGGATATTATTATTACTACTGCCAAGTTAAGACTGCTCAAAGCAAATGTCAATATCCCCATCAGTACGGTAGCTGCAAGTACTTTCAAAACTAGACTCAATGTGTGACGGATGGACACTTTATATCCCGTTACGAGTACGCTATACACTACTAAAATAAACATGATGCACTCAACTAACATGCGTATCCAACTGGAAGCAATATAGCTATATTGTGGTATTAGTATTAAGTTGAATGCTATGCTCAATACCGCTCCAACGAAACTAATTATTGTATTATTTATTTGGCGATTGATTGAACTCAAATAGATATTTAGAATAATATTGAGAAAGAAAACAATAAGGGCGGAAGATAATATTTGAAGCGTGATTGCTGCCGGCATATATTGCTGGCCATATATCTGATCGATAATGCGCGGCGCAAGTATGGCTAGACCTGCAGATATAGGTAGACCAATTATGAATGTATACTTGCTTGATTTTTCCAGGGAAATCTTCAACGAGTCTTTCGATGATATATGGTAGTGTGACATAATCGGGAAAATAGCCGAGGTAAATGCATTAGGCAAAAACAATATTGCTAAAAATATCCGGGATCCGGCGCTATAGATGCCAACGATATCATTTCCTTGTATACTAGCTAAAATTACCGAATCGAACCATGTGTATATGTTAGCGAACAGTATATGAAATCCGAAAGGTATAGTTTGATTTAAAGATGATTTCCAGAAAGTCCAGTCGAACTCTAATATATGTTGCCCCGCGTGAGGAATTTTACTGAAAATTATTAAATTTACAGTAACGAGATTGTAAAGTAGAACTATTGCACTGGCTACTAAAAATACGAGAGCATAACCGGGTACACTAAGCTGGTAATTTATTGCCACCAGCACACCGGCAAAAATAAGGAGGCTGTAGAGAAGCTGGCCGATTCCCGAATATTCCATCATTTGAAAAGCCTGGTAAATTGAATAAAACATGTAGTTAAATGTGTTGAGAATCAGAGCAAAAGCAAGAACATATACAGCTATAATTGTTTCATGGGAGTGGCCGGTTAAATTTATTATTAACGCTATCAAAATGAACGTGATGATACACAGGATAATCTTAAGGGCAACGGTGTTTGCCATATATTTAATAGCAAGGTTTTTATCGCGTGAAATTTCTCTAATGAGCAGTTGCTGAAGACCCCAATCATAGAATATGGAAAAGGTAGTGGTGAAGGCTATTGCAAATGAGAGCACGCCAAAATCCGCGGGCCCGAGGGCGCGAGCCGTATACATCATATAAAGGAAACCGAGAAGATAGCTTAACGCCTGCGCAATGAAAATGATTATTGAGTTTTTGGCGATGTTGCGGATTGTACTCAACTTATCTCCGGGTGCAGCTTCCTTCTGAACTCAACTTCACCTTTCCTGGCCTTAATAGGTTGCCGGTCCATCCGCTGTCACCTTTGCCGCTAATTATATCCGACAGTATAGTGGTAAACCAATTCTAAATAAAGCTATAAAAGCCCACTTTTTTATGTTAATCTATATGAGATGAAGGCGGTTTCGTTATGACCGTACCGGTCTTGCTTCCACTTATTTCAGCCAGGGCACCGCGCATTTGAAAAAAACGACTATTATAGTGATAAATTGGAATAGCGTTCAGGTTACGACGGAATGCCTGAGCAGCCTGAAAAAGCTGAGCTATCCTGATTGTGAGATAGTCGTGGTAGATAACCACTCTGAAGGTCCCGACGTAGAAATCTTGAGAAGAGAGTTCTCCGGTTGGGTGACCATTATCGAGAACGATCAGAATTACGGCTTTGCCGGCGGACAAAGCAGGGCGATTAAATATGTATTGGAACATTCCAATTCCGACTATTTGGTGCTGTTAAATAACGATACGGTGCTGGCTCCCGATTGCATTACGCACATGGTTGAAGCCGCTGCGAAGGACCCCAAAATCGGCATAGTGGGGCCCAAAATACTTTTTTATGACGCCAAAGACCGTATACAGAACGTGGGCTGCCGGGTTAGTATGATTAAAGGCTCGACCATATCCATCGGCTATGGCAAGCCCGATTCCGTCCTGTATCCCGATGTGATGGAAGTGGACTATACGGACGCCTGCATATTCGTCAAAAGGGAGGTTATAGAACGAATCGGACTGCTCGATGAGAGTTACTTTCTTTACTGGGAAGATATCGATTTTTGCACCCGTGCCAAAGAGGCGGGGTTTCAGGTGGTCTGCGCCACCCGGGCCAGGATATGGCACAAAAAGCCTTTTATGCCCCAAAACAGGAACAAGGTCTGGGGCGGTGGCAGGGCAATTCAGGAGCCTGCCTTTATTATTTATTATATTACCCGTAACATGTTCAAGTTCCTTAAAAAGCACGCTTCCGGATGGCAGTATTTACTTTTCATTCTCTACTTTTTTATTTTTAAATTCTGGTATACCAACGTCGTCCTCTTGATATGGCGGCAAGATTGGAATGCCTTGCAATCATACTATCGTGGAGTACACGATGGCCTCTCGATAAAGAAAGGCCTTTGAGGAGATCCAGACTTTATGGCCGGCAAGCATATAGCAGTTGAAGCCTGCGCCTTGGGCGAGAGAAATAAAGTTGGCATAGCTACTTTTTCGATAAACCTGCTGCGCGCCCTTGGTAAAATCGATGCTGCCAATAAATATTCGCTATTTACAGTCTATGATACTGATAAAAACGCTCTGGATAACCCGAACTTCAATTTCCAGTCGCTGCCTCGAGCCCCGCATACCCTGCCGCCGCTGATCGCTTCGATATTGTGGTATGCTTGGTATTTCACCGGATTCGGCCTGCAAGTAAAGACCGTAAAACCGGATATTTTCCTATCCCTCAGTCCTTCCCTGCCTCCTTGCTGCCCGCATCCCGCAGTCTGCATGATCTACGACCTTACGCCGCTCTCTCTGCACGATGCCCACAGGTGGGACTTCAAGGCGAGGTTTAAGCTGCAAGTTGAGGATGCTGTTAGAAGGTCAGACAGGCTGATCACTATTTCGCAGGCCACTAAAAATGAAATTGTCAGCTATTTCGGCGTAACTCCTGAGAAAATTTCCATTGTTTACCCGGGATTCGACTCCAATTTATTTAAACCCGAGCCGGACTCAGAAAAAATCAGGCTGACCTTGCATAAATATGGCATACAAAGCCCGTACCTGTTGTATAACGGCACCCTGGAACCCAAGAAGAACATTGTCCGGTTGGTCGAGGCGTTTTGCCGTTTAAAGAAAGGCAGACGTATCGATCATAAGCTTGTCATCGCCGGAAAACGCGCCTGGAAGGATAGCGAGATTTTCGATAAGATCCGATCATCGGGCTGCGAGCCTGACATAATATTCACCGGCTACGTCCCGCAGGGGGAATTGCCCGCTCTGATGAACGGGGCGGATGTCTTCGTCTTTCCTTCGCTGCACGAGGGCTTTGGCATGCCGCCGCTCGAGTCCATGGCCTGCGGCACGCCCGTAGTCGCTTCCAATACCTCTTCGCTGCCGGAGGTTATGGGAGATGCCGGAGTTACGGTCGACCCTTATAACGTGGAAGCTATGGCTGAAGCTATTTACCGTGTGATTTCGGATACGGGCCTCAGGGAGCAAATGCGGCAAAAGGGCCTGGAAAGAGCCCGTCAGTTTTCGTGGGAAAAGGCAGCAACGCAGACCTTAAAGATTTTGGAAGATACATCGGCCGGATACAAACTCAAAATAAGGCAGAGGTAAATTTGATAGGGCTGATATGACCGGCCCACAGCCGGTCACCTCGTGAAAAATATCTGCGCCCCGCCATTACTATAAATCCTGTCGCTCCGGCTTAAAGTATCCGCCAGGCCTGTAACATCCTGGATTTTTACGTGTTTCCGCAGCCCTGCTTTCCCGATGGTGAAAGTAATCTCGCCCTTTTGGGTATTCCACGACCTTAGATAAATATATGAGGGCCCCTGAAATTTACTGTCGAGTGTAATCAAACCGGCCGTAACTTTATCATTTACAAATATGAGCATGTTTTCAGCATGATAGTCGGAGTAAACTGTTATTCGGTCCCCCGCCCGTTCAAACAGCCATTGCGGCGCATGCTGGTCCATTTGATTAAAAATGCCCACGATATCGACGCGGCCTGCTGTTAAAGCTATAGAAAAAGGAGTGTCCACACTCTCAGTATCCTGTTGCGTGGTGATTTCATACACAATTCCCGATGTAAAAATGAAATAGGGCACCAATAACAGGCATGACACGGCTATATAGAATGCGGAATTCACGCCGGGCCTTGGCGCATTTTGGGCTTTAGTCCTGATCTTATTAAGCAGAGATTTACCGATGTCCCATACCGCTCCGGCACCAAGTATGCAAAACGGGGCCAGTGTGATAAGGGCTATATGGTACCAGCGTGTGATGTTTAACCGGTCGGCAAAATCGGGAAGCATAATGCAGGCTGCCAGGATGCCGAGGCTGACCAGGCTCAGGCCGATATATTCTATACGGAACTTGAGGCCGCTGGGTTTTATAAGCAGCCTGAGGCAGCCGGCAATAATGAAAAATTGGGTCAGGTACTGCAATATGCGGAATATTTTGCCCGGCAGGGAGACCTGTGAAAAATCCAGGCCGAGAGCCGTCATGATAAGCGCATTGCCCTGCCCGAAATTGGACAGGTGCGCCGGACTGAAAAATGCGGAGATCGCCCGCGCCGTATCCGCAAATTGGCTGGACAGAGTGTTTTCGAGAAATTTCAGGCTGCTTCCGGAAGCCGTTAATCCGGCCCAGGTTATCCCAAGAAGCAGGTACAGTATTATGGGCGCCGCGAGGATTATCAAAGGGAGCCCTCCTGCGCCTGGTTCCTTCATATAGGCTGGTAGTCCTCCTGTCTTTCGAGTCAGCCATTCCCAGGCTTTGAGGAAGCAGCCTGTCCTCATGATGATGACGAATACCAGCATGAGTCCGAGATATCCGAAATTAATAAATCCCAGTGCGTAATGCGATGCGGCAATGAACATGGGGAAAATGATCATCAAGATTATTTTGGCCTTGAATTGAATCCGCCGTTCAATGCAGAGGAGGATGAAGAGGGCGAAAAACAGCTCTGCTATTTGCTGTCTGCAAAGGCTGATCATCTCGAGCGAAAAGGTGGGCATGGCCATGAAGAAGAAAGCGGCCAGGAATGCACCCCTATCGCCGATCTGCATTCTGAAGATGCGGTAAAGCAGGAGGGGCACAAGCGAGAAAAACAGCGGGTAAATTATTTTGAATACATATACCAGGTCCAGGTTCATCACCTGTGAATAGACCGGAGCCATTATAACTATGCTGAGGCAGGAGTTAACCGTACCAGGCAAGGAATAGGCCCAGATGCCGCTGTTAAGCACAAGCTGGGCGAACTGGTATTCAACATAGACATCGGTGCCGATTAGTAGAGGGGAGATCAGCGTCGTCTGGTATAAAAGACAGAGGCTGATAATAAAAATTGCGGCGGGGAATAGAGGTGGAGTGATGAATTTGCCGCAAGCGGCCAGTATTACTATCAGCCCGATCAAAGCCAGGCAAATGATAAGCAGGAGGTTATTTCCAAAGGCATATATGAGGTTAGCGCCCAGGATTGTGAGGGCCAGCAGCAGCACCAGGAACAATGCCGGCAACAGCTCTTTGACCGGGGGCCATTTAAAAGGCTGCTCGGGCTGGAAATCCCTGTCCCTGAAATAGGCGGCAACCGCCAGGACGATGGTCGCTATAACGAATGTGGCCATCAGGGCAAATAGATTCAGCGGCGAATGGATGCCCAGCAACGGCAGGGCGAAGTTCAAAAGCGCTCCTGAGAACATGACGAAAGCCAGGCTCAGTCCCGCCGAATAGCCCAGGCTCTCGACCGGGTTGATCCTGTGAACCCGTAATATCCTCAGGATGAGTACGCCCGGCACGAAAGAAAGGAAGAGGAAACCGGTAAGCTGCCTGAGGACGGGTACGTCGATTCCGGCCAGGCCAAGGCAGATGAACAGGACCAGCGCTGCAGTCAGTGCGATGACCGCATTTAATAGATGTTTGAAGGACCAGTCGGCGGGTGCAACGATATTCATTCGGTTATCAATTAAGCCCTGCGTTTATTGGCTGAATGCGCAGCCACCGCTTCATTATAGATTGCCATTGTGAGGGCGGCTATCTTATCCCATGAATACTCGCCGCTTTTCATTCTGGTATAGGCATTCTCTCCCATACTCTTGCGAAGCTCATCATTATTCAACAGCTTCAGCATAGCTTCGGCCAGTGCGCGTGCGTTTCGCGGCTGGACTATGATGCCCATCTTGCCATTTTCCACCATTTCAGCAAAGTTTCCCACATCTGTTGACCACCACCGGTTTTTTAAAGTCGGCCGCCACGGAAATCAGGCTGGTCTGCGTGCCGTCGGTGTAGGGCAGGACCACCAGATCGGCTGCCTCGAAGTAGTCCGATGCTTCAGAATCGGGGATATAGCTGTTACGGACCAGGAAGAAGCTGCGGTCGGCAAGCGATTTTTCGAATTTTGAGAGGTCCCCTTCTCCTGCTATAGTAACCGTCAGGCCGGGCACCGATGGCCTGATAATATTTACTGCTTCGATGAGGTACTCCAGTCCTTTATAGGGTGCGATCCTTCCGAAGAAAAGTATGTTTTTACCTGTCTTCTTCCGGTCATGCGGTTGCCGAGGAGAAAAAGGAAAAATTGCCGTGCGGCACTACGTGTACCTTTTCCACCGGCAGTCTGGAGATCAGCCTGGTATTTTTCAGTCCTGCGCTGTGAATGATTATTTCGTCGGAGCAGCGGGCCAGCCGGCTGTTGTTGATATATTGAAGGCCGCCGGCGAGCAGGTTGGCGGCCCATCCCCTGTTGGGGATGGCCCTCGGCTCGTGAATGGTCGCCACCATCGGGTATTTGCGATTGAGCCTGCAGGCGTAGAAAAAGGGGAACCTGTGCTCGAAAACCAGGTGTACGACGTCGGGCTTTTCACGGTCCAGGGTGTTGAGGAATAGCTTCATAAAACGCGGGCTTAGCGCTGTAAAGGCGGCCGGCGCCAGGGTAAACGGCAGCGGCAGCCTTATTATGGAGACCTGTTGAGCAAAAAGGCCTGTATCGGCGGCGGCCGGAAGCAGTACGGATACCTTGTTTTCAACGGACAGGGCGTTGACAATTCTGCCGTATATTGCGCCCCGGCTCCATAGGCCGCAAACGTGACGATGGCTATTTTCAAATTTATTACCGCGATGGGTCCAGGTAATAATTCAATTGGTCGTTGATGATGTCCTTGAGGCTGTACGCCGTCTTGAAACCAAGCTTTTCTATCTTGGCAGTCGAGGCCAGCAATATGGGCACTTCCGCCGGCCTGAACCGTTCCGCGTCGAAGCTGATAGTTACCTTGCCTTTGGAGGTGAAGACGTAAAGGCCTTCGTCTTCGGCCTGTGAACTCGATCTCACCGTCCAGCAGCATCCGGTCGATCTTAGTTTTTTCGAAGCTGAGTCCTGAGAATTTTGTCTTATCGGGAGCGGTGGGGTTGACCACGGTCTTCTTGCCCCTGATGGACTTTATTTTTTCTACTTTATAGTCGGCGCATTCGAGGCTCAAAAGCAGGTAGGTGATAACCGAGTTGGTGCGCTGCGAGCCCTGGTTATATACGTCGCCGTACTTGCCTTTCTGCGCCAGCAGGCAGTAACCCTTGATAACGTCGGTAACGTGCGACCAGTCCCGGAAGGCGTTAACATTCCCGATCACTATCTTGTCGGTCTCGCCCCTTTTCAGCTTCATTACCTGCCGTGTTATGTTGGAGGTGACGAACATGATGCCCCGGCCGGCGCCCTCGTGGTTAAAGCCCCTGGAGACGACGGTTTTCAGGCCGAAGCTGTGATGATAGTTCCTCATGAGGAAGTCGCCGTAAACCTTGGTGACGGCATAGGGCGACATGGGACGCAGCGGGTTCTCTTCGGTGATGGGCACTTCGGGAATCCTGGCAGGCTCGGGGAATATCACGCCGTATTTCTTTTTGGCTTCTTTATATTGAGCATCGGAGTAAATGACCAGGCCATACTCTTCGCTGCTGCCGGCAAACACGATAACCGGAGTAATTCTCTTATTGCTGACAGCTTCCAGCAGGTTGCTGGTGCCGCCGCAGTTGATATCCATCGTCTCGCTGGGACAGGCGAAGGACCGCTGCACGAAGGATTGTGCGCCAAGATGGAAAATAAAATCAGGCCTGGTTTTATCCAGCGCCGAAGCTATGCTGGATATATCCAGCAGGTCGCTTTCCACTAAGGTCAGATCGTCCTGAATTCCCAGGCATTTAATGTTGTAGGGACAGATGCCGTCGGCGCGCCTGCGGAAGAGGCCGTAAACGTGTGCGCCCAGCTTGATCAGGTGGTTGGCCAGGTAAGAACCTGCGAAGCCGCTGATGCCCGTGATGAGGACATTTTTATTTTTAAAACTCACGTTTTCACCTCCTTTATCATGAGTTGCCGGTTGCCTGCCGGTAAATTCTATCATAGTTATCGATGCAACTGGCCCAGTAAAAATATTTCTTGTCGGTCTTAACGGCCTCTCCGCGATAAATGCGTATTACACCGTCTGCGATTGCGGCTGCATTGCCCGGCTCAACAAGCACATAATTGCCCGAGACGATCTCGGGCAGGGACGCAACATTAGAGGCTACCACCGGCCTGTCCATAGCACAGGCTTCGGCTGCGGAGAAACCGAAACCCTCGGAGATGGAAGGTACTACCACGCAGTCGGCGGCGGCAACGTAGCCCGGCAGCTCGATGCGTGGCACCGGGTCGAGGACCACGATCCTGTTCCCCATTTGCATTTCCTCCACCATGGCCAGTATCTTTTTGTAGCCTTCAACCGGCTCCTTTCCCAGAAGTACGATGAGCCTGGCGCCGGGATATCCCTGGATATCAGAGGGGCCGCCGCTACCAGGTGCTCCACCCCCTTGGAGATGCCCGGCCGCCCGAAATACATGTAGACAAAATTGTCTTTTACATTCAGCATTTCCCTGATGTGCGGCCTGTCCGCCCTGGATATATCGAAGAAATCGTAGTCGATGCCGTTGTAAGACACCGAGATCTTTTTAGTATCTATATGGTATTTTTCTATCCGCCCTGCCGTGTATTTCGATACCGACATATAGCGGTCGAAGGGCAGCGCCACGATCAGCCATTCCAGAATCCTGTGCAGCCAGGCCGTCAACCGGTTCATACCCTGCATATCCTTCCAGCCGGAGCCGATGATTTCGTGGACGGTGATAACACACTTTTTACCCGTCAATTTTGCAGCCAGCCAGGCGGGGAAGGCGCCGTTGTAGGTCGTGGTCTGGATTATATCGAACTTTTTGGCCAGCCTGAGGGCGGGCGGAATAGCCAGGAATGTGAACCAGTAGCGCGACCCCTTGTGGGGAGTTTTAACGCGCAGCACCTGGACTCCGTTTACCACCTCGTCATATGGGGCCTGCGGCAACCTGCTGGTTATAACCGTTACGTCGTAGCCCCTCCCAACCAGGCCCTCGCACAGGTTCTTAAAAAGCACCTCGGCCCCACCGATGAAAGGGAAGTAGTTCTCCAGGACGAACAGGACTTTCATACGCTCAGCTTTTAACCGGTCTTTCTAAATTCTTCCTTTATCCTTATTTTAAATACTGCGGCTGCAACGCTCAATCCGTGGATAAACGGGTTAAGGGTGGACCCCGCATCGTGATAGATGCAGGATATGGGGACCTCCACCATTTTCAGTCCCTTTTTGCGTGCCTGCACCAGCGTCTGAATGCTGAAGCCGAAGTCCTGGTAGGTTATATGCATAGACTCCGCAGCCTTCCGGCTGTAGGCGCGGAACCCGCTCTGGGAATCGAGTAGCCTGTCTTTGCGGCCAAAATTATACAGCCAGTTTATCAGATTGATTCCGAACTTACGGTAAACCGGTGCACAGTCCTTTTTCATAAAACGGGAACCGATGACCATATCCGCATTGCCTGTAGTAAGAGGCTTGAGAAGGAAAGGTATCTCATCCGGGTTATGCTGGTTATCGCCATCCAGTGTTACTATAACTTCTGCGCCGTCCCCGAGGGCTGCCTCCAGGCCGGTCCTGGTGGATGCGCCGGCTCCGAGGCTGGCCGGATGGCTGATGACTTCGGCGCCGGCCTGGACAGCCGCCTGCGCGGTCCTATCGGTAGAGCCGTCATCCACGACTATAACTTTATCCACATATTTGGCCGCTCTGGTTACGACGTCGCCGATGAACCTTTCTTCGTTGAGACAGGGGATGACGGCGACGACTCTGGAGATATGGTCGTCAGGGTTCATTTGTTTAAAAGAGTATCTGGAATAGGGCTTTTAGTCAACAAAACCGGCTATGTTAGGCTGTAACGGCATGGCGAGGAGCCCGTCCCTCATTATTGCGGCAATCCCCGCACCCTTCGATCGAAGGATTGCCACTTCCCGATTTTATTGGGGACATAGTCAATTGGTTTTGGAGTTTGGAACTTGGAATTTTCCCCGCAGGGTTAGGTTCCCTCTCAGGAAAAAAATTCCCCTCTCTGGGGAGAGCAGGTGGGGGACAAATCCCCTGTTTATTTAACGGTTACAGATTTAGCAAGGTTGCGTGGCATATCGGGGTTATGCCCGCGCTTGATGGTCATATGGTAGGCCAGTAACTGCAGCGGAACGACGGCAACTATGGGGTAGAGAAGCTCGTGCACCTTGGGCAGCCTGATCCAGTGGTCGTAGATCTCGTTATCTTCATCGGAGACGGCGATGATCCTGGCGCCGCGGGACTTGGCCTCAATGGCGTTGCTTAGAGTCTCCCTGTAGGTGTAATCGCCCGGGCAGATAGCCAGCACCGGTACTCCCTCTTCTATAAGTGAAAGCGTGCCGTGCTTGAGCTCGCCGGCGGGCATGCCCTCGGCATGGATATAGGATATTTCCTTGAGTTTGAGGGCGCCCTCGGAGGCGATGGCAAAATTGATGCCGCGTGCTATGAAATAAAAGTCGCTATTTCTATAGTATTTGTTGCATATAAGGCTGATTTCATCCTTGTTCCAATCGATCACCTTGGCAACCTGCTTGGCCACCTTGCGGATGTTATCCACAGCCATATCGAAACAATGCACCATAGAGAAAGCGAGCAGATAGAAGACGGCGATCTGGTTCAGGAACGACTTGGTGGCGCAGACGCCGATCTCGGGGCCGCAATTCAAGTAGATCACGTAGTTGCTGAGCTCGCCCAGCAGGGATTGGGGCCTGTTGATGATGGATACTATCTTGGCCCCGGCGTTGCGCGCCAGTTGAACGCCCTCGATGACGTCCAGCGTTTCGCCGCTCTGTGATACGGCCAGCACCACTGTATTCTTGCTGACGGATTCGGCAAAATACTGGAACTCCGAGGCCATGACGACTTCGGCGAATTTCTTGCCCACGCTCGAGAACAGGTAGCGGCCTACCAGTGCAGCGTAACGCGATGATCCGCAGGCGGTTATGATCACCTGGTCCGCCCTCAGGATATCCAGGGCGATACTGGTGAAGTTCTCTTTGTCCTGGTTGGCGGCGGCCAGCAGCGTTTTAGGCTGCTCCATGATCTCTTTAAGCATGAAATATTCATAATCGCCCTTGTCGGTCTCGGCCCATATGACATCGGGCTTGATGAACTTCTTGCTTATTTCGCGTCCGGTATGGTCGTAGAACGTGGTCTTCTCGGGGGTCAAAACGGCAGTTTCTCCGTCTCCCAGCAGGTAGAGCTGGTCGATCTGGTCGAGGAGGGCCAGCGAGTCGCTGGCGGCAAAGGCCTTATGGTCGCCCAGGCCGACTACCAGCGGGCTGCCCTTGCGGGTGCCGACGATCTTATTGGGTTCCCTGGTGGAGATGGCCAGGAAGGCATAAGAGCCGTGCAGCCTGGGCGCCACATGCATGACAGCTTCCTCGAGGGAGCGGCCTTTATTCATCTCATCTTCGATTTTATGCGGGATGACTTCCGTGTCTGTCTCGGATACGAAATGATGTCCCCTTTTGATCAGGTCATCGCGCAGTTCCTGGTAGTTATCGACGATTCCGTTGTGGATGACGGCTATCTGGTTTTTGCAGTCGCAGTGCGGGTGGGTATTGATCCGGGTTACGCCACCGTGCGTGGCCCAGCGGGTATGCCCGATGCCCATATGTCCCGGCATCTTGTCCAGCTTATATTTACTGTTGACCTCTTCCAGCGTGCCGACGCCCTTTTTAACCGCCAGCGACTTGCCGGAGATCATAGCTACTCCCGAGGAATCATAGCCGCGGTACTCCATGCGTTTCAGTCCCTGGAAAATTATGGATGCCGCATTGCCGTTTTTGCCGCAGTAGCCGATAATCCCGCACATATTTCCTTATATCCTAAATATTATTTGATTGTCCGCTTCGATAATATTCAGTATAGTCCTATTTGACCATTTTAATAAAATCAGAGTCCGGCTTACCTTACAACGTCTAACCTGAGTGTCAAAGGGTCTTTGATATGGGGCTTGTCCCCGTTATTCATAAACAGGTAGAACTGGACCGTCTGGTTTTCGCCCGGATTACTGAGAGTAAAACTGGTCTTCTCCTCCCATTTTTGATTGATAGCCAGTTCAGGCGACCGAAGCGATTGCAGGGTTGCTCCGTTGGAGACAACGGTTATTTTGTAGGATGCGTTATAGCCCTCATGGTTGACCACTCCCAGGATGACCGGGACGGGTATGCCGGCCCGGACCGTCGTGGGATAGCCGGTGGCCGTACCGTTATCGCTTAAAAGGTAAAATTCTGTGAACCTGTCGGAAGGTGGTGGGGTTACCTGCAGGTAGACAATGGCAGCGACGCTGACCAGGATGGCGGCCGCCGTTAAACCCAGCAAGACCTTATTCAGGACGCTCATAATATAAAGATGCGAAATTTTACGTACTTGTGAATACGATTGTCAAAACGGCGGCCTTCGTCAGATTACCAGCATGGCATCGCCAAAACTGTAGAAGCGGTAGCCGGATTCCCTGGCTTTTTCGTAACAACTCAGCAGGAATTCACGTCCGGCGAAGGCCGAGAGCATCATCAACAATGTCGATTTGGGTAGGTGGAAATTGGTAATGACTGCATCGGTGCTTATGAAATGGTAGCCGGGCAATATGAAGAGTCCTACCTGGCCGCGGAAGGGCAGGGGCTCTCCCGCCTGGGAAGCCGCCTCGATCAGACGCACGGAGGTGGTACCGACCGCTATGACGCGTTTTCCCGCTTTACTGGTCCTGATTAAAAGCAGCGCCGTCTCCTCGTCTACACAGCCGAATTCAGTATGGATTTTATGGTGAGAAGGGTCTTCCGCCCTGACCGGTTGGAAGGTGTCCAGCCCGATATGCAGGGTGACGAAGGCCAGGTTGACCCCCTTATTGCGCAGCTTGTCCAGCAACCCGGGGGTGAAATGCAGCCCGGCCGTGGGGGCGGCTGTGCTGCCTTTGACGGCCGAGTAGACCGTCTGGTAGCGCTCACGGTCTTGCAGTTTGGCCTTGATGTAGGGTGGGAGAGGCATCTCGCCCAGTCCCTCCAGCCCTTCGGGGTCGGAGAACTTCACGACCCTGACTCCGCCTTCCCGCTTCTCTATAATTACAGCGAACTGATCACCCGTTAGTAAAATCCTGGAGCCTGGAAACAACTTGCGGCCAGGCCTTACGAGCGCTTCCCAACTGTCTGGCGTGAGCTGCTTCAACAGTAGTATCTCCGCCTGCCTTGCGCTGCCTGCTATGGTTCCTTTGAGGCGGGCTGGTATGACGCGGCTGTCGTTGAATACCAGCGTATCTCCCGGATTGATATAGGCCACGATATCGTAGAAATGGCGGTGTTCGACGAGGCCGGATTTACGGTCAATGACCATCAGCCGGGAATGGTCCCTTTGCTCCAATGGATGCTGTGCGATGAATTCAGGAGGCAGGTCGTAGTCGAAATCGCTGAGCTTCATGCGGTTACTTGTTGAGGAAATGGATAATGACGTTAACTATGATGGTGATCACGATGCTGATGATAATGAAGGTCACAATGGGGAAATAGAAGGAGAAATTGTCCTTCTTGATGAAGATGTCCCCCGGCAGCTTACCGAAGAAGGGAATATGCTGTGCAAAGATGAACAGCAGCCCGACCAGTACGATGACGCCGCCGCATATCAGCAGAATTTTGCCCAGGCTCGTTAAGTCCACAGGAAGATTTTAGCCTAACGAAGAAGAGAGTACAAAGCTATGTCTAACTGAACTGGCTTTAAATCACTGGGTCATGGATTCGATACTATGCGCGCTGTCAAAGCGTTTGAAGCAAGAACTCCAAATTTCTCCTTTTTCTCCATATAAAATGGATAGCTGCCCCACTTATCCCATGGCTTGACAGCTTTCCTTCTTTTATATTGCGGCCCCGATCTTTCTCAGTATGTATCCGTCTAAATGGCTTCGCTAACTAACTCGGCAATATCTTTGACCTGCAATTTGCCTTCCAGGTCCTCCGCCTTGATTGCATCATCGAGCATGGATAGGCACGTGGGGCATGCGACGGCCAGAATCTGTGCGCCGGTCCGGAATGCTTCCCGCACTCTTATTCGATTCGGGCTGTTTTCCTTGCCACCAATAAGATCAGTATAAAAATTGCCTCCGCCCCCGCCACAACAAAATGAATGATCTTTGGACCTTCGCATCTCGACCAATTCCAAACCCGGTATAGACAGCAATATGTTCCTGGGAGCGTCATATTCAGCGTTGTACCTTCCCAGTAAGCACGGATCGTGATAGGTCACCTTTGCTTTATTCTCTTTTGTAAAACGCAGACTCTTGTTTTTGATCAAGTCTGCGAGTAACTGTGTATAGTGTGTAGCTGTAATGCTCCCCATTTGTTCGCTATATTCATTCTTAAAGACATTATATGAATGTGGTGAAAGACATACTATCTTGTCTATTTCAAGTTCATTGAATTTTCTAACATTTTCTTCTGCAAGGTATTGAAACAAGTCGCGCTCTCCCATCCTTAGAACTTCGTTTCCATCGCAAGTCTCGTCCTCAGCAAGTATGCCAAAGCTCACTCCCGCCTTAGTTAAAACACTGGCCAACGCTTTTGTTGCCAACTGGCTGCGTGGGTCATAGGAACCAACGCAGCCTACGTATAGTAGATACTTATCTCCCTTCTTATATTTGCCTATTTTCGTGCCGCTGGCCCATATCGCTCTTTTGTCAGCCGCTTCACCAAACGGGTTGCCATACTTCTGAATATTTTCAAGGAAATCTCTTACCTTCGGGGGAACGAGGCCCTCTTCAACTATATCAGCCTTCATGAATTCGACTAAGCGAGGTACATTGATTATCGATATTCCAGTTTCACTGTCGAAACCACCGCATAGGATGCGACATGCAGCACAATGGGTGCATCGATACAGAGATTCTGCCATTGAACTGGAATAAGTAAGGAGATCATCAAGTATGTCCTGGGCTATTGTTACCCTGCCTCTTGGCAGGCTATCTTCGAAACCGATACCTGTAGCAAATATAGAACACATGCCCTCTTCTTTTTGCTCCAGCTGCCGCGACACACACCGCAACCCATGCATCTGGAAACCGAATCCTTGAGTTCGCTTAAATATTTTGAAGACATTTTATATCCTCCATAAACCTGGCATCAGGATGTTATTGGGATCGAGCGCACGTTTAATCGTTTGCATGTAAGCCTTATAAGATGGAGACCATACTGAGGCTGCCTGTATGGAGCCCATCCCCTGGGCAAGTTCGGTAAAGCCACCGTATTTTGAGAAAAGCTCATTGTGCCATTCATTATCCGTGTAATCCTTCAGTCGCTTTGTGAGCTCGTCAAAAGGTACCTTTCTGCCAAAATAGACCATTATTCCGCATATACTCAGTTGTCTAAGATAGGGTAAAGCGAAATCGCTTCTGACCACCATGTCAAGATCACTAAATCTTTTGTCAAGTGCCTTGTTCAAGTATTCAAGCCATTTGGGCACAAGAAGCCTTGGTATGAGCGACTCTCCAAAATAAGTCATTGTGTTTGCAGTCGGCAATACGGCTTTTCCTAACTGCCGTGCCGAGAATAGAGTGCCCATCTCCATGGCCGTTCCAAATCCTCCAGGTTTACCACCGAACGATGATAATATATCCTCAAGGATTTTCTTCTTATAATTTACCTCTTCGGAAGAGTGTCCTCGGATAACATACAGCAGAATTGCCGCTTCTCCGGGCCTGCGCAGCAACATCAAACGCGTGTAGGGATAGGGCTCGATAGAGACCGCTTTGGATACAGCCTTCCAGGCGATTTCTACCGTACCCATATCAAAGGCCCCATTAAGGCTGTGTTTTGGATATGGCAATAAATTCAACGTGGCCTCAGTCTTTATTCCAAATACACCGGCATCCCCTACGAACATACCCGTCATATCCGGGGAGTGGGCTTCTCTATGCAATATTTCACTTTGATAAATATTTGTGCCCGGTCCCCCGCCAGTCTGTATTATAGATCCTGTGGGCAAAACAACTTTCAGGCCCATAAGATATTTGTTAATCGTCCCGGAGGTCGCCAGGTCTGCGGGTTCCCCACCCCCAATAAATCCGCTTAGCACGCCTCCAAGAGTATCCATGTGTATTGGAACATCAACCGTATGGAGCAGAAATCCTTCTTTTCTAACCTCCTCGGCAAGTTGAGATAATACGATGCCGCACTCGGCCGTGACGGTCATGTATTCCTTGTTAAAACTCAATATTTTGTTCATCCTCGTCGTGTCTATTAGGATATTTGCATCGGTTCCAACGTGAGGTGGCGGAAAAGTGGATAGACTCCCTCCACCCCCCTTCGGCACGACAGCGAAACCCGTCCTATTTGCCAGTTGCAATATAGCAGAGATTTCCGCAGTGGTCCCGGGTCTAATGATAATGCCCGGAGTCTTTCCCCTGGGTTCTCCATAGATTTTCATGAAAGGTGCGCGAGTGTATGAGCGTCTTACATATTCTTCGTCACTCACATTATCCTGACCTGAAATGGCGCAAAGGTCTTTATATAGCGCATGATGTTTCTGTATTTGCGGCGGCATAATAACCTCCCTGTATAAATCCAGTAGTGATTTCAATACGTCAGCAATTTGCTTCTACTAGCTCAGATATGTCCGCAACCTGGATCTTACCTTCCAGGTCTTCAGCCTTAACAGCGTCTTCCAACATAGCCAGGCATTTTGGACAAGCCACTGCCAGGGTATCAACGCCTGTCGTCAATGCTTCCCTGATTCGAATCCTGGCCGGGCTGTTGCTTGCAGTACTCAATATTTCAGTATAAAAATTGCCTCCGCCCCCGCCGCAGCAGAAGGAATGTTCCTTATTACTGCCCATCTCAACAAACTTCGTGCCATACATCGATGTTAATATTGTCCGCGGGGCTTCATATTCATTGTTGTAACGCCCGAGAAAGCATGGGTCATGATAGGTGATCTTTCCCGTACGCTTCTTAGCCGGTTTAATTTGTCCTCTCTTGAGCAAATCAGCCAAAAATTGCGTGTAATGGACCACCTGAAAATTTCCGCCGAGCGCCGGGTATTCGTTCCGAAATACGTTGTACGAATGTGGTGATAGAGTCACTATTTTGCTAACACCGAGTTCTTTGAACAACTTTATATTTTCCTCGGCTAAATACTGGAAAAGGTCTTTCTCTCCGAGTCTCAATACCTCGTTGCCATCGCAACGTTCTTTTTCGCCGAGCACGCCAAAACTCACACCTGCAGTCGATAACATATGGGCCAGTGACTTTGCTGCTTTCTGGCTTCTCGTATCATAAGAACCCACACAACCCACATAGAGAAGATATTCGTCCCCCCTGTCAAAGCGCTTAATCTGACTTCCATTCATCCAGTTCACCCGTTTTTCAGCCGTTTCTCCGTAGGGGTTGCCGAACTTCTGGATGTTCTCAAAGAAATCGCGTACTTTCGGAGGGACCTTGCCGCTTTCTACCAAAATCGCCTTCATTTCTTCAATCACTTTAAGAGGTTTCAGTCCCATCGCAGGGTAGCATTGTTCATCGCAGGCGCCACAACTAACACAGCTAAAAATGCGTAGCGCTGTCTTTTCATCCGGAACCATGCGCTCTTCTAATATTGCGCGTGCGAGTGTCAGCCTTCCTATGGCGTAATATGAATCGAACCCAAACCGTTCACCGGAGGGACAAGTGGGGCCATATACCCGGAAAGCAGACCGGCAGGCACCGCATTTCAGACAATGGTATATGTATTCTTTGTAGTCTGTCAGCATATTAACCACCTAATCAGTAAATTCTTGCAGAGTTAAATCAATGCCTCGAAAGAATATGGACCTCCGGGCAGCATTATCCCGTTCGGGTCCACCAGTTTCTTAATTCCCAGAAGCATGTTGGCGTAACTGGGCATCATCATTCTCATAAATGTCTGGTTTGGTATGGTATGGCATGCACCGAATTTGGAAAACAGGGCGACGTAGCAGTCACGCAGGCACTTCATGGCTTTTTTCGTATCTTCTGATTTTAATGGATCGTATAGTATTTCATGTTCTACGTATACGGTTGAACATCGGTCCCAGGGAATTACCAACAACTCCGGAATCAAAGGCTCACCAAGGATGTCGTCCATGAGTTGATGTTTCTCTACTATTTCTCTAATTGTCCGGTTCATAGCCGGTACAAAGCTGATGGGAGCGCATCCTACTATTGTGCCGAAACTGCCATACGGCTCAAACATACGCAACACTTTCTGGCTGGCGCCATCAGTCACCTCTTGCCAGTCTCGCCGCATATCATCGTCAACATCAAGAACGCGGCCATTCTGCTTGAGCACTTCCTCAGTAATCATTTCATCATAAAGCGCAATCTGCTTTGCATTTCCCCCTATACCACATATGATTGTATATTCAGCCAAGTTCTCAGCTATCTTCAACCTTTCACTTTTTACACGGTATTGATCAGGATGCATGACAAAACGCACGGCAACGTCCTTGTTGCTAAGCTCACTGTAGCGTGTTATCTCAAGTCGCTCAATCCTCTGAAATGCATTGAGACTGGGTTGAAGTTCATCAAAACCGAAAATTAGACAGGTTTCTATATCAGCCAGTGGCCGTAATCTGATGACCATCTGGGTAATAATCCCGAAATTACCCAGCGACCCTCTGAAAAGGCCGGCTATGTCTGGGCCGTAGGCATACCTGAAATATGGATTTAGTTTAGCTCCAATCTCAGTGCACTGAGAACCGGTCCGCAGTATCTCACCATTTGGAAGCACCGCTTCAAACGTTACGGCCCTATCCATGCAATATTTAGTCGAATAGGGCGTTATGTTGGTTAAAAGAAAATTACCTATTGGGCTGGTCTCGTAAGGACCGCCAATAGGGATAATGTCCATTTTTTTCTTTTTAGCCATCATGCGCAGCCTGTCCCAGGTTACTCCCGGCTCGATCGTCGCCGTCATCGTATCTTCGTTAACCTCAATAATACGGTTCATCCGTTTTAAGTCGATGACGATCCCACCTTTATAGGGAAGAGCCGATCCCGCTATGCCGGCCCCATAGCTCCGGGGATAGATAGGTATCTTATACTCATTTGCAAGCTTAACTATTTTCTGCACTTCGTCCCGCGTTGTGGGCATGATGACAAAATCGGGAACCGGTACCTGCTGTCGCAGAATGTTGGCGTATGCATCCCTGGTATAAGGCACCATGTCGTTTACATCATCAGACACATTTTCAGGACCAAGAATTTGGACAAGTTCTTTCAAGATTTGTGCTTTATCGCTCATTTTGGGGACTCCTATGTATATTATTCATCTGACATTTTATTGTTTGATCTCCCGGATCTTTGAGGTTAAGACGGGTAATACCTTGAACAGGTCATCCACTATCGCATAATCAGCCACGCTCATTATAGGAGCATTAGGGTCTTTGTTGATTGCCACTATTATTTCTGAGCCTCGCATGCCCATGACATGTTGAAAAGCCCCTGAGATTCCAATGGCCAGGTAAAGCTTGGGTTTTACAGTCTTGCCTGATTGTCCAACCTGCCTGTCCTTTGCCAACCACTCAGAATCGACAACCGGCCTGGAACAGGCAACCGCGCCGCCGGTTACGTCTGCCAATTCCTGAACAATCGATAAATTCTCCTTTTTCTTGATACCACGTCCCACCGAGACCAGTATATTTGCCTGCGAGATATCCACATCGCTGATTTCAGGATCAACGTAGCCAATGAAACGTTTTCCTTCCGAGTTCAGATTCGCGGGGGCCACCATGGCTGATATAATGCCGGCAGACTTTCTCTCTTCGACGGCGCAGACACCCTGGCGAAGTGTCAGCATGTAGTTTTCTGCCGATGGGAAAGATACAAGAGCATTTACTTTGCCACCGTACATCTGCCGTATTGCCTGCAGCCTGCCGTCGGTAACGATTATGTCTATACAATCGGTGGCAAGAGGCAAATTACACTCAACGGCAAGTGAAGGCGCCAGATCCATGCCGAAAGCCGAGTGTCCCATAACAAAAGCAACTGGTTTTTGCTCCTTAATGAGCGGGCTAAGAATTCTCTGGTAAAGTGCCTGATTGAATTCTCCTAATCTCTCGTCGTCCAGCACCATAACTTTGTCGGCATATGACGAAAGCTTCTTGGCAAGCTCGCCTACCTTTGCGCCTAACAGTATGGCTGTTATTTGGGCGCCAAGTTGTTCTCCCAGTTGTCGGGCTTTGCTCAGAACCTCAAAGCTTATAGCCCGGAGTTCACCCCTGCGGTGTTCTGCGAGGCAGAATATTTCTTTCATTTATATAAGTCCTTTGTCTTTCATAATTCCTGCAAGTTGTGCTGCCGTTTCCTCTGCTGATCCGGTAATAATTTGTGCGGTCTTTTCAGAGTGTGGCACAAAAAGTTTTTCTATCTTGACCTGTGGACAATTTCCGGCTAGTTCGTCTTTATTTAGGGATAGAGCGGCGCAGTCGAGCACCTTTATTTCCCTCTTGTATGCCTCTTTGATGCCTCTAAATGAAGCGTACCGTGGCTCATTTATGCCGGTCTGGACGGCGAGTACTGCCGGCAGTTTGAGCTCTAAGATCATTGCAAGACCGTTTTCAAGTTCCGATTTGACCTCGGCTGTACCATCCTTTATATCTATTTTTGTCAACAGCGTGGCATGAGGGAAGCCCAACATCTGGGCCAATTGCACACCCACTTGCGCCGACGCATCATCACTGGCCATGCAGCCCGTCAACACCAGATCGGGAGTAAGTGGTCTTATAGCAGAGCATAATATCTTCGCAACAGCATAGTTGTCCAAGGCTATGAATTGATCATCGTGCAAACGCATGGCAAGGTCTGCTCCCTTAGCCAGACAAGTGCGTAACTGTTCATTAGAGGCTTCATCTCCAACCGTTACGACAGTCACGGAGCCACCGTGCCGGCCTTTCAAAAGAAGGCCTTCCTCCAATGCGTAATTGTCAGCCTCGTTTATATCATGCACGAGCTTATCACGCTTGATGCCAAGTCCATCGTCCGTAATGCTTAATGGCGCTTCGCCCGTGTCCGGAACCCTTTTTATGCATATAACTATATTCAATATAATATTCCCTTATCCCAGTTTGAATCCGGAAAACCCTGAAATGATTTCTTTACAAGTTGACTTCCGGCCCAGCCTGGGCTTCTAGAGTTTTTGTTTACGCACTTCGGCCAGCAGTAGATCAATGCCTGGATAACTCTGGTTTATCAAAGGCAGCATATTAGCCCTATATCCAAAATGAGGAAGTGGATACGCGATCGTTCGAGACGCCCGCAAAGCATTGAGTCCATCCATGACTTTTTTCAACATGCTGGCCGGTATAGCCAGTTCCATCTCATCGTCTTGAACCATGCCCATGCAACGTTCTCCTATACAAGGCACAGTGCACTGTGGTTTCCCACTATTATATGCTTCCGCAAATGCATCGGCACAGGAACCTTCACCGCTGAAGTAAAAATGGAGCCTCTCGTAGTTTTCATACTGTAACGCGTTGAGAAGGAGATTCATCTGGGCTGGGTTAGCGAAGATATAGGCCAGATCAGGCGATGCGATTCTATCTGAAGTTAGCGGTGAAGCTACGGCAACTTTAAATTTGCCTAAAGGTAGACTTGGAACAGTCTTAATGTACTTGATCGATTCCTCTTTTGTCTTGACCCAGATGCCCTGGTAGATGCCCTGGTACGCCTCAGGCATATATCCGAATCCTAATTTGAACGCGCAGACAGGCGTCATTAAATCATTTATTGTGATAGCTATGGTCCAGCCAAGGTTTCTTGCGATTCCGACAGCCTGACACCAACTCATTTTAGTCTCAGGACGTCTCACTTTTTCAATAGAATTTAAATCCTCTTCTTTCTCAAGGAATTTTATAGCGAGTGGCAACGTTCTCAATCTCAGAAAGTCCCTGATCCCATTTGCTATGTCATTCATTTCAGACATATTAACACCTCAGTAATTATTTATATTTCCTGACGCGAATTGATTTGCTCGTGGTCTTTCACGTAACCATATCGAAAGCCCAATCACACCAAAGGTTTTCAGGATGCTCATCCGGCGGACAGATCAGACAGGTGGTCTTGATATTTGGATTTATCGCCAGTGCGAACTTGCTGTTGGCAGCTATACCAGCAATTTTGCAGGGCAACTCCGGAAGTCCTGCTTTACGCCTTGCCAGTTGCATGCTGCAACTTGTTACACGAACCCTGCAGCGCTTGTCGCTGACTTCACTAATATCGTAATCAACATTCGCTAACAACGTTGAGAGACTCATAGCCTTAATGAACGAATCCATATCATTTCCCAGGCCGAACATCTTTACCAGGCGCCATGCCTGTACCTCCGCCTGTCTGCCAAATACCAAAGCGTCATACTTGGCCGCTGTTTCACTCCCGAAGTCTTTGCTGATATTTAACATCCAGTTATTCTGCAGATTCCACCAGTTATTGGCCATCATTTCGCAGTAGTCAATTATTACAGCCTTTGTGAGTTTATTAAGTTCGCCTTTATAGCTTATTTTCATTCCCATCTCCTCTAGTCGAAATAGGGGGCGCATTATTACCTGAGTACTCTAACATATCAGATTCTAACCAGCGTTTTCTCCGTTTGTGATATTTAAAATCTTTGAAGTGTCGTCTGTTACTCTTGTTCGACTCCTTTTCCGCAATCTCGGTGAGTTCCCGCTCAAACTGCTGGATGTCTCTATTGCCTTTCATTTCGTTTGCAGGCCCGTCTTTCACGATTCTGCTGTTATCCATTATATAGATGTATTAAGCTGCGTTAAGTGCGGTGCAACCAGTGCGACGGCTTGCTGATTTCCAGCGTATCTGATAGTATTATTAGAAAACAACATATTGTTATGCAACTCAATTTTATAACGGGACTTACAATTTGATTAATAATATCAGAGAAAAAATCGGTATGTCAACTTTCGGCATATGTCATTTGGACATGCTGCTCAGGTAATCATGCAACAGCCGGCAATCTCGCTGCCGAACATCTCACTTTTCCCCCGTTTGTCTGCTGGCGGTACTGGAACCATTAAATTTGAAATACTCAAATATAGCTGTATACTTGCATACATGGACATTGACCTATTTGAAAAAAGAGCAGATAATTTTGTAGTTAGGTGAGTAATTATAGTTTCATAGGAATTATGTTTAATAGAAGTAGAAAGATAAAAAGAGTACCGCCGAATATAATAGAATTTATTTTTGATAGATGGACTACCTTAATAATACGTGAAGCTTTTTTCGGTGTTCACCGCTTCGAGCAGTTTCAGAGAAATCTGAAAATCGCCAGAAATGTTCTATCTGTGCGTCTGCAGCACCTCGTGGAAACGGGAATATTTGAGGTTAGGCGATATAGTATGTCCCCGGCCCGTTTTGAGTATTATTTTACCGAAATGGGCTTTGATGTTTATCCTTTTATTCTTGCCTTGATGGAATGGGGGGATAAATGGCTTGACGTGAAAGACCCAACAAAATTAATATATCATCACAATTGCAGCAATCGTGTTTCTCCCGTTGTCATATGCTCGAGATGCGGAGAACAATTGACTATAGATCAGATCATCTACGAGGGCGGCTTGAGGGACCGGCACAATAACGAGAAACGGCTTCTTTCTTCGCGAAGACGCAAGCCCCCCCGAACGGTTACTCATATCGAGAATGTTTGCACGGTCGAGGGTACGCTAAACCTGATTGGAGATAGGTGGACTTTTCTGATTTTAAGAGAGGCCATGTTCAACGTGCGACGATTTGAGGAATTAAGCAAGAATCTCTCAATATCGCGCAACATATTAACTGCCCGTCTCAAGAATTTACTCAAGAACCATATATTTATGCGGGTTAAGTATTCTGAACATCCGGCAAGATATGAATACAGGCTTACCGACCGCGGCGTGGATTGCCTGCCCATAATCCTGGCTGAAATTAACTGGGAGAATAAATGGGTGGCAAGCAGCAGCTCGGATCTGATTTTACTCAGGCATAATAAATGCGGTCAAATCTTCGAACCTGTCATTATATGCGCTCACTGCAATACGGTTGTAAAAGGAAGCGATATTAGGTTTTCAACCGATGCCGCTGTCTGCAGCAAGTAATTCCTTAGAAATAGCCGTTTAAAACGCCTTCCCAGTTTTCTCATATCTGGCGAATTCCAATTTATACGAAGTATTGACAAAACTGATATTTATGTTATTATAAGTTTCATTAAGAAATTAAGTCTTATTATGATATGTTCCCTCAAGTAAAAGATACCTTTAGTTATTTACAATTAGCGGGAGATGGGCTGTAGGCATCTAATGACTTAAGGGAATTTTTGTTTGTGTTCCATTGTTCAGGCGAATAATTGAAAAAATGCAAGGAGGATTTTATGGCTGACCTGGTTTCTTCTGAAGATCAACTGAAAAAATTCATTGCGGAGCATAATCTGGATCCCATGCTTGTGGAGGGGATGAAGCAGTTCATCGGATATAGTAATGAGGATATCCTCAAGACTACGCCAAGGCAACATAAGTCCTGGAAAGCCCAGTATAAATTGAATGAATGGTTTCTGGTGGCAAATATTGTGGAAGTACATAATTGTGGCGCCAGGGCAAAGGTCGGAGACCGTTATGTTATACAGAGTGCCACTTCGCTCGTGCCGGAAGAGTCCACAGTTCGTTTTCTCTGCACGGCGGCAATTATGCCAATAGCCCAGCTAGCAACCATATTATATGAGCGTCTTGCAGAAGGAGTCGACCCGCACGATTTCGCAGCTAATGAGTATGCCTGGTGCACAGATACTGGAGTCGAATGCGGCGGTTACGGCAGGATACTTATGAAGGTCAGTTTCGAACATGTATCCGAATTCAAGTCAGCAAAAGATATTTCATACTGGAACAAAATAAAAAAGAAGAAATAATTTCACGGCGCGGAGCTTTTGCCGTACTGCCGAGCAATTTAATAAAGAAAGGGAATTGCCATGGAAAAGATATGGATGAAGAGTTGGCCCTCGTTTGTTCCTAAAAAATTGAACTATCCCAGGGGTAAAAAACCTATTTTCAAATACCTGCGTGATAATGCTAAAGAATTCCCCGACCGTATAGCCATTATCTTTTATGGCAAGGAAGTGACCTACGGCGAATTGGATAGGATGTCCGATAAATTCGCCAATTTTTTAGTCGATTCCGGTTTAAAGAAGGGTGACTGCGTTGCGATCTTCATGCCCAATTGCCCCCAATACCATATAGCTCACTATGGAATTAACAAGATGGGTGGTATCATCGCATCCTGCAGTCCCCTATTTAAGGAATGGGAGCTAACCTATGAATTGCAGGATTCCAATGCTAAGGCAATTGTGACGCTCGACCTATTACATTCCGTGGCGGCCGGCGCCTGTAAGGAATGTGGTATCAAGAATATCGTTGTCACCAGCATGCATGATTTCCTCCCCAAGGAAACCACAATTAACCCTGTCCAGATAATGAGCTACCCGAAGATGACCTATCCTGAAACAATTGAGCTTGTGGATATCCTGGCGCGCTATGACTCCACTCCGGTGAAGTGCGATGTCGGCCTTGATGACCCGGTACAATATCAATATACGGGTGGCACAACAGGGTTACCCAAAGGGGCAATACTAACACATGGCGGCAAGCTCTACAAAGCGGCAACACTTATGAATATGTTGCGTTCCGATATAGCGCATGTCGGCTATAAGGAAGACAATATTTCCTCCCTTACTTCACTCCCCACCTTCCATATTCTGGGCATGACGGCCAGCGTAGATACCATGATCGCACAGGGTAATACTCAGGTTTTGCTGGTCATGTTCGACCCTGTTGCCGCTATGCAGGCGATCGATCGGTACAAGCTCCGATTCTTTCATGCGACGGTACCCATGAACATTGCAATCATGGACCATCCCGAACGCCAGAAATATGATCTTTCATCTCTCAAGCTATCCCTTACGACCAGTTTCGGCATTCAACTAACCGAGGATATAGCCAGACGATGGAAGGAAGCAACAGGAGCTGTCGTTGTAGAGGGTGGCTATGGTATGACGGAGACGCACACTACTGAAAGCTTCATGCCACTGGACCGGCCAAAATACACGCCTGGATGCCAGGGCATTCCTATAGCCGGCAATAATATAAAAATAGTTTCCTGGGAAGATAGGTCCGAAGAAGTACCTGTGGGTGATATGGGCGAAATCGCCATGAAAAACCCGGCCGTTATGAAAGGCTATTTGAACAAGCCAAATGAAACGAAGAATACGCTTATCGATGGCTGGATATATAGCGGCGATATGGGAAAATTCGATAGCGATGGGTACCTCTACTTTTTAGGGCGTAAGAAGGAGATGATTAAGGTATCAGGCTTCAGCGTCTTTCCGGAAGAGGTGGAAACATTTCTCCTGCGGCACGAAGCGGTTGAAAAGGTCGCTGCCGTCGGTGTACCTGACGAGAGAAAGGGTGAGATTATAAAGGCTTATATAGTATTAAAAGCCGAATTTAAAGGAAAGGTCAAAAGTGAAGATATCATTGCATGGGCCAAAGAGGGTATCTCCTCTTACAAAGTGCCCAGGGCGATTGATTTTAGAGATGAGCTTCCCATGAGCAGCGCGGGTAAGGTACTGAGGAGAGTACTCCTCGAAGATGAGCTACAGGGAAAAAAGGTACCCTGAGAACTAATTCACGACAAAATGAGGAGGCATGAGATACGGGTGACTAACGTGCTCATGGCGGCTGGAATGCAGGCTAGTCTCCGGGCACCAAAATGAAATGGTTATCTGCTAGTAAAAAATGAACAAATGCGGGTAGATCGAGAAAAATCTAAGGATTTTAAAATAAAAAAGGTAGGAGGAATTATTATGGATGATGTAAAAACTGTTTCGGATGCTTGGCGCCTGCACAGAGAAAAAAGACCTGACCATATTGCTTTAATGTGTGGGGAAAAAACGCGAACCTGGAAGGAATTCGAGGAAAGAGCTAACCAAATTGCAAATGCTCTCCTTGCTTTAGGGGTTAAAAGGAAAGATAGAATAGGAGTGTACATCCTATTTGCCAAGTCAGTAGAATTTATAGAAGTATTCTATGCAGCTATGAAATTAGCTGCAATTCCCTTTTATGTAAACTTCAGATATACCTCGAGGGAAATTGAACCTGTGATACAGGATGTAGATGCGGCGTTTCTTTTTCTGGAAGATGGTTTAGTGCCTCGTATACAAGAGATAAAGGGAAACCTCAAAATCAAGAAATACATAGTGATTGGGGAAGAGAAAAATGTGCCCGAAGGCATGATTCATTTTGAAAGTTTGTTACAAAAACAACCCAAAACTCCACCTCGTTTCGATTGGGAGCCGCCAAAGCCAGAAGATATCGCATGGTTACAACACACAACGGGAACTACTGGCAACCCGAAAGGGACTATCTTAACCCATGAAAGCGTCATTCATACAATGACGAAGGTTCTTCCTCTGATATATATACTTCTTGCTGGAAAGTGGGATAAAGCACCAGAAACACTTAATATAAAAAAGGAAGCTATGCAAAAGGGTTGGCATCCTATGAGAGTTGTACAAAAACTCTCATACGGAGGCATGAACCTGGATACCTTAACAGATGTATACGGTGAGCGCATTTTCTTTTCTCTTCCGCCGACAAGTACGGCAGCGGGAATAGACCATTCTGGGCTTTATCTTACCGCCGGCGCTGCGGTGGTCTTCCCTTCAGCATTTGAACCTGGTCAAATCTGTGCAACTATTGAACGGAGAAAAATAACAGACATTCTGGTTGCTGGTGATGTGATAACATTGCCGTTGCTTAACGAACTAAAAAAGGGGAAATATGATACAAGTAGTATTAGTGGGGACTTACAGTACCGGGGTGAAATTGTCAAAAAATCTTAAGAAAGAGTGGTTGGATTTGGTCCCTACCACGTTCATTTTCGATGCGCTTAGCACTACCGAAGCATGGTATAACTCAGGTAATGTAACATTTCCAGGGGAGGAGCCCGAGGAAGGGGTGTTTACGCCATTTTCTCCTAGAACTTTAGCCATACTAAACGACAAAGGACAACTTGTGGAAGAAGGCGAAGTGGGGGAAATCGTTGTTCCTAAATATGCGAGTGAAGGATATTATAACGATCCTAAAAAATCAGCAGAAACCTTTAAAAATATTCGAATGCCCTTCCAGGATGCGGAGTCAGTTTGGGTCTTTACCAGTGACTACGCTACATATGATAAGGAAGGAAGGGTAATACTAAAGGGGAGAGGTGCTGAGGTCATTGATACTGGTGGTTTGAAGGTCTTCACTCCGGAGGTTAGAGATTTCATCGCTCAGAACCCCAAAGTTCAAGATGTGGCAGTGATTGGGACACCTCACGAGAGGTTTACCAGTGCAATAACTGCAATTATCGAGACCAAAGAAGGTGAATCTCTAACTGAAAAAGAAATCATTGACTATTGCAGAAAAGGATTAGCTGATTTCAAAATTCCTAAAAGAGTCGTCTTTGCGAAAGTGCCTAGGGACACAATGGGTAAAATTCCAATACCGGAAGCAATAAAACTAGCAAAAAGAGAGTTAGGAATCAAAGACTAGTTATTACAAATTTATCCAGGCACTGCCCTTGGGGGCAGTGCCTGGATAAACATATAGACTAAATTTAGCCAATGTTTTTAGGGATTGGGATACTGGTTACCATTAATCTGAGAAGGAATATTTATGAATGCCGGAGAAATTCGGCTTCTCAGATGTGCACAAAATTAATACAAGGTAACAGGGGGAATTAATGCTGCAAACTAGACTGTGCAAATTGCTTGGCATCAAATATCCGATTGTACAAGCCTCAATGGCATGGGTGACGGATGCGGTTATGGTGGCTGCCATCTCAGAAGCAGGAGGTCTTGGAACGTTGGGGCCAAATGCAGGCGCCAAATCGATCACACGAGATCCGGCGGAGACTGGCAGAAGACTGAGGGAACAAATAAAAAAAGTGAGAGAACTAACCAGCAATCCATTTGCGGTCAATATCGTCTCCCGGGGCCGGGTGAGACGGAATTTAGTGAACATACTATCAGGGTATGCATTGAAGAACGGGTTCCCGTTGCAATAGTTTCACAGGGAAGTGCCAGGGTTTTCACGGACCGATTGCATTCTGCGGGCATTAAGGTGCTGCAAGTGGTGGGCAATTCAAAGCATGCCATAAGCTCCGAGAAGGCCGGTGTTGATGCTGTTATAACTTCGGGGACGGAGGGTGGTGGGCATAGCAATACGAACCTGCTGACTACATTTACAATGGTGCCACAGATAGTCGATGCTGTACGAATACCTGTCATCGCCGGTGGAGGTGTTGGAGACGGAAGGGGACTTTTGGCCGCCTTGGCGCTAGGCGCCGACGGCGTTTATATAGGCACACGTTTTATAGCCACACAAGAATGCCCTGTGCATCAGAACTGGAAAGACCTCCTCATCAAAAGCGATGCTGCGGACACAGTTGCGATCATACACGGCAGAAAGACCGCGGAAGATGTGGGCGATATCCAGACGGAAATGCGCTTTGGCTCAGTCAGGTGTCTGAGAAATGAATTCATCAGGCAACTGCTGGATGTAGAAGCAAGAACCAACGACTCGGATAAGGTTATGGACTTTTACCTATCCAAGCCACAGGGTTATGAGGGCAAGGATGTGAGCAGATCGATGATTCCCGCTATCTACGGTGATGTACAGCGTGGTGGAATCGGTACGGGACAGGTGGTAGGTCTGATAAAAGACATACCAACGTGTAAAGAGCTGGTGGATAAAATAATAAACGATGCGGACAAAAGACTTAATCAGCTGATAAAGTCTCGATGCTGATCAGTGTGAGAAGAATTATTTAAGACTTAGGGTAAGGACATCATACATAAGCGATTTTATTAGCCAGCGTCACGACATTCCCATTAGTGACGATCACTTAAATAAAAATATGAAGGAAGTAGGATATGGTTTTCAAGGTTGCAGAGGTTGTAGATAAAAAGGACGTCAAGGCATTGGAATCAATAAGCTGGCAGGAAGTCACAAAGGCGCAGAGTTCGTATGAATTGCTGCGTGAGGTCGCCATACAATACCCCGATAAAAATGCCCTCACCTTTCTTCTAACGGGAAAGATGGACGAAACACCGATTAGGTTCACGTATACACAATTGCTGGCCAAGATAACGCAGGCGGCCAATATGTAAATCA
>CAWKFY010000030.1:0-60228 GCA_963848815.1 uncultured Chloroflexia bacterium
CCTCATAAGCGGTCCGACGGGTGCCGGCAAGACCACCACACTTTATGCGGCCGTCAACTCGCTGGACAGCGTAGGCAAGAACATAATCACCATAGAAGACCCGGTCGAATACCGCTTCGAGAATATCAACCAGATACAGGTAAATATCAAAGCGGGCCTGACTTTCGCCAGCGGGCTGCGCTCAATAGTTAGGCTCGATCCGGATGTGATACTGGTCGGCGAAATACGGGATAGCGAGACTGCGCAGATTGCCGTGCAATCGGCGCTTACAGGACATTTGGTCCTTTCATCCGTACATGCCAATGAGACTGTGGGTGTGCTCTTCAGGCTTATTGACCTGGGCGTAGAACCCTTCCTGATCAGCTCCGCACTGGTAGGCATAGTGGCGCAGAGGATGGTAAGGCGTGTTTGCCCTCACTGCGCCCGCAAGGTAACGGTGCCCCTCGTCGAACAGATAGCCTATGAAAAGGAGATGGGCGAGAGCAGGACCGAGTTCATGTACGGCGCCGGATGCAAGGAGTGCGTATATTCGGGCTACCTGGGACGCACGGCCATATTCGAGATATTGACCATGACGGATGAGCTGCGCCGCATGATAGTGGCGGGCGCCGGCAACCAGGATATTCACGCTACCGCCTTGAGCCAGGGGCTTGTGACTATTGCTAAGGACGGCATGATGAAAGCCAAAGCCGGGATCACGACGCCGTATGAAGTCCTCAGAAATGCCTTTGCCATATCTTAATTGCGGACAATCACGATTTACCTTTATATATATTTGCAGGTTGATGGACTATGGAATATGAATATGTAGGCTATACGGTAGATCGCCGTGTCGTCAAGGGAAGGATAACGGCCGATAGCGAGAAGAGCGCCGGTGATGCCCTGCTGCGCGACGGCTACCAGATATTGAATGTGAAACCCATCTCGCCCTTTCTAACGGGTGTCCCCTCCTTTCTACAACCGAGAGTCAAAGCCGAAGAAGTGATAATGTTTTCCAGGCAATTGGCGCTGCTTCTCGAATCCGGCGTGGGAATAGTGCAAAGCCTGGATTTATTGAGGCTGCAGGCTGTCAATAAAGCATTTTCGGCCATGCTGGGAAAGGTGGTGGCAGACTTACGCGCAGGGCTGCCGCTTTCCGTGGCCCTGGAAAAGCACCCGCAGGCTTTCCCTAAAATGTATTGCAAAATCATTGCGGTCGGCGAGCAGACGGGTCAACTGGAAAGCGTGCTGAGGAACCTTGCCGGCTATTCCGAACAGACTGCGGCGGCTGTCAGGAAAGTCAAACAGGCGACGACCTACCCTGTAGTGGTTCTGGCGTTGGCCGTCATTGTGGGCATACTGATGGTCACCTTTATATTGCCGCCCATCCTGCAAGTATTTAAGAACCTGGGTGGAAATTTACCGCTCATCACACAGATACTGATAGGCTCGATCACATTTGCCACCAATTACGGTCTGTATATATTGATAGCTCTGGGCATCGCCGGCGTTCTGGCCTATTTATATGTCAAGACTCCGGACGGCGCCTACCGTAAGGACACGCTCTTGTTGAGGTTGCCGGTACTGGGCAGGCTTATCCTTCTCAATACATTGTCCCGCATTTGCCGCAGCATAACCCTGTTATTCAGGTCAGGCCTGCCGCTCCCGGATATATTAACTCTGACGGCCGATTCGGCGGGCAACAGGGTTATCGGCAAGGCCTTGAAGGATGTTGAGCAGGATATTATCAAGGGCGAGTCACTGGCGCTGGCCATGAAGAGCAAGCCCGTTTTCCTACCATTGATGGTGGAAATGACCAGGGTTGGAGAGGAGACTGGTAACCTTGACAGTACGCTGACCGTTGTTTCGGACAGCTTCGAGATCGAGGCGGCGGATAAGCTTCAGACCTTGCTGGGACTGATCGAGCCGGCCATGACCGTGGCCATCGGCCTGGCCGTAGGGTTTCTGGCCTTATCCATCTTCGTGCCCATATATTCCACGGTAAGCATGGTCGGAGGAGGGGGATAGGCGAATGCCACCGTTGAGCGGAGGCTGTGAGCGAGGGGTCAGCCTGGCGGAAGCACTGGTTGCCGCGGCCATACTGGCCTTCATAGGCGTCGTCATGGTGTATGGCATTTACATGATCGTCCAGACCGACAATGTAACGCGGACCAATATGCTGGCGGAGGGCCTGGCGCGCTATGAGCTGGAGTACGTAAAATCCGTCAGCGACAACTATAGCAATATACCTGTCACTAACCTTCCCTGGTCTTATACTATACCCGGGGGCCCATATCCAAAGTGGGATACATCTCATAATACGCTTTCCTCGGGTTATACCGGATATACGGTGACCGTGAGTGGGGCCTTGCTTACAGCTTCGCCTTACCTCAGCGATACCGGCATTCAACAGGTAACCGCGACTGTAACATATGGTGGGAAACAAAAAGCTAAAATAGCGGAATATATAGCTAAGTATTAACTACATAAAATGCTGAGGTGCAACGATTCTGAATCGAGCTACCATGGAAATGGGGGATATACGCTGATTGAGCTGCTTGTAATGTTATCGGTTATCGGGGCTGTGGTCGCTATAATGGCCATGACCTTCAGCGAAGCTACCATGATAACGAGCAGGGATATGACTCAGGCCATAGCGATGTTGCAGGTGCACCAGGCCGGCAACTGGATAACCAAAGACGTCGCCGGCGCCTACAGGGTAACGGCCGGCTCCTCGGGCACATGGACTTGCAACATCACCAGTTACCTGTTTCAGAATGGGACATTCACATATGCCTACGAAAACTATACCATCAGCAACGGCGTATTGAAGCGTAACGGGGCCCCTGTTGCGCAAAATATCGTGAATCCGGGAACCGATACTCAGTTCACCCAGGTCACTCCAACAGCTACCGAGAACCATACCTATGTACTGACAATAAAGGCCGTTGTTAACAAATCCGGCTTCAGTCAGACATTCAAGATTTACCAGCGCATGCCGCCCCCGTGAGGTCATGCTGTGATGAGATTTAAAGGTATATTAAAAACAATTTTCCGCATTGAGCACGGCATGGTCTTGCCCCTGGCTCTGGTGCTGATGGTAGCGGCCGCGTTCATAGTTGCTCCCGCACTATGGATCTCGTCTTCGCTCCTGGATATTGGCTCGGGAGCACAGCAGGACATGGCAGCTTACTACGCGGCCGATGCCGGAATAACCGCGGTCTGGTGGTATTTCAATAAAAATAGTGCCGCCCCTGCTTTCCCTTATACAATATCCATCAATGGGATGACGGTGACTGTTACACAGTTGTCACATTACACGGCATCCGATAATTCGTATGACAATTTTACTATTCAGTCGAGCGTAACGGGTTTGGGAAGGACCAGCCCGCATGCAAATGTGGTGGCCTGCATCAAGCTGCCGCAGCCCGGCAACAATATATTTAATCAGGCCGCTGTTGCCCTGAACGGAAATATTGTAATGACTGGTGCGCCATCAGTAATCTCTGATAATACGTCCAGCGGTAACTATGGCAACATATATGCAAATGGAAATGCAACGGTGACCGGTGGCTATGTTGGAGGAACAAGTTGTTCCAGTGCGAAGGGTACTGTCTCGGCCACAGGGACAGCGTATGTCAATTCGTGTTGTGGTGGCTGCGCTGGCAGCAGTTATTCCAATGCAGCGGCTATTTCATATAATCTCACAATCTCAAATTATACGGGTCCTGCGGATGCTGGCACGGCCTATACATCCAGCCAGGCAACAAGCTGGGCAAATGGTGGTCCCGCAACCTATTATATCGGGCCCGGATGGGTTAACGGCAATGTGACTTTTGGTGGAACAAATACAATTATATTACAGGGTAATTTACATGTAAAAGGAACTCTCACTGTAGGTGGAAGTGCTTTGGTAGAAGGACCCTATACTATAGTGGCTGATGGTAAGATAAGCATAGGCGGCGGCTCAACTACTCAGCTCGTTAAAGGTAACATACCGTTTATTATCACACAGAGCACGGACAGTACCCAGGCCTTCTATGATAATAGCGCAGCTATTTCGGCCGTAATATATGCGCCCAATGGCACGGCCGATGTAGAAGGAGGCACTCCCTCTACTGGATATACCGTCTATGGCTCCGTAATTGCTAATAATTTGACCATAAAGGGCAGTGCGACAATCAAATATCTCACAGGAATCCACTCGGAGGGCCAGATACCCGGCGCAGGATTAGGGGGTTCGCCGACTTTGCTCGAATATAGTTACCAATAGCCCTGATATAAATGTTGTGAAACAGGTTATAAATAGTGTAAATTCATGTATAATATGCGCAAATAACGGTGGGAATAAATAGAATTGCGTCCGCCTGCTAAAGCTCCCAAAGTTGCCACGGGCGGTCTATTGAAAAGGCTACCGCGTTTAAGCACGTCCGTATGGCTGATTATAGTAGGCGCCCTGTTTCTGATAGCCGTTGTGCCCATTGCCCTTTCTTACTCGGACGAGATATACAAGCAAAGCGCCCTGAATGACAGGCTCGTACAGCTTGATACCAAATATAATGCGCTTCAGGGACAATCGAGCGCTCAGACATCCCTTGAAAGTGACTTAAATAGATTGCAGGCCGATATCGCCGCTGCTCAGGCGACTTACGGGAATGCCTGCGACAGCATTGAAACCACTCAGAAATTAATCAACCTTGCATGGCAATACGATATTACCGTCACCTCAGTATCTATCGCGTCCGGCAAGTCTCCGGTACAAGGGGTGGATTACGCCACGACTATTTATTCGTTGAGCCTCAACGGCTGGGTACAGAATTTTCTTAATTTCGTCAGGGACCTGAATAAAGTTCTGCCATCCAGCCTGGCTACGGATATAAGCATAACGCCGGCGCAGCAGCAGGGCCTGCCGGACCAGGCAACAGTGACTGTAACGGTATTTTGTTCCGGTCAAGCAGCTCAATGATAATAATCCGGGCAACCAGAATATGTTAACACTGAATATTGAAGATGATTCGGTCAGGATAACGCAACTAAGCGGCAAGCGCGTTATTTCGGCTCTCGAGGCGGGTTTGACTCCCGGGTGGGTACAGAACGGTGTTGTAAGTGATAAGATTGCCGTCAGCCAGCAGATTAAAAGCCTGCTCACCGGCCACCATATCAGGGACAGGGAAGCCGTGGCGTGTGTCAGCGGCGTTCATTCTATTTACCGTGTAGTCTATGTCCCCAAGCTTGAAAAGAGCTTGCTGGCAGATGCCGCCGCCAAGGAAATGGAACGCGTCAGCCCCGTTCCGCTGGAAACACTCTACACATCATGGCAGGAAGTAAAGATATCAGGTGTGGAGTCTGCACTGTGCTTGCTGGGCTTGCCTCACGAGAATGTTGATTCCGTGCTGGAAACAGCCGATTTAGCCGGACTCAGGTTGAAATCTCTGGTATTAAAGCCGCTGGTTATCGATAGGGTGATCGATGAGCAGACGGCAGTAGTGGCAAATGTGCAGGTGAATGGTTTCGATATCAGTGTAGTGGATGCCGGAATACCTGAGTTGATGCGCAGCCTGTCGTTCCCTCAAACAGATATGAGCGCTACGGACAGGACGACTGCGGTCAATGACGAGATTGTTCGGACGGTCAATTTTTATAATTCCAGCCATGCTGAAAAGCAACTGGATAAAAACGTAGTATGTTTCCTGAGCGGCGATTTCAGCGATAGTCTGGGACAAATTATACCGTACAGGGTTAAACCGCTTCCTTCCCTCCTGGCCTATCCGGCCGACGTCGACCAGAGCAGATTTGCAGCCAATACCGGCATGGCCTCAAAAGAAACGGGCGGTGCTGCGAAGCTGATGAAGGTTAATATAGACGTCATGCCCAGGGTCGCAGGCGCCAGGCAGGCGATTACCAGCATGCTCCCGCTGTTTGCGCTGGCTGTAGCATCGGTGATATTCATCGCCATCTTCATCTTATATAATGCATCGGTGTCACAGAATATGGCTTTGCTGGATCAGATAAACAACAGGACCATTCAGGTGGCCAACCTGCAGAAAACCATTGTCGAACAGAATGACAAGGACACACAACAGCGCAATAAATATCAACAAACACTGACGACTCTGAAGGCCCCGCTTGACTATGCTTCCCAGCAAAGCGCTGATATCAACCGGGATTGGGGGGAGCTTATGGCCCCCTTGCCGGGCTATATATATTTGACGTCCGTCCACGATGACGGAACGACCATTATAGTACAGGGAACGGCCCCCGACGGAGATATGGTGCTCGACTATGCCCGCAACCTGAGGCAAAATGGTAATTTTAAGCAGGTAGATGTAGCTAATTTGGTAAATGCCGGATATAATCAAACTACATTTCAGATATCGCTCACAGCCAATAGGTAAAGACACAAGAATCCAGGGGACCGATGAATATCCAGGATTTAATAAAGCTGGCCAAGGATAAAAGGGGCTCGGACCTTCATCTTGTTGCAGGAGTTGCTCCCATGTTGCGGATCGACGGCGAGCTTAAACCCTTCCCCGAATTCGGTACGATGACGGGCGAAGATATCGAGCGCCTTTTCCACCAGGTCTCAAATACGCACTTGCGGGACTTGTTAAAAAGCGAACTCGAAGTTGATTTTGCTCATGAGCTTCCGGGTGGCGGGCGCGGGCGTTGCAACGCGTGCTGGCAGCAGGGCTCTATAAGCCTCGCCATACGTATCCTTTCCGACCATATTCCTACAATTGATGAAATAGGCCTTCCCGAGGTGGCTAAAGAACTGATAACGAGGCCGAGGGGCTTGATTCTGGTCACCGGTCCCACCGGTTCAGGTAAGAGCACGACGATAGCGGCCATGCTGAATCATCTCAATACCACCCACGAGCGATACGTCGTTACCATCGAAGACCCCATCGAATATGTCTATCCCGGAATAAAATGCGCCTTCTCACAGAGAGAACTCGACCAGGATACGCATTCCTTCGTCAACGCCTTAAAATACGTTCTCAGGCAAGACCCCGATGTGATACTGGTGGGTGAAATGAGGGACCTGGAGACGGCCTCAGCCGTATTGACCGTGGCTGAAACAGGCCACCTGGTGCTATCCACCGGACATGCGCCCAGCGCAGCTCAGTCCGTCGAGAGGATCGTAGACCTGTTTCCGCCGCATGAAAGGAATATGGCCCAGGCAAGGCTGGCATCAACGGTGATTGCCGTATTCTGCCAGGTGCTTGTTCCGCGCATAGGCGGTGGAAGGGTGGCTGCCGTTGAGATTATGCTGGCTACGGCCGCGGTCAAGAACCTGATCAGGGAAGGAAAACCCTTCCTCATTCCCAATACCATACGGACCGGCGCCAACCTGGGAATGAAAACATTGGATGATGCCCTGGTGGACCTTTTCAGAAAGAAAGTAATATCGAGGGAATCGCTATATGCGTTCTGTCAGGATGCGGATGATGTCAGCAAGATACTTCGGTCCGATCCGCAGACGAAATAAAACTCCGATCACAATAAAAGAAAGAGCGTGGACTTTGGTCCACGCTCTCTTTATATCTGAATCAGGTTAATTAACTGTTCTTACGGATAACTTTGCGAAGTGATTACACCGTCAGTAATTACGTAGGTCCCATGCGGTGCACCCAGGAAATAGGGGGACAGCGTTGAGTAAGAGGTCGGGGAGATGGTAGTAGATAGTGTAGAACCGCTGTTATCGTACATCCAGGCTGAAACCGCGGTCTGAACATTGGCCATCTCGGTTGCCGCAGCCTCGGTCTTGCCACTGTTCATGTACTTGGTCACGTTAAGGATGACGACCCCGGCGAGTACACCCAGGATGGAGATGACTACCAGCAACTCAATAAGCGTAAAACCTTTTTGCCCTGTTTTAAATAACTTCATAAATTTCATAAATCACCTCCTAATTTATTATTCACGACCCTTATCGTTTATTTTCAATCTCTTATTTGTTTGGTGAAAGAGCGTGGCCTTTGCCACGCTCTTTTTATATCTGGATTAGTTTAATTAACCGTCCTCACGGATAGCTTTGGGAAGTGATTACGCCGTTGGTAATAACGTAGGTTCCATGCGGCGCACCCAGGAAATAGGGGGACAGCGTTGAGTAAGAGGTCGGGGAGATGGTGGCGGATAGGGTAGAACCGCTGTTATCATACATCCAGGCTGAAACCGCGGTCTGCACATTTGCCATCTCGGTTGCCGCAGCCTGGGTCTTGCCACTGTTCATGTACTTGGTCACGTTAAGAATGACGACCGCAGCCAGTACGCCCAGGATGGAGATGACCACCAGCAACTCAATAAGCGTAAAACCTTTTTGTCCTGTCTTAAAAAATTTCATAAATTTACCTCCTTATTGTCTATTCAACGACCGGATCGACCTGACCGGTCCTGTAATCATTTTTGCCCACGATCCAATTATAAGCCCCCCGATCGTAATGTAAATAGCCAATTGGTCACATTTTAGTAGTACTAAGGTCACATTTCCTCATAATCCATAATAAAACGTAGGACATAGTATAATTAGACAAAAAACGGGCGCTTAACGGGGGACAACTTAAATATGCAGGTAACCGATAATCGAAACAGCAAAGCATATAACAGGCTGGATATGATCATCGAAGCTATCTGGCTGCTGACTATATTTCTGGTCCCTTTGGCCTTCTCCCCCGCCCTGCTTAATCCTTATTATTTCATCAAATCGCTGGTACTGGTCTTCCTGGTCTGCATCCTGATGGGACTGGTACTGGCCCAGCAAATCTTATGGGGGCATTGGATTGGCTGGCGTGATATGCCCGGTATTATAAGAAGATCGCCGCTGCAGGTTGCGGTGCTTGTCTTCGCTGTAATATGGATGATATCCACTGCCTGTTCCATCATGCCGTATAAGAGCCTGTGGGGGAACCTGGCCGGCAGTGTGGGATTGCTGCCAAATATATCCTGGATCATATTCTTTTTGATCTTAGCCTGGAAAATAAAAACGCGGGCGCAGATTTTTCGCGCCCTGTATGCATTAGTATTTTCAGCGGGCATAATCTGCTTACTTGGTGTTCTCCAGTTCTTTTACTTCCCGCAATTTCTGCGCGGCGGCCGGGTGATATCCATCGACGGCAACCCGCTTTCCTTAAGCGGATTCATAGCTATGACGATGCCGGTCACCCTGGCCTTAATAATTGTGAACTGGTACGCACCCTTAACCAGAAGGCGGAGATGGATCAGGTTCGGCGGCCTGCTGCTGATACTCGCTTTACAGGCCTGGTGCCTGGCGCTGGCGCAATATTCCATTACCTTGCTGCTGTTCGTTATAGGCGTTTTCACCTTCTTTATTCTGGTTGGCATTTTCCTGCACAGAAAAGCAACTCTGAGGCTCAGCATTTTATCTCTACTATTTTTAGCCTTGATTGCTGCTGTCCTGCTGGTCCAGATGGTGATACCTGAAAACGGTGTTTTGCCAGGCGAGAGCCGAAGTCCGAATGCCACGGTCGCGGAGCAGGTGGGACTGGGAACGCTCCCGATTCGCTTGCAGACCTGGCAGTGCGCTGTAGAGGTATTTGTTCAATCGCCGGAAATACCTTATCTGCAGGATAATCTGCATTCTTTGCGACGTTTAATAGGCTACGGGCCTGAGACATTCATAGCTACGTCGCAAACACGGTTCCCTCCGGCCTGGAAAGCTGAGTATACATATGGATCGATGGTGATATCCCAGCCGGAAAACCATTATCTCTACCTGGCTGTAACTCTTGGGCGTCCTCGGGTTGGCGGTGTTTTTAGCGATCCTGGCCATATTTTTCTATCTGGGTATCAAATATCTGCTTCGCAGCAGCGACAGGGAATCCATACTGCTGGGATCGGCTTTTGTAGCGTCGATTGTACAATATTGTGCGCACGTATTTTTCAATCCGTCGGTTGTTACCGTTGAGCTGGTGTTCTGGCTGATGTTAGCGCTGACGCTGGCCATGATCAAGATAGATTCTGCCGGGGCTGTTACATTGCCCAAGCAGCTTGGGGAGGAGCCCGCACAGGGAGCTAAAGCAGCGACATCCCGTACCGGCGTGCTAAAAAAAGTGGCAGCCGTAATAATAATATTGTTTTTCATTATTAGCGGAGGCTTACTCACGGTCCCGAAGCTGCTCTCCAATATGTATATACAGAGCGGCCTGGCTCTTTTTAACGTCGACAACAAGGCTTCCATGGAGATGGATACTAAGGCTGTCAATATCGAACCGGGACAATCTTACTATCACAACTTCGTAGGTAACCTGGCCTTTACAATGGCTCAGCAAAGCAAGGACCCGCAGGAGAAAATGAAATTGCTTTCCCAGGGCGAAGCAGCATATCAGGAGGCCATTAAGGTTGATCCTGCTATGGCCATCTGGTACTACAGGCTGGCTGATATAGATACCTACTGGGCATTGAATGGTAATAAGGATAAATATGATGACGCGCTGAACCTTTATAAGAAAGCGGATATGATATTTCCGGGAAATGCCGTGATATTGGATAATTGGGGTCTGGCGCTTACTTTTAAAGGCGATTATTTGGCTGCTGAACAGACGCTGGATAAGGCATCTCAAAACGACCCCTTATGGATACAGACTTCCTTTTACAAAGGCCTGCTGCAGGCTTATAAAGGCGATAAAGAAGAAGCGGCCAAACTTTTCATCTCTCCGGTCGGGGATAACGCCAGGGATATCAGCTACTATATTAATTTTTGCAGCCTTATGGCGATCTACGGGGCCAATTCAATTGACTCGGTATCGAATGCTTTAGAGTATAGCTTGTCCAGTGGTGGTGGTGACTGGAAGGGGTATGCATTGCTGGGTATTTCAAATGTAGCTGGAAATGACTATCCTGCGGCAGTGCAGGCTTTTTCGAAATCGGCGGAACTGGTACCGGACGACGATATCAGCCTTCTGGCAAATATTGTTATGGTCATGTTTAATAATCAAAGCGGGTATCTGGACCAGGGACGTCAAATCGTAGGCGGTTTGATGGATAGAGAGTCAAAAATAAATAATAAATGAAATTGACAGCTTGGTAATCTTAGTAGCGTTTATTCTATTCTTGATCGGTGTCAGCTTCGGCAGCTTTTTAAATGTCGTGGCAGACCGGGTGCCGCAGCGAAAATCCATCGTATCACCGCCCTCTCACTGCTTCCAGTGCGGGCATCCGCTCAAGGCCAGTGATATGGTGCCTGTCATCAGCTATATCGTCTTAAGGGGCAAATGCCATTACTGCGGCGCCATAATACCGGCCAGGTCCATGCTGGTCGAGCTTTTCACCGGCTTGATCTTTGGGCTGGCATGGGTTGTAATAGGCCTCCAATGGCAGTTGCTGATCGTACTGATCTATATCTGCATTCTGGTTGTGCTATCCATTACCGACATGGAGAGCGGATTTTTACCGGGACTGATTATTTATCCGGCCCTCGGCATTGCGCTGGTGATAGCGTTCTTTAAGACATTCACCGGACTGGCGCCCGATATAGTCGACTCGGCCCTAGGATTTGCGGCCAGCTTTGGATTTTTCTTAATTCTATGGGGCATACCGAGGCTATTCAAGAAGCAAGCCTTCGGCTTCGGAGACGTTTTAATGGGAGGCCTGATCGGAATTATGCTCGGTTTCCCGCTGGTTGTTGCAGCCATTTACATAGCTATCCTGACGGGCGGACTGACGACCATCGCATTGTTGATGTTGAAAGTGAAAAAGCTCACCGATCCTGTTCCCTTCGCTATATTTCTGGCGTTAGGTGCGGCCGTGGCGCTGATATGGGGCAGGGAAATAACGATGCTGATAATCACGATAATTTGAATTCAGTAAATATTAATAAAATTTTTGTAAAATTATTGAATTGATCGTAAAAGGGGTATTGACATATATGCGTTTATGTGCTAATTTTGAAACTGTCCCAAGTAATCAAAGTTGGAACGGGGAGGCAGAGGTCCCTAGCACAAGGTAGGCGAAGGCTGAACAGTGTAAGGGGGGAAGATGAGGAACCGGGAAACTGAGGTTACTTGGGGCTTTTTTTATTCCAGAATGGCTATAAACGGCAGGTTACGGTATTTTCCCCTTACATCCAGGCCATAGCCGACCACGAATTCATCAGGTATCTCGAACCCTACATAGTCAATTGGAACATCGATTAGTCGCCTGACCCTCTTATCCAGAAGCGTACAGACCTTCAAGCTCGCCGGCTTGCGCGTTGAAAGGTAATTCAAAATATAGTTCAGCGTCATCCCGGTATCCACGATATCTTCCACCATCAACACATGCTTTCCTTTGATATCGATATCCAGGTCCTTCGTTATTTTGATAAGCGAACCGGACTTGCCCTGGGGCGAGGATATGGCCATGAAATCGCATTCCAGGGGTATGGATATATTCTGCATCAGGTCGGACATAAAACAGACAACACCTTTCAGAATGCCGACCAGAATAAGGTCCTTGCCCTGATAATCGCTGGAAATCTGTTTGGCCAGGGATTTAACGCGTCTATGTATCTGGGTCTTATTGAACAGGTATTTCTTCACGCCGTTCATTTTATTTTCGCCCAGGGGTATAAAACCGAATTTGGCAAATAGCTTCAGGTAGTCCGCTTTATTCAGCAGTTTTATATTTATATCCGGATAAAGCTCTTTGAGCTGGCGCACCTTGTGGTTCTTCTCGGTGATCAGGCTTTGCTTGGAAGTAGTCAATTCAATGTACAGATTAATTTCAGGCAGATAGAAGTCAGGTGTAAACATCTCCGTTATCCTGTTATTTTCCGAGGATAGCGGGAATGAACGTGGCTCATATAGCCACTCCACCTGGTAGAAATCCAGCAGCCTGGCAAATTCTTCTTCGCTGGGGTGGCTGAAACTGGTGGGCCGCAAAGGCTTCAAAGGCAGGTGAGAGAAGCTCGTGAGTTTCTTCTGCTGGGTGATATTAGTTTCGTGTTGTGTATTCAAATATTGATATAGTTCAATTTTTTCCAGCGTCACGGCAATGAAATTGGCCACCGTGGCGATGAAATCTTTCTCGTGCGGCTTGAAGTGCTTTTTTTCATGGGTGTAAATCCTGATTTCGCCCGATCACTTCCTCTTTCTGCAAAATAGGCGCGCCAAGCAGGGACTTAAGGTTTTCCTTGGCTGCCTGCTCAGGGTATTGCGTCCTTTTGTCGGTGAGGATATCCTCGACAGCAACGGTTTTACCGTCCAGTATCTCCGGATAGCTTTTTCGTGCGTTGAGCGCACCTTTGCGTAAATAGACGTCACTCAGGCCATAGGCGCCGATGACATCCAGATATTCTCGCTGAGGATTGAGCAGCATGATGGCACAACCCGACGCCTGCAGAGCCCGTGCCGCACTGGCGGCGATCAGGTTCACCAGCTTCTTGAATGGCAGGTCGCTGTTGATTACTTTAGCTATCTGTTTAAAGGCAAGCGAATAGCGATTTTCACTAGCATCCATGCCTCATCCACCCCTTCATCCTAATGTAGCATATCATCCGCATTTAGTATAGCCGCAGCTCGGACAAATATGGCAGCCCTCCTGATATACCAGTAGATTTCCACAATCGGGGCATTGACCGGTCGAGCTTCCTGAAGGCTCGGTGACATATTTCAAAGGTACGTTTTCATCATCTTTTTTTACGTATTTTTCCAATACGCTGCCGATGGCATCTGCACAGGATAAAATAGCGCGCCCGTGTTCCCAGGAAACGGAAGGGCACCTGATGGCCCTGAGCTGTTTTATAACCGAGCTGACATCGATGCCCGATCTGAAAACAAGTGATATGAGCCGGCTGGTGGCCTCAAGCTGTGCGGAAGCACAGCCTCCCGCTTTGCCGAGGCTGGAAAATACTTCGCAGATACCCTTATCGTCAAAGTTTACGGTCACATAAATATAACCGCACCCGGTAGTAACACGTTCGGTAATGCCCCTGGTGATCTTGGGCCTCTGGCGTGGAGATAACCTGGCTTCGGCCTCGGCTTCCTTCTCCTTTTCTTTAACGGGTTCCTTCTGGCCAGTATTCAATACCTGGCTGTCGCGGCTCCTGTCCCTATAAATGGTGATGCCCTTCAGCCCCAGTTTATAGGCCATCATGTAAACGTTTTTCACGTCTTCGATAGTGGCTTCGTGCGGTAAATTCACCGTCTTGGATACGGCGCTGTCAGTGTACTTCTGGAAGGCCGCCTGGATTTTAACATGGCATTCAGGGGATATATCATGGGATGTAACAAAGACATCCTTAACATCCTTGGGCACGGATGAGATTTGGTTTAATTTCTCTCCCTCAGCCAGCTTTTTCATGAGCTCAGGCGAGTAGAAACCGCCGTTCCTGGCGGCTTCTTCAAAATAAGGGTTAACCTCTATCAAGGTCTGTCCATCGAGTATATGACGGTAATAACTTAAGGCAAATAGGGGCTCAATGCCGCTGGAACAGCCGGCGATAATGCTTAAGGTGCCCGTGGGAGCTATGGTGGTCCTGTTGGCATTGCGCACCCGGGGGCTTTTACTCGTATCATAGATGCTGCCGGTAAAGGCTGGGAAAGTGCCTCTGGAGCGTCCCAGCGATTCGGACTCACGGGTGGCTTCCTCCGAAATAAAACGCATAATGCTTTCGGCGGTATCAAGGGCTTTATCAGAGTTGTAGGGGACCTGCAACTGTATCAGCATGTCGGCGAAACCCATCACCCCCAGCCCGATCTTGCGTGTTTTGCGGGTCATCTTCTCGATCAGGTCCAGAGGATACTTGTTTACCTCGATCACGTCGTCCAGGAATCTGACGGATAGCTTGATTACATCCCTGAGCTTGTCGAAGTCAATTTCCATATGGCCGTCGACGTGTTTGACCATTTTGGACAGATTGATAGAACCCAGGTTGCACGACTCGTACGGAAGCAATGGCTGTTCGCCGCAGGGGTTGGTGCTTTCTATCTTACCGAGGTTGGGGGTCGAGTTGAATTGGTTTATCCGGTCGAGGAAGATTACGCCCGGGTCGCCCGTTCTCCAGGCCATGTCTACTATCTTATTGAAGACCTCCCTGCGCGTTGAGCTTGCCTGACTTCTCTTTGCTATGGGGATTAATCAGATCGAAATCGGCATTTTGCTCGACGGCCTTCATGAAGCCGTCAGTAATGGCCACGGAGATATTGAAATTCGTGAAAGCCTTCGGGTCCTCCTTGGAGGAGATGAATTCCAGTATATCTGGATGGTCCACATTCAATATGCCCATATTAGCGCCGCGGCGCATGCCGCCCTGCTTTATAACGTCGGTGGCTGTATCAAAGGCGCGCATGAAGGAGACCGGCCCGCTGGCTACGCCTCCCGTCGATCCCACCCTGTCTTTCTTGGGCCGGATGCGTGAGAAGGAAAACCCGGTGCCTCCCCCGCTTTTATGAATCAGGGCCGTGTATTTAACGGCATCGAATATCGACTCCATGGTGTCGTCGATGGGCAGCACGAAGCAAGCTGAAAGCTGGCCCAGTTCACGGCCGGCGTTCATAAGGGTAGGCGAATTGGGCAGGAATTCCAGTGAGGTCATGAGATTGTAGAACCTGGCCTCCCACTCCTCCACACTGGCCGATTTATCGAATATAACCTCTGCCGAGGCAATATATTTACTTACACGGCGGAACAGCTCCTCGGGCGTCTCAACCACATTTCCCTGGCTATCCTTTTGCAGGTACCTTTTCTCCAATACGATAAGGGCATTCTCGGTCAGCTTCAATTCACCGGCGGGAGGAAGGGGCGCGGGTGAATGGGGGACAGAGTCAGCGGCGGTCTCGGTGGGGGCCTTGGCGCCTTCAGCCGGGGCCTTAACGCTCTCAAGAGAGGCCTTGGCGTTTTCAGCCGGGGCCTTAACGCTGGCCTTCTCCGCCAGGACTTCGTTTACCACGGACTCTATCTGCTCTTTGCCGGGTGGTTGTGGCGCCACTGAAGCAACCAGGTTTTCCATGCCGGGGAAAGTGCGTTCCACTTTTTTGGTTTTCGTTTGCTCTTCAAGTGACATACTCTTCTCCAACCTCATAATTACTTGCTCGGTCAGGTCTTCCTGCTGATGCCTGTCGGCCAACCCCAGGGTTTGCATGTATGTGAAGACGGTCTTCGCAATGTAATTGCGCATTGAGTCCGATAGATAGTTCCTGGAATGCCTGTTAACCATGCTGCTGCTTTTTGCCTCTTCGTTTTTGCCCTTCCGTTTCCCTGGGATTAATTAAGGGTAACTGCCCGTCCAAAGGGGCTCCGTGTTTGCTCTCGATCAATGTATCTACCGCCTGCTTTAAAGTGGTGATATCCGAGAACTCATAGTAGACGCTGGCGAATCTGATATAAGCGATATGGTCGATATCGGCCAGTTTGCTGACTATGATTTTGCCGATGAGCGAACTGGGAACCTCGTTTTTACCGAGGCGGTAGAGCTCGGTTTCAATTGTTTCGACCAGTTTTTCAATTGTCCCGGTCGGCATGGGACGTTTTTCACAGGCTTTACGGATGCCTGAAAACAGTTTCTCCCGATTGAAATCTTCCCTTCGGCCGTCTTTCTTTATTACATAGAGACCCCGATTTTGAAGCCTTTCATAAGTCGTGAAGCGCTCCTTGCATTTAATACATTCACGACGCCTCCTTATTTCGTCCCCAAGGCTTCGTGAATCTATTACCTTAGATTCCGACTCACCGCAAGAAGGGCACTTCATCGTCAAACACTACACTGTGTGGTGTATAGAGGATACTAGCACAAGATATAGTAAGAGTCAATGGCTGACAATACATAATAAAAAGGGCCGGAGAAATTTCTCCGGCCCATTTAGGGTGCAGTGCATTAATTAGTGTGCACTATTTTAGCGAGATGTTCTGCTTAGATCTTGCTGGCGAGGCGCTCCCGCTTGCGCATTGGGATAACGCGTGCCTCTTCTCAGGAATGAGGGAACGTCAAGGCTGTCCTCGGTCGCTCCACGCAACAGTCTGCGCAGTTCCACCTCGGTTGGAACCCCGGAACCATACTGGGCGGTAAACCCGGTAGCTATGATGGTGATCTGGACTTCATCCTCAAGCTGAGGATTGAAGACCACGCCGAAAATGATGTTGGCGTCAGGATCGACTGACTGGGCTATTACATCGGCTGCCTCGTTGCATTCGAAGAGTGTCAGGTTGCTGCCGCCGGTTACGTTGAATAGAACGCCTTTGGCGCCGCTGATGGACACATCGAGCATCGGGCTGGCCAGAGCTGCCTTAGCTGCTTCCACTGCCCTGTTGGATCCCTTGCCGTGGCCGACGGACATCCATGCCGGGCCGGAGTTCTTCATAATGGCCCTGATATCAGCGAAGTCCAGGTTAATCAGGCCGGGGACTGTTACAACTTCGGCTATGGCTTGAACGCCCAATTTCAGTACATCATCGGCCAAACTGAAGGCGTTGTCGACGGTGGTCTTGTTGTCGCAGAGCTCTATGATGCGGTCGTTAGGGATAATAACCAGTGTGTCGACCTTGTCGCAGAGCTGGAGGATGCCTTCTTCGGCTACCTTCATGCGTCTTGCGCCTTCGAAGGCGAACGGTTTGGTTACGATGGCGATGGTCAGAGCGCCGGATGATCTGGCAACTTCAGCTACTACCGGGATGCTGCCGGTGCCGGTGCCGCCGCCCATGCCTGCGGTAATGAATACCATGTCAGCGCCGGATACTACTTCCTGGATTGCCTGGCGGCTTTCTTCAGCCGATTTCCTGCCGACATTGTGGTCGCCGCCTGCGCCCAGCCCGCGGGTGAGTTTTTCGCCGAGTTGGACGCGTACGGGTACTTCGGCCAGGGCCAGGGCCTGGGCATCGGTATTCATGCAGATGAATTCGACGCCCTTGATGCCTTCACGGACCATGCGGGTGATGGCGTTTGAGCCGCCACCGCCGCAGCCTATGGCTTTGATCTTAGCCGGTGCCGTTGAGAACATTGATTTCGACATACTTTCTAAACCCTCCTGCTATTTCAAAAATATTTGGTATCAGGCGCCAAAGAATTTCTTGAGCAGGCCCATGACATTGCTCACCTGATTGGTTTTTGCGCCTCCGCCCTTGGCTTCCCATGTAGGTTTTCCGCCGGTCTTGATGGCCCAGAGCAGAAGTCCCACGCCGGTGGCATTCGCCGGGTCATGCAGCACATCGGTAATGCCATAGACTCCCATGGGTTCTCCTATCCTGGTCGGGATGCGGATCGTGCCGCGTGCCAGTGCTTCAAGGCCGTTCATCTTGGAGCCGCCGCCGGTCATTACCAGTCCGGCCGGGGCCAGCGATGCATAGCTGGTGTCCGGCATTTCCAGCAAGATGAGCCTGAGCAGTTCTTCCATGCGGTCCCGAAGTATGTTGCAAAGGTCTTTGTAGGAAACGCTGTGGCCGTCTTCGACGGTCAGGGTGGAAGCTTCATCCTTCTGTCCGGTCTCAGGGTAAACATTGCCGTACTTCTTCTTCATGGCCTCGGCAATTTCAAAGGGAAGTCCCAGGCCGATCGAAAGGTCGCTGGTGAACTGGTAGCCGGCCACCGGGATGATCGAGGTGTGATAGATGCTGCCGTCCTTGAATACAGCGATGTCCGTGGTTCCGCCGCCGATATCGGCCATAATTACGCCGATCTCTTTTTCTTCCGGCGTAAGTACTGATTCGCCGCTGGCCAGCGGTTCGAGTACCAGGTCATCGATTTCCACGCCTACGCTGCGAACGCATTTAACCAGGTTCTGCACCGAAGCTGTGGAAGCCGTAATGATGTGGGTCTCGACGTCCAGCCTGAATCCGTGCATACCTACCGGGTTCTTGATTTTTTCCTGGGTATCCAGACTGTAACCCCTGGGGATCTGGTGAAGGATTTTCCTGTCATCGGGGATATTGATATTCTTGGCTGATGACAGTACACGTGAGAGGTCGTCCTGCCTGACAAGCCGGTCGGTCCTGGGTATGGCCACGACGCCGTGGCTGTTGACCGAGCTGATGTGCCTTCCGGTTACGCCTATGTAGGCGGACTCGATCTTTACGCCGCTGGCCTGTTCGGCCCGTTTGACCGATTCGGCAACCGAGTCTCTCGCTTCATCGACATTGACGACCATGCCTTTATGAAGACCGTGGGATGGTACTTGGCCGACCCCAAGTACCTGCAGGGCACCGCCGGAATCAAGTGTGGCAACTATAGTGCAAATCTTAGTTGTACCTACATCGATGCCGGTGATTAACCTTTTTGTCATTTATCCATGCCTCCTTCGATTTAGTGATGCTTACAAACTTTCCTGCTGATTGGAACTTTCCGACCTTATAAGAAGTAAAGGATGGCAATAGCGATTATCAGGCTGACGAAAACGATCCCATCAAAAACCATGCCGCCGAATATTGCCAGGAGTCTCCTGTCCCTATTCAGGATGGTGCCGAATCTTCTTGCTCCTATCATTTTCTTTGCCTCCTGCTATTTTTTATAGTTTCTGCGCTATGCGGAGCTTGGCACTCCTGCTGCGCGGGTTTTTTTCGATTTCATTTTCAGTTGGCGTTACGGGATGTTTGTTGATGAGGACTAGCTGTTGCTGGTGATGACAGCGGCATTCGAGGATGTTGCTGGGGCAGATGCATGCCCTGGTTTCTCTAAGCATGAAATTCTTGACTATACGGTCTTCCAGCGAGTGATAGCTGATGACCGCTAATCTGCCACCCGGGGCCAGACACTTGAGGCTCTGATCCAGGGCGGAGGTCAGGTGGTCCAATTCCCGGTTGACTGCTATGCGCAATGCCTGAAAAGTCCGGGTCGCCGGATGGATTTTGCTATAGCGTTCGCCGATGGAACTGGCGACGATGGCAGCCAGCTCGGCAGTGTTCGATATAGGCCTGTGCCTGACAATGTTGCCGGCTATCCTGTTGGCGTACGATTCCTCGCCGTAGATAAATATGAGCTGGGCCAGCTTGGCTTCCGGCATTTTATTGACGATGTCAGCGGCTGTAAGCTGCTCGTCAGGATTGAACCGCATGTCCAGGGGGCCGCTGCTACGGAAACTGAACCCGCGGTCATCGCTGGAAAGCTGCAGGGACGAAAGGCCCAGGTCGAATAAAATACCGTCCGCCGGCATAAAGCCAGTCGCAGAGCATATATCTTCCAGGTTATAAAAGTTATCATTAACGATTACGGTGCTTTCGAAATAATCATAGAGATTGTGCTGTGCGATGCGGATGGCTTCGGGGTCTGAGTCTATGCCCAGCAGTTCGCCTCCAGGCAGGCATTTGGATAAGATCGATAACGAATGTCCGCCGCCGCCCAGCGTGCAGTCCACATACCGTTTGCCCGGCCTGATATCCAACCCCTCAATTACCTCTGAGAGCAGTACCGGGATATGCACTATCCTTTCTAAAGTCAGGCTCATTTCTTCTCCTCGAGGATGTCCATTATCTGGCGTGCATCCTCTGAAGATATCTTTTCCTGCTTAAGCCGCTCAGGGCTCCAGATTTCAAAATAGTTGTTGACGCCGGTTACTATGGCGCTGTCCGTGATAGTGCACCTCTCCTTCAGCGTGGCCGGGAGAGCGATCCTTCCCTGGTTGTCGATGGTGACTTCGTTGGCGTTGCCGAAGATATAGCGGTTCAACTTCCTTTCCTTATCAGACATGAGGAACCCGGTGGGGGCCTGGTTGGCTGTCATTTTGTCCCAGTCGGCCCTGGTATAGGCAGTGATGCAGTTATCTGCCACCATGGTCAGGACAAGGCCGTCATCGATGCCCTTACGGAACTTGGGAGGCAAAGGCAGGCGTCCCTTGTTATCGACCTTGTATTCGTATTCGCCAACAAACATAATTAAAGACCTTAGAGAGTTATGCCGGCAGGGCTTCTCTCTCCATCGCTCCAAGCATATTATTCAGGATGCTCCAATCGAGGCTGGCTAATTCGCCCACATACCTGGTCTTATCGTTCGCATGATTTAGAGAGTAATGCGCTGCTCCATTGGCGCAATACCCTTGATTGACCACCCCTTTGTCGACCAAATCCTTGATAACATCGCGCAGGTGATAGCGGGTGATATCCAGCAAATGCGCAATGCAATCATGGTCGAATGTAGTGTGAGGGTGCTTCCCCCAGAAGAATAAGAGTCTCAATTTCAATCCTGTAAAATCGTTTTCTTTTAAAAATGAGAAAAGGTCCGGCTCCACCATGTTTTCGCAGCAATAATTAGTAACCATATCTTTTCCCCTTATTTACCACTTTTTACCACTATGACCCATTATGAACACTTTATTCCCCACTTGTCAATAGGCAAACAGGTAAAAAACGTAAGCATTATTCAGCGATTTTGGTGCAAAACTTTGGAGTTTAATGTAAAAACCACCAGATAAGAGGTCGCATAAAACTAAAAACACAATATATTGTGTCGGGGCGGCATCTGGATAGTCATATATATAAAAGGTAGAGGCCTGAAAGTTCGATTTTGTGGTTTAATACGAGTGTGGTAGAATTATTCGCTGTTTTAGGCTTTAAAGGACGATTGAATCGTGTTACGTATAGACGTATTGACCCTCTTCCCCGAAGCTTTTTCGGGCTACCTCTCTCATAGCATTATAGGCAGGGCTACCGAGAGGGAGGTCGTGGATATAAGATTACATAATATCAGGGACTTCACGCATGATAAGCATAGTACTGTCGATGACTATCCATATGGTGGGGGAGCTGGCATGGTTATGAAACCTGACCCTATATTTGAAGCCGTGGAATCTGTGAAATCCGGAAATGAGACTGCTGCCTATCGTATCTTGCTGCTGACTCCCCAGGGGAAACTGTTTACGCAGGAGCGGGCAGGCAAGCTCATTAAAGAGGACAATATAATTCTGATATGTGGCCACTATGAGGGCATAGATGAGCGGGTGGCTCAGCATCTTGCTACGGATGAGATCAGTATAGGCGACTACTTATTGAGTGGTGGCGAGGTTGCGGCCATGGTGATCATAGATTGCATGGTGAGGTTGTTACCCGGCGCTATCGGCTCGAGTATTTCGCTGATAGAAGAATCCCACATGGAGGGACTGCTGGAATATCCTCAATATACCAGGCCGCCCGAATACAGGGGCTGGAAAGTGCCCGATGTGCTGCTCTCAGGGAACCACAAGGAGATTGCCGATTGGCGTCGGGAGCAGAGCCTGAGGCGGACTGCCAGCAGGCGACCGGACCTCTTAAGCAAGGCATCACTAACAGATAAAGAGCATAAGATGCTAAAATCTATTGATTTAAATATTAATTAAATTCTTAAGGAAAGGGATTGAAATGGATATCAAGAGTCTGGGAAAAACAAAAATAAACCCTAATTTGCCCAAGCTGGCAGCCGGAGATAACGTCCGTGTGAGTTTCAAAATCAAGGAAGCTGCCAGGGAGAGGCTGCAAACGTTCCCGGGACTGGTAATCAAAATTGCCAAGAACGGGGCAGGTGGGAATTTCACCGTCCGCAGGGTAACTTCGGGCGTAGGCGTCGAACATACTTTTCCCCTGGCATCACCACTGCTGGAAAAAATAGAAGTTGTCAGGCACGGCAAGGTACGGCGCAGCAAGTTGTACTATATCAGGAGGCTCAGCACCAAGGAAGCCAGGTTGAAAGAGAGGCGTGAGCGCATAGTAGAAAATGCAACTGTTGCCGACGGTGAAGAAGCGCCGTCAGCCACGGCTGAGCCAACAGAACCGTCTGCTGAATCTAAATAATTTGGATGAAATATGCTGAGGTGGCCGTCAATGCACCTGGCGGCCACCGCCATTGTTTCTCCTATTCTATACCCGATACACTGAATGTGGAGATTGGCTGCGGGGTTCGGGTACCCTTCGGCTCTAGGCTTTTGCAGGGGGTTGTAGTCAGGGTCACCGATAATCCATCTTTTCCAGATACCCGGGATATTGAGTGCCTTCTATCCCCGTTACCAATCGTATCACAGGAACGTATTGAGCTGGCCTTGTGGATTGCCGACTACTATGTCTCTCCACTCTGGAGCTCTATTGCCCTTTTCCTGCCGCCTGGCTTTGAAAGAAACACCGCCATTAAACCAAAGTCCTTAAAATATTTAGCTCTCAGTCCAGGTTATGAGAGTATCAAGAGCGATTCGCTCGTGGCCGGAAGAAGCGCATCGGTAAAACAGCGTGCCGTGCTGGACTTGCTTGCTGAATCGGGGGGCAGGTTACCTGTACCTGAAGTCCTTAGACAACTGCATTTGAATCGCAGTGTGATAAGGTCTCTGGCGGCTAAGGGCCTGGTGAAGGAAGAGGAAATAGAGGTTAGCCGTGACCCATTGGCACGCCGGGAGTTTCCTCTGGAGTTGCCCTTCACTTTTACAGACAACCAGTCCCAGGCCTGGCAACCCATCGAAGCAGCAATGAATGGCCAGGGGGATGCCTCTGCATCACACATTTTTCTATTACATGGCGTCACAGGAAGCGGGAAAACGGAGATATATTTGAGGGCGTTGCAAGAAACCATAAAACAGGGTAAGAAAGGTATTTGTCTCGTGCCTGAAATAGCGCTGACTCCTCAGATTATCAATCGTTTCTTTGCCAGATTTCCCGGAAGGGTGGCCGTATTTCACAGCAAGCTTACTCCAGGGGAACAATATGACGAGTGGACGCGTATAAAACAGGGTGACTTTGATATAGTTATCGGACCTCGCAGCGCCATCTTCTCTCCCCAACCGGACCTGGGGCTTATCATCCTCGATGAAGAACATGAGTGGGCCTACAAACAGTCCGACCAGACGCCGAGATACCACGCACGGGATGTCGCTGTGCAACTGGCCCGCCTGACCGGCTCGACTATGATTATGGGGAGTGCGACCCCCGATATCGAGACGTATTATAAAGCAGTCAAGGGAGAGTACAGGATCATTGAATTAAAGGAACGTATTACTCCACTGGGTAGCTCGCCTTTGCCGGAAGTCACCATCGTCAATATGAGGGATGAATTTAAAGCTGGCAACCGCAGCATTTTCAGCCGCCCGTTAAAATCGCATATAAAGCAGGCTCTGGAACAGCAACAGCAGATCATCCTCTTTATCAACCGGCGCGGACAGTCGACTTTGATAGAATGCATGAACTGCGGCTTCGTGCCAAGCTGCAAAAGGTGCTCGGGCTCACTGACCTATCATTCTGCCGAGAACCGTCTGGTATGCCATCATTGCAGGCGGGCATACCCCGTGCTCAAGGTTTGTCCCAATTGTCGCAGCCGGGAGATCAAATACTTCGGCATCGGCACCGAAACGGTCGAAGCGGAGGTCCGGAAATTATTCCCCTATGCCAGGATGCTGCGTTTTGACAGCGACACCATGTCCAAAGCTAGGGAATATGAAAAGACAATAAACCTCTTTCGTAAAAAGGAGATCGATATTCTGGTCGGGACACAGATACTGGCCAAAGGGCTGGATTTTCCGGGAGTTTCCCTTGTTGGTGTCGTAAACGCCGATACCGGTCTGAATTTGCCCGACTTCCGCTCGGGAGAGAGGACGTTTCAACTTTTGTGCCAGGTATCGGGCAGGGCCGGCCGCGGGATAGTAGCCGGGAAGGCGATCATCCAGACTTATAACCCTGCATACTATGCTATAGGATTTGCTGCCCGGCATGATTATGCCGGCTTCTATGAGAGTGAACTGAATTACAGGCGGGAGTTCGGATACCCGCCGTTTTCCAGAATGGCCCGTCTGGTTTACAGCCACAGCAATCAGGATAAGTGCAGGACGGAAGCCGAGCGGGTAGCTTTGAAAATTCAGTTAATGATCGAGGAGCAGGGAATCGATGGATTTAAACTGATCGGCCCGGCGCCTGCCTTTGTTGCCAGGCTGAGAGGCAAATATCAGATACAGTTTATTATTCTGGGCGGAAACGTTCAGAACATTCTGGATAAAATGGATTTTCCGGCAGGATGGATAATAGACGTTGACCCTGTTGGTATGCTTTAATTATTTATCATGGCAGTATTGAAAATCCGCACCAACCCCGATCCTGTACTTAGAAAGAAGGCTAAACGGGTGACCGACCTCGAGTCCGTTCAGCACTTGATCGATGACATGGTCCAGACCCTGATCGCCGCACCCGGCGTAGGGTTAGCTGCTAACCAGGTTGGCATTCCCCTTCGCATCATTGTTATACGGGTTCCTGAGGATGATGAGCAGGAAGAGGAAGTGACGGCATTTATCAATCCGGAGATCATTGAAAAAAAGGGTGAAAGATGCGTGATGGAGGGCTGTTTGAGCATACCTGGCTACCAGGCGGAGATCACGAGATCGGAATCGGTCAAAGTGAGGGCCAGGGACAGGCATGGCAAGCTGATTCGCAAAAAGGCTACCGATCTACTGGCGCAGGCCCTTGAGCACGAGATAGACCACCTCAACGGCATCCTCTATATAGACTACCTGAAAGAGAAGAACCAGTTACTCAAGATAGACGAAGAGACAGATTAATCTTTAGTTCAGCCTGATCCTCAACCGTTCCAGTCCATCTCTACCACGAACTTGCCGGTCCAGTTTTCCAGCGCCACTGGATAAAACCCCGGTGTATCTTTCACAATCTGGAATTCAACGTTCTGCATCTTGCCGGGACCCAGGCTAACTTCTTGTTGGCTTTCGGATAACCCCTTTACACGCAGGATCAGGGTATGAGTCCCTGTTACCTCTCCTACGTTGGTTACCGAAGCGGTTACTATGACCGGCTGTCCCTGCCTGACACGTTCGGGGCCGATAGTGAAATTGCTGACGATAAACGAAGGCGGCGCCAGAGGGATGGCGGTGAAAAATCCGCCCATGCCGTCAATATCGGCGTAGTAATCACCGGCGACATCTTTCGTGACCGTAAACCCTGCAGTTTGGCTGGCTCCGGGAGGCAGCGAAAGATCGGTGATATTTTCCACGACTCCCCCGACTCTGAGTACAACACTATATTTTCCGGTCTGCATCCCATTGTTGGAAACGATAATGCTGATATTGACGGGCTCGCCGACTTTAACCTTATTTGGCGTAATCGTAAGATTACTAACTGAAAACTTGGGCATGCTCATCGGTCCGGCGCCGAGCCCTGAAGGAGGTTGCATGCCTGATTGTGCCGATGGTCCCATGCCCTGAGGCATAGGTGGAGTCATGATTGGCTGGCCCGGCTGCATCGGTTGCTGCATGCCTGGAGGAGGCATCTGCTGCGATCCCGGAGGCATTCCGGGCTGTGGCCGTTGCGCACCGAAGGGCATTCCCGGTTGTCCACCTGCTTGAGGCGGCATGCCCGGGCCCATATGCTGTGACCCGGGAGGCATTCCCTGCATGGGCGGCTGCCCTCCCTGGGGCATCCCCGGTGCCGGGGAAAACTGAGGTCCCCTCATGCCGGGCTGCTGCATGCCCGGCTGTTGCGGCTGCATACCGGGCTGCATCTGCTGGAAGGGCGGCTGCATGCCTGGTTGCTGCTGTTGGAACTGTTGTTGCATTCCAGGCTGTTGCTGGAATGGCTGTTGCATCCCGGGCATACCTGGGGCAGGCATATCCTGAGGCATGCCCGGCTGGCCTGGTGCCTGCATGCCCATTCCCATTCCTTCAGGCATGCCGGCCATGCCCGGACGCTGGAATCCACCCGGCATTTGGGCATCCTCCATGACCGGCTTGCCCGGTTTTCCTTTTTGTTTACCGCCTTTTCTAAGCTGTTCACCCGGAGCTCCCTGCTTTCTTTTGGCCGGCTTGAACACCATCAGGACGGCCAGCATAATGATTACGCCGAGTACGATACCGAGGAACGCCCATAAATACGGCGGAAGCATATCTAAGAATGACCCGCTCTCAGCGACCGTAAAAGATCCCATCAGGTTGCCGACCGTGACGTCATTTGCGCCGGAGTCTTCGGCATTTACCTGAAAAACAACGTTTTGGGTATCGCCCGCATTCAGCGAGACCGTCTGTGTTTTGGACGTTTTGCCGTTTATTTCCAGAACCAGGGGATAATTGATCTGTTGCTGGCTTGAGTTGGTTGCCGTTACCTTTATAGTAACAGGATCGCCTTTATTGACCTGGAAAGGCGAGATAAAAGGTGACCCTTTGGTAAGTGTGAGGCCATCAGGCAATGTGCTACCCTGGCCGATCATAAATGAAGGGTACGATGATTTTGAAGTGGATATTGCCTGTCCGGAATCATATGAGTGGCCTTTATATAATATTCGCTCAGCAAAAGCTGCACGAGGGGTTAATATTGCCATCAATATCAATAGGGCAATCGGCAACGATATTAGCAACCTTCTCATGAAATATTAGCCTCCAAAATATTTACCGCACATGTAACCTTGGTAATACTCTACTCTAAAATTAAATGTAAATCAATAGTAATTAAGTGTCGGCGTCGTTTTCGATTTCGTCCAGCCGGTCATCGTCGAGCCCGAAGTAATGGGCTATTTCATGTTTCACAGTCCTGATGATTTCCTCCTTTAATTCTCTCTGAGGAGCGCATTGAGCTTCAAGGGGCTTTTGGAAGATAGTTATTTTATCGGGCAGCACCAGGTTGTAGTTCTGATCCCTTCTCGTACGCGGGACTCCCTTCATACAAACCCAGCAGCTCGTACTTATTTCTCAAGCCCAGCTTCTTGAGTTGTCGATTGCTGGGCCAGTCTTCCACGATAATATCGACGTTTTCCAGCAGTTCCTTGAACTCTTCGGGCATGTTAGCAACCGCGTCTAATGACCAAATCTTCAAATTCTCTCGTTGCATATCATTGTCTCATATGTCCTTATGAGTCTATGATATCAATTTTTCTCCCTGCTCACATTTCCACTTTAGGCTGCTATCTGATATGTTGACGGTGGAAGCTTCAAAAGCTAAAATTTCCACTATTATGAAAGCTGCGAGTAAATATAATCCACAAGAAATCGAGAAGAAATGGCAGGACAAATGGGCGGCGGATCATTTATATGAAGTTAAGGAAGATGACCCGAGGCCGAAGTTTTATGCCTTAACCATGTTCCCTTATACATCGGGTGACCTGCATATCGGGCATTGGTATGCCATGGCGCCTTCCGATGTGTATGCCAGGTATAAGAGAATGCAGGGTTATAACGTGCTGCATCCCGTGGGGTTCGATGCTTTCGGACTTCCTGCGGAGAACAAGGCCATAGCCACCGGCATTAATCCGGCCGACTGGACCATGAAGAATATCGAAAACATGCGCCGCCAGCTCAGGACCATCGGCGCTATATATGACTGGACCCGTGAAGTCATAACCTGCCTTCCGGAATATTATAAATGGACCGAATGGTTTTTCTTGAAGCTGTATGAGGCCGGACTTGCCTATCGCGGCAAGGCTGCTGTCAACTGGTGTCCCAAATGCCAGACGGTGCTGGCCAATGAGCAGGTGGTGGGGGACGGCCTCTGCTGGCGCTGCGATAGTATCGTCGAGAAAAAGAAGCTTGAGCAGTGGTTTTTCCGGATAACCAAGTATGCTGATGAGCTGCTCGAATTCAAGGACATCGACTGGCCCGAGCGCATCCGCATCATGCAGACCAACTGGATAGGCAAAAGCTACGGCGCCGATATCTCCTTCGGGCTGGACCATCCGGGCGTAGAAGAAAAAGAGATCAGGGTTTTTACGACGCGGCCGGATACGCTTTACGGGGTCACGTTCTTCGTAATGGCGCCTGAGCATCCGCTGGTCCCGGCCCTTACCACGCCGGACAGGAAAGATGAAGTCGAAGCATATGTTCGTAAAGCCCAGAGGCAGACAGAGTTCGAAAGGACTTCTGCCGAGACCGAGAAGACCGGCGTATTCCTGGGCAGCTATGTGATAAATCGGGTAAACGGCGAGAAGGTCCCGATTTACATTGCCGATTACGTGTTGCCGCAGTACGGCACCGGAGCTGTTATGGGCGTGCCTGCGCATGACCAGCGCGACTTCGATTTAGCCCTGAAATACGGCATCCCCATCAGGATCGTCGTAGCGCCCTACGACTGGGACGGCAAGGACCTGAAGGCTGCCCATACGGAAAACGGCAAGATGGTCAACTCCGAACAGTTTGACGGCCTGGATAGCGAGGAGATGAAGTCTGCGATCTGCGATTACCTGGCAAGCAAAGGCTGGGGCGGCAAGACCATTACCTACCGTCTCAGGGATTGGTTGATCTCGCGTCAGCGATACTGGGGGGCTCCCATCCCCATGATATATTGTCCCAAGTGCGGCATCGTGCCGGTGCCCGAAAAGGACCTTCCCGTCCTGTTGCCGCGGGATGTTGAGTTCAGGCCGACCGGCGAATCTCCGCTTAAATATTGCGAGTCATTTGTCAATACCACCTGCCCCAAGTGCGGCGGCCCGGCCAAACGCGAGACGGATACTATGGACACTTTCATGTGCTCTTCATGGTATTTCCTGCGTTATACCAGCCCGGGCTATGACAAATATCCATTCGATAAGAGCAAGCTGAAATATTGGATGCCCGTTGATTTATATACCGGCGGAGCCGAACATGCCACCATGCACCTGCTGTATTCACGCTTCTTCATCAAGGCCATACGCGATATGGGCATTGTCGACTTCGACGAGCCTTTTACCAAGCTTTTTAACCAGGGCATCATAGTCTTCCAGGGCGAGAAGATGAGCAAGTCCAAGGGCAACGTAGTCACGCCGGACGATTACGTCTCCGATATGGGCGCAGACGCCGTGCGCGTTTATCTCATGTTCGTCGGCCCCTGGGAGCAGGGTGGCGAATGGAACGATAACGGTATTGTTGGCATGAGCCGCTGGCTGAGCAGGGTATGGAACCTGGCCTCGTCGGACTATCTTGAAAAAGGAGTCGACCCGGACAGCGAAAAGGAATGCAAGCGGGTGATGCATAAGACTATTAAGAAAGCTTCAGAGGATATGGAGCGCTTCCGCTTCAATACCATGCTGGCCGCGCTGATGGAATATTCCAATTTATTGAATAAGATATTAGAAGCAGGCTCAGTCTCCAGGATAACCTGGGATGAGGCCATCAAGAATTTGCTGATATTGCTTGCCCCCTCGGCGCCCCATATGACCGAAGAGTTGTGGACCGGCCTGGGACTTCCCTATAGCATTCATAAGCAGAGATGGCCGTCGTGGGATCCTGATCTTGCCGCCGACGAAGAGGTCACATTGGTCGTGCAGATAAACGGCAAAGTCCGAGACAAGCTGACGGTGCCGGTATCTATCGATGAAGACGGGGCTAAAAAGATAGCCTTTGAGCAGGAACGTATTAAGTCCTATATCTCAGGGAAAACCATAGTTAAAATCATTTACGTTCCCGGCAAGCTGCTCAACATCGTATTGAAATAGTGCCGATAGAGGCAGTATAAATCTGAATAGTACTACGAGATGCAAACATGCTTGAACCATTAGTGACGGAAAAACAACGCGCGCTGCGTGACGAAGTCAGACGATATGTGAAATCCGTCCCCAAGCAATTGCTGCAGGACATGGACGCTGACAAAATCAGGTATCCCCGTGAATACGTAGTCGGACTGGCCAAGAAATTCGGCACCGAGACTGCCTGGGAGGTCATCAACAATGCCATGCAGGTAGTGGGCGGCATTGGCTATACCAATGTATTTCCTATTGAGAAAATGCTGCGTGATGCCCGGCTGCTCATCATATGGACGGGCACCAGCGAGATAATGGACCTGATCATTCAGCATGAATACTACCGCGAGACGCTCAAACCGGCCGATGCGGTACGCAATATTGAGGATGACGCACAGGAAGCGCACGCAGTGGACGGAAAAATATACGAATAAAGCCGTGCATATAAAGTGGAAAGTTTTAAGACCGGTGAGCTTAGCCGGAGCGTACCTGCCAACGTCGAAGGGATACGGCGTAAAGTGGCCGCCGCCTGCCAGCGGAGCGGCAGGGACATATCTTCGGTCAAGATCATAGCGGTCACCAAGAACTTTCCCCCGGAAGCCGTGCGCCTGGCATTCCAGAGCGGACTGCGGGATTTCGGCGAAAACAGGGTGCAGGAAGCTCAGGTCAAGTACGGCCAACTGAACGATATTCGTGCGCAGTTGACGCTCCATTTCGTCGGGCATTTGCAGACCAATAAGGTCAGGGACGTACTTAGAACTGCGGACGTGGTCCAGAGCGTGGACTCGGTGCGGCTGGCCGAGATGTTGAGCAGGCAGGCGTCAAAGAAGCTTCCTGTAATGCTTGAGGTCAATGTGGCCGGGGAGGATTCCAAATATGGTTTCACCCCTGAGTCCCTTGATTCTGAGGTAAGCGGCGTCATAAAATTGCCCAACCTGGAAGTATGGGGCCTGATGACCATACCGCCCCTGGTTGACGATCCCGAAAAGGTGCGGCCGGTTTTCCGCAAGCTTAAAGAGTTGAACGTACGTTACGGCTTTAAAGAGCTTTCCATGGGCATGACCGATGATTTCGAGGTAGCGGTGGAAGAGGGCGCCACCATGATAAGGATCGGCAGGGCAATCTTTGGAGAAAGGAGTTAGACCATGAAGATAGCGGTATTAGGCGGCGGGACCATGGGCGAGGCCATCATTAAAAGCCTGCTGCGTAAGAAGCTGGCCTCAAAAGATGATATAGCAGTCAGCGACGTGGCCGAAGCCGCGACGCGACTTCCTCGCCGGCAAGTATAAAATACGCACGACTGATGATAATGCTGTCGCCATAAAAGCCGCTGACGTAATAATTCTCGCCGTCAAGCCGCAGGATTTTACGGCTGTGCTCGGCCAGCTATCAGGCAAGCTCAAGTCGCAACTGGTCATCTCCATAGCAGCGGGGGTAAGCCTGGATACCATCTGCTCAAAACTCAATTACGATAGGGTCGTGCGCGCCATGCCCAACGCCCCTGCCCAGGTCGGGAAAGGCATGACGGCTTGGACCTCCGGAAAAGGCCTGGACGACGGGGACCGTCAAACAGCGGCATCCATATTGTCGGCCATGGGCGAGGAGCAGTATTTTGCCGACGAGAAATATATCGACATGGCAACGGCCATCAGCGGCAGCGGTCCGGCTTACGTATTCTTATTTATTGAAGCCATGATCGACGCCGGGGTGCATATCGGCCTGCCTCGCAACGTAGCCCAGAAGCTCGTCATCGAGACTATCGTCGGGTCGGCCGAAGCCATGCAGAAAATGGAGAAACATCCGGCCGAGCTTAGGAACATGGTGACTTCACCGGGAGGCACTACTACAGAAGCCTTGTTACATCTTGAGAGCGGGGGATTGCGCTCATTGATGATCAATGCGGTAACCGCCGCTTATAACAAGGCTAAAGCCCTGGGCGGAAAGTAGACAGAATAAGTTACTTAGCAAGAGAAGGGGAAAATATGGTTATCAGAAGGGAAATTCCAGACGAATTTTCAAAGATATATGAATTGGTTAAGAGTCGCTTTTCAAACGGCCAAAGTTTCAAATGGCAAAGAGCAGGATTTTGTTAACCATTTGCGCAGCGGCGGCAACTATATCCCGGAATTAGCTCTGGTGGCTGAAGAAAACGGCAAGCTGGTGGGACATATAATGTTTACCCGGACTTATATTGTTAATGGCGATACCAAATATGAAACCTTGCTTGTGGCGCCTCTGTCGGTAGTTTTGGATTCTCGCAATAAAGGGATAGGCTCAGGTCTGATAAAAGAGGGCTTCAAACTGGCGAGAGAGATGGGATATAAATCTGTGGTGCTGGTTGGCGATCCGGCTTATTATCACAGGTTTGGTTTTCGAACCGCTGCCGATTTCGGCATAAAGCCTACGCACGAAATCCCTGATGAAAACGTGATGGCGTGTGAGCTGGTCCCGCATGCGTTAAAAGAGGTCAATGGAACGGCGGACTGTTTTTAAACCTCGGGACAGCATGGGTAGAAGTTAATTACCCGACCGAGGGTGGTTAACCGGCTTCGGGTTTGCGGCAGTATAGCACCGTGCTCTTGGGGAATATGTGGTTCAAAGCGCCTTCCAGCCACTTCGTGTGCTTGTGGCCGGTGACGATATCCCACACCAGGAATTTATAATACAGCGAGGGTACTAAGGCCTTCTCGTTTTTCAGGCCGAACAGGCCCTTGGACCACCAGTAAACCGAGTGCAGCGCGTGCTTGTACCTGATGGCGAATATGGTCAGGTCGAACTTCTTGAGCAAGTCCTGTATCTGTTGGTGAGAATAAATACGGATGTGCCCGCCCGGGGTATTGTGGTAGTCGTCGGAAATCTTCCAGCAGACTGATTCGGCGAAATACGAAGGCACGCTCACAGCCAACAGCCCGCCGGGCTTCAGTACGCGGGTCAACTCAGCCATGGCTGAGGAATCGTCCGGTATATGCTCGAGCACCTCGGAGCATATTACCTTATCGAATTGAGCGTCTTCGAAGGGGAGTTTGAGGATGCTGCCGGCCACCATGTGCCAGGCGCCGACCGCCTCCGATTTTGCGTCCATGTTGTCCAGCATGTATTTGGCGCGCTGCAGGCTTTCCACGTCGAGGTCGAAGGCAACGGATGTCCCTTTATTGTCCTTGGCTGCCTGCCAGACATGGCGGCCGTTGCCGCAGCCCGCGTCCAATATGAGTTCTTCACCTGTGATCTTGAAGCAGATCAGGGTCAATGGTCAGCATTTATTAAGTTCTCTAAATCAGGGAATAATGCGTGATCAGGCTGGGGTTTTGCCGGGATGGAGCTTCTTCCATTTTTCCAGGAGCTGCTCTTTGGATTCCTTGTGCCCGGGATCGAGCACGCAGCAGTCCACCGGGCAGACCTCAACGCATTTGGGCTTATCAAACCAGCCGACGCATTCCGTGCATTTGGCCGGATCAATCACGTATATGGTTTCACCCTCTTTTATGGCTTCATTTTTGCATTCCGCCTCGCAGGCGCCGCAGCTGATACAGTCATCGGTAATTTTGTAAGCCATCTATGTTCCCTCCGAATATATATTATAAATATTGTATATAGCAGTAATCAGTTAATTATAGCTAAACCAGCAGTTTCTCTTTTAAAGCCGCACAAACGTGGGGAGGAACCATATCATCCAGGTTGCCGCCCAATTTAAGTATTTCTTTGAGCAGGCTCGAGCTCAAGAACTGGTATCTAAGGTTGGCCATGAAACAGACCAGCTCGATGTCCGGGGCGAGCTTCTTATTCATCAGGGCCATCTCGAACTCACGCTCGAAATCGGAGCTGGCCCTCAGGCCGCGTACCAGCACCTTGGCCTTGATCTTCCTGGCGAATTCAACTGTCATGCCTGAATAAGGCGTCACCTCGACGTTCTTAAACTCGGTTACGGCTTTTCTGGCAAGGGCGACTCTCTCGTCAACCGAGAAGAGAAGCGACTTGAGCGGTAAGTCATATATACCGATCACGACCTTTTCGAAAATGGAAGACGACCTTTTTATGATATCGAGGTGCCCGTTGGTGATAGGGTCAAAGCTGCCGGGATATAAGGCGGTAGTCAAGCTGCGACCTCCTTCTGGTATATTGAAATACAGGTGTCCCCGTACCTCTTTTCCTTGATTTTGACCAGGCTTTCATAATGGTCGTTAAGCGCGGAGCGTGCGCCGTGTGACGCCAGGATGATCGAGTCTTCCGATATTAGGTTAGATTGTGCGATGCCGGTTATCACGGATCCAAGCGAAGTATCGGCGTAAGGCGGGTCTAAAAATATCATGTCGTACTTGCCGTCCAGAAACCCCAGCGCTTTCATAACCGGGCAACAGTATACATGAGATTGGTCAAGAAATCCCGTTTTCTTCAAATTTTGATTGATGAGCTGGCAGCAGCGGTTGTTCTGGTCGACGAAATCGATCCATTTAACCTCACGGCTGAGAGCTTCGAGCCCCAGTGCGCCGCTGCCTGCAAACAGGTCCAGCCCCCTGTCCCAGTTGCTGGCCAGTGAGCCTAGCATGGAGAATATCGCTTCCCTCACCTTATCGGTCGTTGGCCGGACCAGAAGGCCGGGCAGCGCCTTGATTATTTGCCCTTTCGCCGAGCCGCCTGTAATACGCATTTTGGCTAATCTGTGATCGTAGCTCTCAATAAAATAATGATTCGAGCATTAATTATAATACTAGTAAATCAATCGTAAGTCAAGCTATTTGACCAGTTTTTCCGATATTGCTTGATTCCGCTTACAGCATGCCTGCCGGAGCTTTGGCTACGTCTTCCACCCGGGCTACCTCATGGTGAAGCCTCCATCAACGTGCAGCACCTGGCCGGTAATATTTATTGCATCATCCGACACAAAAAATACGACGGCAGCGTCCCATGTCCTCAGGTGTCTGCTCCCTACCCATGGGAATACTCGGTTTAACGAAAAACTTCAGCCAGTAATCATGTGTAGTCAAACTTTCGGAATCGGCGTCTGCAAAACGCCGAAGCCTTGAGGGCAGCTTCTCTCCTTTTTCCTTAAGTTCGCGTATGATTTCGCGCGCTGCTGATATATAGGTAATTGCTCCTCTCTCCCAGAGAGGCGTATACACCAATCCCGGGCACACGCAATTAACATTAATATTATAGGGGGCCAGCGCCTTGGCCAGTGACCAGGTCAGCGAGATATCGGCCGCCTTCATGGCGGCGTATGGCATATGGGTCGGCTCACCCAATCTTCCGGATACTGAGGATATATTAACGATTTTGCCGCTTAGCTGCTTCATGAAATATGGAACTACCGCGTTGCTTAGCATTACATGGCTTTTCAAATTCAGCTTGTAATATCTATCCCACATGTCCGCATTGAAGAGGGCATATGGAGAAAGCGCTGCTTCCTCCTTTCTTGCCTCGGCATATTCTTGAATCTTCTGTGACATCTCTGCGCTGACGCCGCCGACATTGTTGACCAGGATGTCTATCTTGCCAAAGAAATCCACAACATCTTTGACCATCTGTTTTACCTGGCCTTCTTCGGTCAAATCGGCGCTTATGGATATTGCCCTGCGTCCCAGCGCCTTTAACTTTTCCGCCACGTGGCCGGCAGTATCGCCATTGATATCGGCGACGGCGACATCCGCCCCTTCCTCGGCCAGGCAAAGGGCAATTCCCTCTCCGATGCCCTGTCCACCCCCGGCCACGATGGCAACCTTACCCGTTAATTTCATCTTTTTCTCCTTTTATCGCTGCCTCCCCGTATAATCTCAACATTATACCAAGCTCTCACCCACAAGCGCCCGGCCTGGTCGCCCTTCCGCCGGGCTGCCTGTAATACGCATTTTGGCTGATGTTCGATACTGGTTTTCAATGAAATAATAATTTGAATGTTGATTGAAGCGCTCGTCAACAATCGCAAGACAAGTTATTCAAATTGATTTTGACATAGTTTTACAACTTGTAATATACTAACCAACGGCCTTGAAATAGGAGCTTTTACACGTGCTTCAACAGTTTGGTTATGTCGGAATCCTCCTGTTAATCGCAACAGGTTTCACTGTCCTCATCCCCCTGTTGCCCAAGCTTTTTAAGCTGATGGGCCTCATACCGGGGAAGAAAACGGCGGCCAAGCTGATCCAGTATGAATGCGGTATGCAGACCATCGGCAAGACCTGGGTCCAGTTCAACTTCAGATACTATTATTTTGCTGTGCTCTTTGTCCTCCTGGACATGTTGACCATATTCCTCTATCCCTGGGCGGTTAATATTAAGGACTTAGGAGTCGGCGGGCTAGTTGCGGTGGGTATATTTTTAATCATCCTTGCTGTGGGATATATTTATGCCTGGCGTAAGGGAGCCCTCCAGTGGAAATAGTCAGGCCCGAAGTCAACACCCCGCAGGAAGCGGACGCCGTCGAAGGTAAGTCCATCAACGAGCTCATCGCACAGAGCACCGCCGCCATCCCCGATCCCGCCGTGTGGATCGACGAAGTCCTTCATCGCAATGTCTTTTTAACCACAGCCGATACCATACTGGCCTGGGGACGCCAGCGCTCCATTTTTCCCATGCTATTCGCCACTGCCTGCTGCGGCATGGAAGTGATCTCCATGTCCGTTTCACGCTTCGACCTTTCCCGCTTCGGCATGGATGTAGTGCGTTTCTCTCCCAGGCAGGCCGATGTCATGGTCATCGCCGGCACCATCACCTGGAAGATGGCCCTGGCCACCCGCATGATTTACGACCAGATGGCCGAGCCCAAATGGGTCGTGGCCATGGGCGCCTGCGCCATCAGCGGCGGCACCTTCCGTGAGTCTTACAGCGTCACGCCGGGTGTGAACCGTATCATGCCGGTCGACGTATACATCCCCGGATGCCCTCCCAAGCCGGAAGCGGTTATCTTCGGCATCAACTGCCTGCACGCCAAGATCATCAAGGGGACCATGGAAGACCCCATGCTATCCAGGCAATAAATAAATAAGGATTGGGATTTTATAAATTGACAGTCGTAACCAGCGGTGAAGAACTCGGGAAGAAGATAGCCGAAGCTATCCCCGGCGCCGTCGTCTCCAGCGACAAGACATCCGTCATGCTGGAGAGCAAGTCGCTGGCGCAGGTGGCCGGGTTCCTCAAGGCCAGCCCGGGGCTGGACTTCACCTATCTCAATTTCGCCACCGCCGTCGACTATATAGACTATTTTGAGCTTGTTTACAGGGTGCTTTCCCTGGAACATAACCACAGCCTGATATTGAAGACCCGTTGCTACGACCGCGAGAACCCGGTGGTGCCTTCGGTGGTAGCGGTCTGGCGCTCGGCCTATTTCCAGGAACGCGAGATGTTCGACATGTTCGGCATTAAGTTTGAAGGCCATCCCGACCTGAGAAGGCTGCTCACCTGGGAAGGGTTTAATGGCTATCCTCTGCGGAGGGACTATCTATAAAATGCCCATAAAAACAGAGCCGTTTTATCTTAATCTCGGCCCGCAGCACCCCTCTACCCACGGCGTGTTCCGCCTGAGGGTGGAGTTGGACGGTGAGGTCATCGTCAACGTCGAGCCGATCATCGGCTATCTGCACCGGGGCATCGAGAAGCTGGCCGAGACCCGCACCTACACCCAGGTCATACCGCTGACCGACAGGCTGGACTACGTCGCCTCCATGACCAATAACCTGGCCTATTGCCTGGCTGTGGAAAAGCTGGCGGGCATCAAGATCCCCGAGAGGGCTGAGTATCTCAGGATTATATTCTCCGAGCTGATGCGCCTGGGCAGCCATTTCCTGGCCATCGGCGCTTTTATGAACGATTGCGGCTGCCTGGCTACCCCGCTGATTTACATGTGGCGTGAGCGCGAGAAGATCGTCGACCTGTGCGAGATGACCTGCGGGCAGCGCCTGCTCTACAACTACATGCGCATCGGCGGCATGAGCCAGGACGTTCCCGAAGAGTTCATGCCTGCGCTCAAGAAGTTTGTGGCCGAGATGCCCAAATATATCGCCGAATACGAGCAGCTCATCAAACAGAATGAAGTTTTCCTGGTCCGTACCAAGGGCGTGGGCATCCTGCCCAAAGAGACCGCCATCGACATCGGCGCCAGCGGACCGGTATTGCGCGCCAGCGGAGTTAAATGGGATATCCGCAAGACCGACCCCTACGGGATATGGGACAGATTTGAATTTGATATCCCCACCGGCACGGTGGGCGATTGCTATGACCGTTTCCTGGTCCGTCTTCAGGAGATGAAGCAGAGCGTCCGCATCCTCGAGCAGGCCATAGCGCAGATACCCGCCAAAGGGCCGGTCTGCGCAGAGGTGCCGCAGTTCTTCAGGCCTCCGCCGGGCGAAGCCTACGGTTACATCGAAGCCCCCAAGGGCAACCTCGGATTTTACGTGGTCAGCGATGGGTCGATCGCACCTTACAGGGTGCATATCTTCCCTCCGACCCTGATCAACGTCACGGCTTTGCGTGACATGGCTGTCGGCTGGAAGGTGGCCGACCTGATCATCATCTTCGGCAGCATCGACGTAGTACTGGGAGAGATAGACCGCTGATGACACTATTGGACCAGTTTCAAACAATACTGATGACGGCCGGTCTGCCGGACTGGGCGGCTTATCTAATTCCGGCCCTGGTCGGCATTATCCTGATTATCGCCGTCTCACTGACGCTGGTCATTATATTTATCTGGTGGGAGCGCAGGCTATTAGGACGCTTCCAGCTCCGCCTGGGACCCAACCGCTGCGGCCCCGAAGGCATTTTGCAGCCGGTGGCTACCGGCCTCAAGCTGCTGCTCAAGGAAGACATCGTCCCGGCCAAGGCCGATAAGATACTGCATTTCCTGGCCCCCATCGTGGTCTTCGTGCCCGTTTTGATGATCTTCGCTGTGGTGCCGGTGGACCAGGGGGCCATCCTGGCCAATCTGAACGTCGGCATCGTCTACGTGGTTGCCATCAGCTCCATATCGACCATCGGGATACTGATGGCGGCCTGGGGCTCCAGCAACAAGTTTGCCCTCATCTCCGGCATGCGTGTCGTGGCTCAGATGGTGAGCTATGAACTGCCGATGGTGCTTTCCATCGTCGGCGTCGGGCTGGTGGCAGGCTCGTTTGCCATGCTCAGCATCGTACAGGCCCAGAGCATACCTTTCTTCCTGGTCCAGCCGCTGGGCGCCGTGATCTTCTTCTTGGGCTGTCTGGCCGAGATGAACCGCTCGCCCTTCGACCTGCTCGAAGCAGATTCGGAGATTGTAGCCGGCTACCATACCGAGTATTCCGGCATGAAATTTGCCATGTTCTTCATGGGTGAATACGGCGTGGCCCTGGCTTACGCCACGGTTATCACCACCCTGTTCCTGGGCGGATGGAGCGGGCCTCTGCTCCCGCCCGTTATCTGGTTCCTGATCAAAGTCGTACTGGTCTTCAGCGTTACCGTATGGATGCGCGCCACGCTGCCCAGGCTGCGCGTGGACCAGCTCATGGGCTTCGCCTGGAAGGGCCTGCTGCCCATGGCTGTGATCAACCTTATCATAATTGCTATTGAAGTACTGGTGTTGCCGGCATCCATGATGTGGATGATGGTGATCCTGAATTTTGCCTGTGCGGCCGTTTTAGTCCTGCTCTGGTCCAAACTCTTCACACTGGGAGGTGGCAGGGTTGAAGTTTGAGCGCTACGGCATCGGTATTGCTAAGGGCATGGCGCTGACCCTGAAACATCTTTTCAGGGCGCCGCTCACGGTGCAGTATCCCAATGAGAAGCTGGTCAGGTCCCGCAGGATCCGCGGCAACGAGCTGGTCTGGGACCCGGTAAGGTGTACCGGCTGCGGCACATGCACCAAGGCCTGCCTGCAGGGCAATATCATACTGGTAACGCACAGGGGCGAGGACAATAAGTTCATCGTCGATAAATTCGAGCTGGACTCGGGTCGCTGCATATTCTGCGGACTCTGCGTTGAGTCGTGTCCCTACGACGCACTGGCCATGGGACTGGAATATGAATGCGCCAAATACCGCAGGGGCGAGACCATTTTGAGCAAAGAGAAGCTGAAGCTGACCGACCAGCATCAACCCAGTGGCTATTACCGCCCGAAGTTCGAGGCCAAACTGCCCGAACAGAGCCTGCTTATTTACAACAGGGAAGAGGGTGGACAGAAATTGAAGCTCTTCCCGTTGAGCAAACGCAAGAGGGGGCCCGGTGCTTGATTTAATTTTCTACCTGCTGGCCGTCATAGCGCTGGCCGCGTCGGTCGCTGTGATCATGGTGCGCGACATCTTCCGCGCCGCCCTGTGCCTGATTGTGCTGTTTATGAGCGTAGCCGGCTTCTTCTTGCTGCTGCACGCCGATTTCCTGGCCATCGTGCAGGTCCTCATCTACGTCGGCGCCATCTCCATTTTGATAATAGTGGCCGTCATGCTCACCCGTGACGCCAGGCATGGTCTTCCGCTGGACAACTATAAATACTGGGCGGGGGCCGTCGGCCTGCTGCTGCTCATAACGGTGGCCTACGGAATATTGAATACCAACTTCGTACTGCCAGCCGCTGTCCCGCCGGACTATACCATCCAGCCTATTGGACAGCAGCTATTCGGCAGCGGCTATGTTCTGCCGGTCGAGATTGCCGCCGTTCTCTTGCTTTCGGCCATACTCGGAGCGATCGCCGTGCTGAGGGAGAAATAATGTTTACTGTAGGATTGGACCATTATTTAATTTTATCGGCCATCCTGTTCTGCATCGGGCTGGTCGGCGTGATCACCCAGCGCAATGTGATCAAGCTGGTCATGTGCCTGGAGATCATGCTCAACGCCGTCAATATCACCCTGATCGCCTTCTCCCTGTATGTAACACCACTCGCCCTGACCGGCCAGATATTCGCCATCTTCGTCATGGTGGTGGCTGCCGCCGAAGTGGCGGTCGGTATCGCCATCATCTTCTCGATTTACCGCAACCGCGAGAGCGTGGACATGGAGAACTTCAACCTTTTGAAATGGTAATGCTATGTGGGTACAGATAAAAAGCGCGCCGAATAAAATGATCGCCGATATGTGGAAGGACTTCTTCGAGGGAGAGGGCATCCCCATACAGGATCCTTCCAGATTCGGACAAATTGGAGTTCAAGGAGGCCGTCTCCTACAAGATATATGTCTCCCAGGAGAGGGTACACGTCGTAGAGGAGGTCTTGAGGAAACTGTAATGCCGACAATGGTCCCCTGGCTGATCTTCCTGCTGCCGTTCGCCTCGTTCCTGGTGTGCGGCCTTATCCTGCGGCCCTTCTTCAACAAGTGGCCGAAGGTGGCCGGCTATGTGACCATCGGCGCCATCGGCATTTCGTGTGCGCTGGCCTTCTGGCTCATGGGCGCCGTGATGGCGGCCCCGGACCACAAGCTGCTGGTCGACGATATCCAGTGGGCCGTCATCGGCAACCTCAACATCCACATCGGTGTACTGGTAGACGCTCTCACCGCCGTCATGGTGGTGGTCGTTACCTTCGTCAGCCTCATGGTCCAGATCTACTCCCAGGGCTACATGAAAGGCGATCCGGGATACGTTCGCTACTACGCCTTCATGTCCCTCTTCACCGCCTCCATGCTGGGACTGGTGCTGGCCAATAACATTTTATTTATGTTCGTATTCTGGGAGAGGGTCGGGCTCGGCTCCTACCTGTTGATCGGCTTCTGGTTCCATAAGCCCTCCGCCGCCAACGCCGCCAAGAAGGCTTTCATAGTCACCAGGGCGGGCGATTTCGGCTTCCTGGCCGCCATACTCCTGCTTTATGCGCAGACCGGCACCTTCGATACCCAGACGCTTTACAACCTGGTCGCCACCGGCGCTCTGGCCGGGACGACGCTCACCTGGGTGGCCATCGGCATCTTCGCCGGCGCCGCCGGCAAATCGGCCCAGTTCCCGCTGCACGTCTGGCTGCCGGACGCCATGGAAGGCCCCACGCCCGTCAGCGCCCTGATACATGCCGCCACCATGGTCGCCGCCGGCGTATTCCTGGTGGCCCGCTTCTACCCGCTTTTCCAGCATTCCGCTGAGGCCATGACCACCGTGGCGGTCATCGGCGCCTTTACGGCCATCTTCGCCGCCAGCATGGGACTGGTTATGAACGATATCAAGCGCGTGCTGGCCTACTCCACCATCAGCCAGCTCGGCTATATGATGCTGGGCCTGGGGGCGGGCAGCGTCGCCATCGGCATCTTCCACCTCTTTACCCATGCTTTCTTCAAGTGCCTGCTGTTCCTCGGCTCTGGCAGCGTAAACCACGGCACCGGCACATTCGATATGAGATTGATGGGCGGACTGCGCAAGGTTATGCCCTGGACCTATATCACCTTCGTCATCGGCTCGCTGAGCCTGGCCGGCATCTGGCCGCTGGCGGGCTTCTGGAGCAAGGACGACATACTGGCGTCGGCTTTAACCAACAACCCCGTCCTCTTCACCCTGGCCATGATCACCGTATTCATGACAGCCTTCTACATGTTCCGAGCCGTGTTCATGACATTCCACGGGGAATACAGGGGTGGTGCAGAGCCCGAGCACGGCGGACATGACGAGCATTCGCATGGACCGCATGAGTCTCCGGCTGTCATGATCGTCCCGATGGTCGTCCTGGCCATCCTGGCCATCTTCGCAGGCTGGTTCAACGTGACCGGCGGTTTCAGCCAGCTTATGGGCGGCGAAGCGGAGGAGAGCAACCTCCTGGCGGGATTCCTGGTCGTGTTCACGCATCCGCTGCCGCTGATATCTCTGGTAGTGGCCCTGCTGGGCATCTTCCTGGCTTACGCCATGTACCTCAAGAAGTGGATTTCCCCGGAGAAGATCGGCAATGCGGTCAAACCCGTCTATACGCTGCTTTACCGCAAATATTTCATGGACGAGCTATACGAGAACGTCTTCGTCAAGACGATTTTATATAACGGCATCTTCAAAGTCATGGCCATGTTCGATACCAGCGTGGTCGACGGCGCCGTCAACGGTGTAGCGCGGGGTACGGCCGGCGCAGGCGGAATACTGCGCAAGATAGAGAACGGCCAGACCCAACTGTATGTGATCTCAATTGCCATCGGCGCCATCGCTATAGCGATATGCCTGTATTTATTCTCTTGAGGTAAAAGGTTTTGAATCTGAATTTGTTGAGCTTGATAGTCTTTCTGCCGGTCGTCGGCATAATCGTGATCGCGCTCATACCCAGGCCCAGCCAGAAGACCGTTAAATGGATCGCGCTGGTCGCCGCGCTGCTCTCTTTCCTGATCTCGCTGGCCGTATTCTGGATGTTCGACCGCTCGGGCTCGGCCATCGGGCATATGCAGTTCGAAGAGAAGATTCCTGGATACCGGCCATCAACGCCTACTACCACCTGGGCGTGGACGGTATGAGCCTGCCGCTGGTGATACTGATGACTTTCCTGGGCTTGGTCTCGGTGCTGGTCTCCTGGAAGATACAGCTGAGGCCCAAGGAATACTTCGCCTGGCTGCTGCTGCTGGAGACCAGCATCCTCGGCGTCTTCGCCTCGCTGGACCTGCTGCTCTTCTTCCTGTTCTGGGAGATCGAGGTCATCCCGATGTACTTCCTGATCTCCGTCTGGGGCAGCGGCCGCAAGGAGTACTCCGCCAACAAGTACGTTATATATACCCTGTTCGGCAGCGCCTTCATGCTGGCCGGCATATTGAGCCTCTATTTCACCACCGGCAACCTTCGACCATGACCGCACTGGCGGGCATCTCGGCATAACCTCGTCCTTCATGCCGCTGACCGTGCTCTTCTTCCTGCTGATCATCGGCTTTGCCGTCAAGCTGCCGGTCTTCCCGCTGCACACCTGGCTGCCCGACGCCCATACCGATGCCCCCACCGCCGTCAGCGTCATGCTGGCGGGCGCGCTGCTGAAGATGGGCGGCTACGGCATGATCCGCCTGTGCGTGAGCATGCTTCCCGCAGGTGGCACGTCCAATACGCTCCCTTAATTGATACTGGCGGTCATCGGCATCATCTACGGCGCGGCGGTGACCCTGAGGCAGACCGACCTCAAGCGGCTGATCGCCTACAGCAGCGTCAGCCACATGGGCTACGTGCTGCTGGGCATCTTCGCCCTGAGCCAGGTGAGCCTGACGGGCGCCGCCCTGCAGATGTTCAGCCACGGTATGGTCACCGGCCTGCTCTTCGCCATGGCGGGGCTGGTCTACGATAAGACGCAACAGCGCGACCTGGGCAAGCTGGGCGGCTTGGCCCGCCAGATGCCGATAATCGTGGTGGTCTTCACCATCGCCGGCCTGGCTTCGCTGGGCCTGCCGGGGACCAGCGGCTTTGCCGCCGAGTTCATACCTTCGCCGGCAGCTTTACCAGCACGGTCATCGCCGGGATGCCCATATTCACCCTGCTGGCCGTCACCGGCGTCGTTATCACCGCCGGCTACATCCTCTGGATGCTGCAGCGCGTTTTCTACGGCTTCCCGCTGGATAAATATAAGGGCGTGGGCGACGCGGACACCGTCGAGATGATCAGCACCTTCTCATTCGTGGCCGTGATCATGCTGGTGGGCATCTATCCGGCCATACTGACCAACGTGATTTATATGGGAGTAGAGCCTATTGCCAGGCTGATAGGAATGTAACCTATGTTGATTGATCAGATTAAATATATTGCGCCTGAGATAAGCCTGCTGTGCTTCGCCCTGCTTATCGTAGTGGTCGACCTTTTCGTCAGCCGCAAAGGCGTGTTGCCCGTGCTGGCCATCATCGGCGCCTTCGTCTCGGCCGCCTTCGCCCTCGGGCTGTGGGGCAGCTCGGGACAGGATGCCTTCGGCCAGATGATAGCCATCGACCAGTTCGGCCTCTTCTTCAAACTGCTCATCCTGGCCGCAGTGATACTGGTCGTGATGGCATCCAACAAATATGTATTGAAGTTCGACAAGTTCCAAGGCGAGTACTATGCCGTGCTGCTGCTCTCATCCATCGGCTTGATGCTGCTGGTCTCGGCGGTCAACCTGATCACGATTTACGTTTCGCTGGAGCTTTCCAGCATATCGCTTTACGCGCTGGTAAGCTTCCTCAAGGACAAGGGCTCCAGCGAGGCCGGCTTGAAATACCTTATCTTGGGCGCTGTGGCCTCCGCCATACTGCTCTACGGCATGGCGCTGACCTTCGGCCTTACCGGTTCCACCAGCCTGACGGCCATAGCGGACTTTTTGAAGGCCCTGCCTGCGGGCAGCGCCGTTTCCTCACCCCTGCTCCTGACCGGCCTGGTGCTGATCATTGCGGGATTTGGATTTAAGATCGCCAGCGTGCCCTTCCAGATGTGGGTGCCCGACGTTTACGAGGGAGCTCCCACCCCCATTACCGCTTACCTCTCGGTGGCCAGCAAGGCGGCGGGCTTTGCAGTCATCACGCGTATCCTGCTGACGGCCTTCGGCATGCCCGACTGGCTGCATACCGAATGGGCCGTGGTCATCGCGGTGCTGGCGGCGCTCACCATGACCGTCGGTAACGTGACGGCGCTGGCGCAGAACAACATCAAGAGGCTCTTCGGGTATTCCAGCATAGCCCAGGCAGGCTATCTCATGGTAGGCCTGGCAGCCATGGGCATGGCTGCACAGGGCAGCCTCGATATCCGCAGCGGCCTGGTCTTCTTCCTCTTCAGCTATGCGCTCACCAACCTGGGTGCCTTCATAGCCATTATCGCCATCTCGAACAAGATCAACAGCGACATGATCGACGACTACAAGGGCATGGGCAAGCGCTCGCCTCTGCTGGCTGCGGCCCTAACGCTCTTCCTGGTATCCCTGACGGGCTTGCCTCCCACGGCGGGCCTCATCGCCAAGATCTACATCTTCAACGGCGCCGTCGAGCAGGGCCTTGCCTGGCTGGTCGTCATAGCGGTCATCAACAGCGTTATCTCCGCCTTCTACTATTTCAGAGTGGTCAAGGTCATGTGGATGAACGAGCCGGCGTCACAGGACAAGGTGACGTCCTCCTGGCCCGAGTGGCTGGCCCTGGCCGTTTGCTGCGTGATGGTGGTGGTCATCGGCGTGCTGCCGGGCGCCTTCATCGGCCTCACGCTGGCCGCCGTCAAAATCTTCGGGATCTAATCTCCTTGCTCCTACGGTGCAAGGAAACTCTAAGCTCTAAACCCTAAATCCTAAACAAATTTTAATATCCAAATTCTAAATGCTCTTTCATTTTAGTCATTTGAGCTTTGGGTTTTGAAATTATTTAGAGCTTAGTATTTAGAGTTGGTAACTATCCCTTGACATCCCGTAATTCCTGTGCTATACTGTATTCAAGTGAGGGATAAAAGCCATGAAAAAGAATCGAATGCAGGACTTTACAGCGAAAGATTTCGCCGTACATTTTCCCGATGATGATGCTTGCCTTGAGTGGATTAAGAATCATCTTTGGCCTGATGGTATTCATTGTCCAGTATGCAATAAGATCACAAAGCATCACAAGCTGGCTAAGAAGCCGGTTTATGAATGCGATAATTGCCGCAGGCAGGTATCCCCACTTGCTAATACCATCTTTCGCAAATCGCCTACACCACTTCATATATGGTTTGATGCTATCCATGAGATGTCTACTACTCGATCGGGTTTTTCCGCTAAAGCACTTCAACGAAAGCATGGCGTGACCTATAAGACTGCTTGGCGTATGTTTAGGCAGATTCGTACACTTCTTGATGAGAACGCTGGTATTTTTACCGATGAGGTTGAAATTGATGAGACTTATTACGGCGGTAAAAGGCGAGGCGATAATCAAGGCCGCCCAGCTGAAGGCTCTCATAAAGTCCCCGTGATCGGCATTGCTCAAAGGCATGGCAAGGTCAGCACCAAAGTTGTTGCCAATGTAAAGCGATCGACTGTGATGCCGCTGATTGCCAAGAATGTGAAGCGTAGAACCCTTATTTACACGGATGAATATAAGGTCTATGATGCCCTTAATGATGCCGGGTTTAACCATATCAAATGTAATCATGCCGCTGGCGATTATGTTGTCGGGAGTGCGCACACTAATACCATTGAGGGATTTTGGTCCCTGGTAAAGCGTGGAATAGGCGGTGTTTATCATGCTGTTAGTCCGAAGTATCTTCAGTCATATCTGAATGAATATCAATTTCGCTACAACCATCGTCTTGACCAGGCTCCGATGTTTCAGACGGTTCTAAATCAGATTCAGCAGCTTTAGGCCGGATGGCACTTTCAAGTATCTGAAAGAACTGGTCTTGGGTTATCTTGCGTTTGATTATTTTTCGTTTTCTCATTTCGTAATCATTGTAATATATGGGAACTTATCATCAACAATAAACTCCCCTTTTGTCTTCTCTCGAATCCCGCCTGAAACGAAAGTACCCTCAATTAAATAACGTTGAGGAATTAAAGTAATCCCATTATTATTTTCAAGATGATCTTTTACGCCATCTTCATCTATTGACAGGATATAGATATGGTATGAGGCAAGGGAGGGTTCTATTGTCCTTGTGGGTTCTTTATCCACAATAATTTTTGATGTATTGCCCGTATGCCAGGTTAATTTACGTTTCGAACTAGATATATCAGATATGACATAGCAGAACATAAATGTATTCAAAGTCCTTCGACTTATACCAAGCCTTTCAAGCCAAGCAGAATTAACATGACTTTTAATTTCACACCAAAGAGTATTCCCTTTACGATTTGGGTTTATCTCATAAAAATTAGACGAGGAATTGAATTTCAATGTGATGTTGGGTCTTTTTAGACATTCTATTATCATGGCTAAAATACCACTACCAATAACCCCGATAAGAGTCCCAAACAACCAAGAAGGCATATTAACGATTGTGTTTGTTGCCGTGGAATTATCCATTCTCTACTTCTACCGCGATCCCGGAATATGCTGGGTGACTATACCTCGTGGTATAATCATATCACACCACCCTGTATCTCGTCTACGGGACGTTAGGGGATACTTACCTTAGAGTTTAGAGTTTTTAAACTCCTTAGAATTTGGAGCTTGGAATTTATAAAGGTATTTCTATTTGACACTATAAAATGCGGGTGCTAGACTGCTGATTCGTGAAACGAATAGGCATTTTATACCATCCGAAAATCGGTAAATCCGAGCAATTTGCCGCCGATGTCGAGCAGTTTTTAAAGCGCAAAGGCGTGCCATGCTGGGTCCATTCTTCCTGGGACGAGGCCGGCGCTAAAAAGCACCTGGATAATACCGACCTGGCCGTCAGCGTGGGCGGCGACGGTACCATACTGCGTGTGGCCAGGATCATCTTCCCGCTTGAGATACCCATCGTGGGCATAAATTTCGGCAACCTGGGCTTCATGACCGAGCTCAGCGCCGAAGATGCCCTGGACAAGCTGCTGGTCATTATCGAGGGGGGAGGATGGACCGAGGAAAGGGCCATGCTCCAGGCTGCGCTCAAACGCACCGGTAATAAATACCACGCCCTCAACGACGTGGTGGTGGGCCGGGGCAAATCCCTCAGGCTGGTCAACATACAGGTTGATATCAACGGAGAGCCATTCACCAAGTACAGGGCGGATGCCGTCATCGTTTCCACGGCCACGGGCAGCACGGGCTATTCTCTGGCTGCCAATGGCCCGATCCTTCATCCGGAGTCGCGCGACATTATCCTAAGGCCGTTTGCCCCCATTTAAGCATGGACAAGGCGGTGGTCCTGGCCCCGGCGTCGGCAGTCAGGCTGAAGGTCTTCACCAACCACGGTGCGGTCGTCAGCATGGACGGCCAGGTGGAGGAGCCGCTCAACGATGAGGATGAGATCGAAGTATCACTCAGCCCCAACGTGACCAGGTTCATCCGCTTGAGGCCGAAGAGCGAATTTTACTCGACGCTGGTATCCAAACTGAAAGGGAAGTCACTGTGAAAAACCCGTCATTGCAAGGCAATCTGTGTAGGGGCGTACCTTTAGGTGCGCCCGCGTATATACCCGTCATTGCGAGGCGCCCGCAGGCGACGTGGCAATCCGTTGATTCGAAGGCATTGATCCCTATTAGAAAAAGGAAGGCGTTGAAGAGGGAACTTGTTCCCTCTTAGAAAAAATATATACCCTCTCCCTTGAGGGAGAGGGCCAGGGTGAGGGTAGAAATAATAGAATGAAAGTAGAAAAAGCCACATAGACGATGTCAAGCAGATGCACGAGCTTGTGAACAGGTTCGCAGGCAAGGGCGAGATGCTGCCGCGGGCTTTGAGCGAGATATATGAGAACCTGAGGGACTACCTGGTGGTACGCAACCGGGCCGGGAAAGTGGCCGCCTGCGTGGCGCTGCATATAAGCTGGGCCGACCTGGCCGAGGTCAAGGCGCTGGCGGTGGCCCAGGCGCAGCAGAAGAAGGGCGTGGGGGCGGAGCTGATCAGGGCCTGCGTGGAAGAATCGAAGGCGCTGGGCATACCGCGCATATTCTGCCTGACCTACAAGCCCGGGTTTTTCAAGAAGCAGGGGTTCAAGGAAGTGGAGAAGATGGAGCTGCCGCGCAAGATCTGGGCGGAGTGCTATAGCTGTCCCAAGTTCCCCGACTGCGACGAGGTAGCGCTGGTCTACGACGTGAGGCGGCGGACTGATGCAGGAGAAGCTCATATCCAGCAAGACCGTATTCGAAGGGCAGGGCCGTGAACCTGCGCATCGATACCATCGAGAAGGCGTCCGGCGAGGTGACCACCCGTGAGATCGTCTGGCATGCCGACTGCATCGCCGTCGTCGTGCTGGACGATAAGGATAACGTGATACTGGAAAAGCAGTTCAGGAGGCCTGCGGGCAAGGTCCTGCTGGAGATACCGGCCGGCGGCATAGAGGAGGGCGAGACGCCCGAGGAGGCCGTGAAGAGGGAGCTGCAGGAGGAGATCGGCTACCTGCCCGGCAAAGTGACCAGGCTGGGCGGTTTCTACGCCGCTCCCGGCTACTGCACCGAGTACCTGCACCTCTTCCTGGCGACGGACTTGAAGCCATCGCAGTTAACTGCCGAAGATACCGATGAGATCGAGATCGTGCGGGTGCCTGTTTCCGAGATCAAAGGCCTGATCGAAAGCGGCCAGATATGCGATGCCAAGAGCGTGGCGGGGTTGTTGCAGTTTTTAGCTACCCGACCTGAATAATCTAATCCATCCAGGAGACGTAATTATAATTCCCTAGCTTTTAATTGTGTAATGTGTTACAATGTGTTACATTTACTATATGGAGATTGATTCTCTTCAATGGGACTGAAAGCCAGAAGAATAATTATAAATCTAAGAAAAGCTGGTGATTATTATGGCAGAGAAAAAGAATATATACCCTAATCCTAAATTTAGAAACAGCGAAGAGGAAGACAAATACTGGGCAATGCATAGTCTTATAGATGAGGGATATACTGCCAAAGAACAAAAAGGCAAGCAAAAGCGGTCATCATTTCTCACTATTCGGCTGACTGGAGAGGAGTTAACTCAATTACGCAGACTGGCCGAGACCAAAGCTTTGGGGCCGTCTACCTTTATTCGAACAGTAATTAAGGAAATTCTCAGTAGTGCCGGGCGTTCTATTCAGTCACCAAAATACGGCGTGCACCAGCCGATGTCGATTGCAGGCCGGTATGTTCACGATAGGCCCGTTGTCAATTCTGGCAGAGAAAGTGTAAGAAAGGGCAAAAGAATAGCCACCAGTAAAGTTAAACCAATAAAGAAAACGAAGATACCCGCTTAGTAACTTAAGGTAGGCGTTCATCATAGGCCTGCGGGCAAGGTCCTGCTGAAGATACGGCCGGCGGCATAGATGAGGGCGAGACGCCCGAGGAGGTGGTGAAGAGGGAGCTGCAGGAGGAGATCGGCTACCTGCCCGGCAAGGTGACCAGGCTGGGCGGCTTTTACTCTGCGCCCGGCTACTGCACCGAGTATCTGCACCTCTGCCTGGCAACTGAATTGAAGCCGTCGAAATTAACCGCCGAAGATACCGACGAGATCGAGATCGTGCGGGTACCCGTTGTCGAGATCAAAGGCCTGATTGAAAGCGGTCAGATATGCGATTCCAAGAGCGTGGCGGGGTTGCTGCAATTTATACAAGATGAAGCGCTATCATAATATGGCACAGCCGGATGTCTAAATGTCCGAAAAACAATCAGTATTGGAGCCTTAAAATGGTGCTCTCGCTATATCTGGGTTATTGTCTGTCTCCGCAGCGTATTCCTTATCTCCTTTTATACATTTTTCAATTTTGTAGTATTCGAAATACTCTACCCACATATCAAATCGTCGACGAATGGCATACTTTTCACCTGCCGCCTGAGCAACATACGTCTGGAATTTCAATAATTCCTCATATTGGGAATCCATTCTAATCCCTTTGGGAATCTGCCAAGCAAGTGTTTTCATAAACATAGAAAAAAACGCGGCGAACTCATCAAGTTCGTAGTCTCGATTTTGTATCAGTATATTATTAATAAAAAGAAACACAGATACGGCGGTAGCCCTATTTCTGATCAATCCTAAGAGGCCAGCAAGACACAGCACGATCCTGTCTATTATTTGATTTATTGCCTTCGTTAACAACTCAGTATCGTTCGCCTTGACATTATATTGTTTGAAGAAGTCTTGCAAATCCGTATATCGAGATCGGTGGAAATCCTTTTCATGAATAACGCTAAAATAATTAAGCGCAATCTGGGCCGCAACTTGCTCAACAGCGTAACGGCGATGCGGAATATTAATCTCAGCAAAGAACTTATGTTTACTAAGATCAGAAAATATATAGTCACGCATAAATCCATTCATTGCATGAAGCTTTTCCCCGACGTTCAAAATAGAACCCATCTGAAGCCTGAGAAATAATAAATTTAATTCCTGATCTTTATCTACATCATATATTTCCACGATACTAATTTCGTGGTTTAAAAAGTTTTGTTTAGCCCATCCGGGTAAGGTACTAAAATTTTTGCCATCCAATTCAGCGATGTATTCAATATTATCATCAAATATTTGGGGATTATATACTTGACAAAGGTGGTAGAATAAGGACGTGGCAATATTGCCAAGGAACTTCCCAATCAAGAAGGTGCTGGGCATGCTTATAGCGGCAGGGCTTAGCACGTTCTCACTAGTCTCAACCTTCTGGCAACCATTGAATATTGTTGTTGCCAAATACGTTCCCAACGCTACTACTATTGTAATAGCTATTATATCAGGATTCGTGTTCTTTATATTCGTAATTTGGGCGATTTGGGATTTAGCAAGCAAATTAGATGAATCCGAAAACAAGAAGCCTTTCATATCAGTTGTGCCGGAGTTTGATCTTAATGCTTACTTGTGTTTAGGGGTTACTAATAATGGCGAAGAAGGCAATTTTGAAACGCAAATATCTTTGCTTGCTATAGAAATGGATGATAACTGGATTCCGGCTCCAGAATTCTCACCGTGGGTAGGTGATTGGGAACACTCTGATACAAATGAGATAACTATTAGGAAAGGCCGTACGGAAAAGGTTAGGTTAGCACATGATACAGCACCACTAGGAAAGGGCTTAAAATTACTAGGTTATGATCTTAAGACTAAAACAAAGCGGGTAATGCAAAATTTTACAAGTAATGTCACTAAGATCAGACTAGAAGTCATAATTACCTCTAGTCCAAGCCCTAGAAATGGGCCTTCCCAAAAGGTTTATGAGATAGCTACTTACGATGTGGCAGAAATTAAGTTACGTAAATTCAAAAAGAATCCAATTCCACACGGTCGCCCAGCAAAAAGGGAACCAGTCCTCTTGCGTTATGGTTTGGCTGTAAGCTCTTTATATTCAAGATTATCAGATTTGATTAATTTCAAGAGCGTATCGCGAAACAAATACGGGTTCTCACGGTTGTTGAATCTCCATTCTAATTCGTCAAGGTAAGCGTCAAGATGCTTTGCAGATACTTTATGATAGGAACCCATAACAGACCTCTTAAAGAGACTAAATACGTTCTCAATAGAGTTCGTGTTTACATCGCCCCTTACCCATTCATCAGCACTATGGTTGACAGTCTCATGCTTGGCATCTTCTATGCCCTTGTATGCCGGGAAATCATCAGTATAAATGGCTTTTGTATCCGATGCTACATGGCTCTTAATAAAATTACGAAGCGTTTCTTTTTCACGGTTATCGATCTTCTGAAGCCTTGTCTCGCCATCACGTTCAACCGCTCCAACCGCAATGACCTTATTGCCTTTGTAGCCATGCCCAACATGCTCTCGTTTGCCACCTACCCATGTTTCATCGACTTCTACGATGCCGTCAAGCATCTTGGGATTTTGTTCCATCATGGCATTCCTAATCCGATGGCAAAGATACCATGCCGTCTTATAAGATACGTTAAGCGTTCGTTTCATTTGGTTAGCGGAGATTCCTTTCTTGGACTCCACCATGAGATAGATAGCCATGAACCATTTAGGGAGTGGCAAATGCGTATCGTGAAAAATAGTCCCTGTCATTACGGAGAACTGATACCCGCATGAATTACACTCGTAAATATGATGTGTCTTTAAGCGAGATATGCTCTTTGTTTCGCAATGAGGGCAGGTTATGCCATCATGCCATCGCAAAGCTTCAAGGGCATCTCTGCATTCGTCTTCTGTGCCGAATTCTTCCATCAGCTTCATTATGTTCATGTCTTGTTTTGTTGTGTGTTTCTTGTTTTTCATCGGAGAACTCCTATGCCTAAAAGTAAAAAGCATCCTAAAGATATGACGACCGAGGAACTAGCGGAAAAGGTATTTCCAAAGAAGGTACTAGAGTTTCTAAAGAAGATAGCTCATGAGAAGGACGAGAAACCAAATGAATCTTCATAATTCATATAGTAGCACACTCAATGCCCTTTGTCAAGTATATAATCCCCAAATGAATAATTGAATCCGCCTAGTACCCCATCCATCGCCCGCTCTAATATATCTTCATAATTGAGCGTGAGAAAGGCGGCAATTTTCTCGTTGAAGTTGACAACATTATACATATCTATTAGAGCACTGAATAAAACGGGTGAGAAGCCTGCGCCTAATTTGGCTATCATTGCCAGAATCTCTTCACGAAACACCCGCTTCAGTTCCCTGGCGATCTCACTTCCTTTCCTTGTTCCCGAAGACTCATAAAGTGTTATTAAGTGTTCAACATCTGCGTCATCGTCAAGGAAATTTTTGACCGGATACAATACATCAATTTTGTCGGAATCAATCTTCAATAGCATGGCCTCAACTACATGACCCATAAGTATCCCCATGATAGGATCATATCTGCTGATTTCACCGTGGCTAGCTCCCGTTCCAAAAAGATAGGCGACTTTAAGTGGTGGCACTATAACCCCGCTAGATAAAAATGTGTTTGAACCCGCATTTTCGTTCAATCACTCAACATATAATAAAATTTATCGTCGCGAATATCCACTGATAGATATTGCAACCATTGATAATGTATGATAAGCTTTAATAAAGTTGATAAATAGAAATGCAATCACCATTGGGACGCTGTTAACCGTAAGCGAAGCAGCTATAGTGCTTGGGGTGTCTGCTTCTACGATAAGAAATTGGGATCGAGCAGGGAAACTAAAGGCGATCCGCCATCCTATTAATAATTATCGGCTATATGATCGAAATGAGTTACAGGCTCTGGTCAAGCGTGTACTACCAGGTTTTGAAGGAGATGTAAGAGGTGGAAAATCAACAGAAGGAAATACTCAATAAGATTGAATCGGCCAACAAAAATATTCACAATATGTTTGCGGATAAACTTAGGGTTAACACTGACTTAGATCGCACTTTGGTAAGCTTCCAAGCCAACAAAAACCAGAATGGATACCGATGGTATAAATATAAAGAAGGATTTTCAGCAGATTTAATAAAGTACGTTTTCGAAAAATTAAATTTGAATGAAGGGCGCATACTTGATCCTTTTGCCGGTTCCGGAGCGGCGCTATTCACAATCAGCGAACTGGGGATAGATTCAGTCGGTATAGAACTGCTACCAAGCAGTTCTGAAATTATCGAAGTCCGGCATATCCTAAAGAATGAGGACACCGGGGCTTTGTGCAATAGGCTAAGACAATTTCGGGAAAAAATGCTTTGGCTGCAACCAGGACCACTCAAACGTTTCAATCATTTAAAAATTACGGAAGGCGCCTTCCCAAGGGAAACAGAACAACAATTAGAAAGATATTTATTCGAGATTGACCAAATGGCCGACGAGAGCCTGAAACGAGTACTCTTTTTTGCTGCGATGTGTATTCTGGAGGATGTGAGTTACACCAGAAAAGATGGGCAATATTTACGGTGGGACTCTCGGTCGAACAGACGGCTTGGCGGCAAACCATTTTGCAAAGGGATCATAAAGCAATTCACGCAAGCAATATGCTCTAAACTCGACCAGATAGTTGATGACCTTGCTGGAAATGATTTGCAATTGCCGTTGTATTGTGAAGATACCAGATGCGGCCAAATAGAACTTCTTAAAGGGTCTTGCCTGGAATTATTACCAAAGATGGAGTCTCAGACGCTTGACGGCATTATCACTTCGCCGCCCTATTGTAATCGATACGACTATACGAGAACGTATGCACTTGAACTCGCTATGGTAGGAGTGGATGAAGATAAAATCCGGGAACTTCGCCAGGCCATGTTAAGCTGTACGGTTGAGAATCGTGAAAAAAATAATTTAGGCAGGGCCATTGAGCAAGAACAGCTATCGAAAGCGGTGCGTGCATTTGAAGAACAGGAACTATTGCAACTGATACTAAAATACTTGGATCGATGTCGTAAGGATGGCCAACTCAATAACAACGGTGTGCCAAGGATGGTCCGGAACTATTTCAAGGAGCTTGCTATCGTCATATTTGAATGTGCGAGGGTATTAAAGCCTGGAGCTCCCTTTATCATGGTAAATGACAATGTACGATACCAAGGAGTGATAATACCTGTCGACCTCATACTATCACAGATAGCGCAAAAAGCAGGCTTAGATATAGATGCTATTTGGGTATTACCCATAGGAAAAGGAAATAGCAGTCAGCAAATGAAAAAGCACGGACGTGAGGAAATGCGCAAGTGCGTCTACATATGGAAGCGTCAACAGGATATTAGCCATGTAGCTAAATCTGATAATTGTAAAGAATCAGTCAGATTGGCAGCATAGTCCAATTTTCCTGATTTTAACTGGGAATATATTTCTTTAGCCATTGAATTTTCAATGGCAGCAGCTACGAAGAATAGTTTGACTTTATCTTTCAACTTAATACGAATACGTTCTAATCCTCCACTAGCTGTTTTCCAATGTTCATCCGCTCCTGCAGGATCTATACCGCCCTTTATTTCGCCGCAAGCAAGATAATTTGTTTTATTGGCGAATATGTCATTTATTGAAAGGTCAATGGTACCACGCAATAAAATTGTATCTATATTCTTGCCAATTAATTTTGGCGTACGATCAAAAACCAGTATTCTATCATTCCAGGAAATTTGTACAATCTTGTTTTCTTTATTGTAAACCAAATTTGCTTTAAGCTTCTTATCCTGCAATACATTTAGGACGGTCTCTGTAAATATTATTTTTGCTTCTGCACCCATAATATTTCTCATAACACCGCCAAGAGTATCACCACGCGTAAGAAGAAATCTATAAATGATTTCTGTTCTCCAATCAGTATTGGGCTTACTATTAATCTCAGCCAATACTTTTGAGAAGGCGTTCTTAAGATCGGCTGCAGAAAAATAACCTACAGCCTTATCGGAAAAACCAGCTGCAGTCACAAGGTCGTTTCGTATCTCCTTAATATCAAATAGAGCTTCGGGAGTTTTAGCCAACTGAATCTTGTCTAATAAATACTTTGCTCTTTCGACATAAGGATTAGCTTCCTTAGTCTTTCGCAGCGCTTGTTGTAGAAAACCTGAGCGGGTCACCTTATCAGGTGTCAATAAATCGGCCGCTTTTTTGACATATTTAAGTTTGGGCAAATAACTTTTCCTATAATAATTACTTGTCGAAGATCGATATCATATTAACAAATGAACAGCGAATATTACAATGTTATGTTTAGAGAGATCGCACGTAAATTCTTTGGCGTTGAATATGATGCTGAACATTTAATATCAATATCATTTACTTAACATGTGCTTGCAGGTATAATCGAGCCAAATTTATTTGAGTACAAGGAACGTCTACGATCAAAGGATTGCCATGCCCCGATACGATCGGGACCTAATGGCAACGAACAGCTATAGCGGAGGTCACGGATATTGTTTAGAAGGCATCTAAACTGGACGTTGCTGGTGGGCGCGTATTTCGTCAGCGCCATCCTGGCGGCGTTCGGTTTCATTGTGGGAGTCGTCATCTCGAATTCCACAGGCCTCAATTCGAAGATGCTGGCGCCAATCCTCTGTCTGACCCTTTCCCTGGCATGTTATGCCCTGGTATCCGCCTGGTATTTGAAAAACAAGGGCCGCAGCTATTGGCATCTACTGTGGCTGCTGCCGGCGGCCCTGTTGCTGGTACTGTTGGCCACGGAAGGAAGAATTGTCCTAACACTGGCTCAACCCCAGGTGGATTGGAGGCTGGTAGCCAGGATTGTCAATACGTTTCTCTTTTATCTCTACGGATGGATATTGCTGGCCTTCCTCATCCTATTATTATTTCTTAAGGACATGTCCCGGGAACCCACCATCGTCAAGATGAAATGCCCGGAACACCCGGACAGGATGACGGCGGAAATATGCTCGGACTGTACGAGGTCCGTTTGCAAGGAATGCAAAAGGACGATCGGCTCTAAGATATTCTGCTACAACTGCTTCGAGGCCCGGCATCTCACCCCGGTAGAATTAAACTGGTTTCAAAAGCATATCAACTGGACCTATGGCATATTAACAATTCTCGCAGGCACTTTCATGCTGGAGGCTCTGGTGCAAAAGCCGCCGGGTGCATGGTCGCTCCAGCTCACCATCTTAATTGCTGTTCTGGTCGTTATCGTTATAGCGGCAGGCATCTGGGTGCTCTGGATGAAGCAAAGGAGTTTGTGGTTTACTGCCGCTGCACTCTGGCCTTTTATTCCGGGCCTGGCTTTATTTGCATGGATTACGAAGGACGCCGCGAGATATGATGAATATTCTCAACTGGTCCTTATTTTAGCTGCGTTAACCATAGTTATCCGGACGGTGATTGCCGGGACGATCATAAATGCCGTCGTCCTGATTATTCTGCGGAACAATGGCTATGTAAGTAAGGGTAAGATCGTGAAGAAGTGGTACAGGATAATCCCTCACCCCGGCCCTCTCCCACAGGGAGAGGGAGATATCTTTTTCTAAGAGGGGCTAAAGCCCCTCTTCAACGCCCCTTACCCGGATGGATTTAACCCTGAAAGATGGATTCCGCGTCGATGGATTTGTTCGTACTAAGGATTTCTTCGCAAGGCCGTGATTACGAGTATGCTCGCAATGGTAGAATAATGTTGGTTACAGTTTATGTCTTCTATTTCGGAGGCACTGAATGAAAATTAAATACGACCCTCAGGTCGATGCTCTTTATATCTCTTTTAAGAAAGGCCCGACCCAGGTAACTACCTTACATTTCAGCGAAGATGTAGCTATCGATTTAGGCCCACATGAAGAAATAGTTGGTATCGAGATTCTCGGCGCCTCTGATCATCTCGCTATTGAACGGCTCAATCCAAAGGTTTTGCTCGAAAATCTTAAACCTGCATAGGTTACATTTTAAACCGGGCATATAGGTTACACTTTTTTCTTAGAGGGGCTAAAGCCCCTCTTCAACGCCCCCTACGCAACGAAATTCCAAGCTCCAAAATCCAAATTCCAAGGAATTTATAAAATCCTTGTATCTTTAATTCATGTTATTCTGGTTACAGTTGCGGGGTGCGGTAGACCGATAAATCCTTGGTCCTGTGAGGCCGTTGTTTAGCATGGGTCGCCGCACCCTATCTCTGAGAGAGCCCGAACAGTTGTCTGGGACTTTAGATCCCGCATCATGCAAGGACGGGCGAAAAGGAGAATAAAGGAGAGTATGAATACGGAGAAAACTTACGTTGGTATCGACATCGGCAAAGAAAGAATAGATGTGGCCGTACATGCGACGAACACGCAATGGAGTTTCAGCAATAATGAACCGGGTATTGCCAAGGCAGTAAAAAGCATCCAGGAAATATCTCCTGCCCTGGTGGTCTTGGAGGCTACGGGAAACCTTCAGGTTGACCTGGTTGCAGCTCTGGCGGTTGAAGGGGTAACGCCGGCCGTGGTTAATCCCCGCCAAATCCGGGATTTTGCCAAGGCGACCGGCAGATTGGCCAAAACCGACGCCATAGATGCTCGAGTTATCGCTCATTTCGCGGCTGTCATCCATCCTGCAGTGCGTCCCCTTTCTGACGATCACACCCAGGAGCTTAAAGATATCGTGGTTCGACGTAAACAAGTAAGCGATATGCTGACAGCAGAGAAGAATCGTTTTGGCTCTGCGCGAAAGGTGGTGAAGCCGGGAATCCAGGCTCATATTACCTGGCTTCAGCAGCAATTGGAAGACATAGATCGCAATTTGAGAAAAGCGATCGAGGAAAGTCCTATATGGCGGGAGAAAGACGATCTGCTGCAGAGCGTACCAGGGATTGGACAAGTGACTTCTGCCACCATCATGGCGCAGCTTCCTGAGTTGGGAACTTTGAATCGTCGGCAAATTGCTGCTCTGGTAGGAGTGGCCCCTTTTAATCGCGACAGCGGCAAGCACCGTGGTAAACGAATCATATGGGGCGGCCGTGCGACCGTCCGGGCAGTCCTCTACATGGCCACCATCGTAGCCACGAGGTTCAATCACGTCATAAGAACTTTCTATGAACGTCTGTGTGCCGCAGGAAAACCCAAGAAAGTAGCCATCACGGCCTGCATGCGCAAGTTGCTTACTATTCTGAATTCCATGCTTAAACATCGCGTTCACTGGGATGAAAATCATTCATTGGTGCCAGCATTGTGCTAATCATCTTTCCAAGACAGTTGCTA